>PMUN01000284.1 GCA_003166875.1 Bryobacterales bacterium | reverse complement strand
AGCCGCGACCGGAAGGGAGCGTGAGTAAATAGCAAAGCCGTACAGTGCTGGTGGCGCTTCCTTCCGGTCGCGGCTCGGAATGTGTCTCGAAACACTCCGAGACAAGCTGGTCTTCTAGCTCTGCAGGATGCCGACTCCATCGGCCTCAACCCGGTTCCGCCCGCTGTTCTTGGCTTTCGAGAGGACGGCATCGGTGCGGGCGATCAGCTCTTCCCCAGACTCGCGTTCCGCCAAAGTGGCTACCCCGAAGCTGATAGTTATTCGCTCGGGGCCGGAAGGGATAAGAACAGCCGCAACCTGTCTCCGCAGCCGCTCGGCAATCGCAACGCCATCGCTGCACGTCGTTCCTGGAAACATTAAGGCGACCTTTTCGCCACCGAATCTCGCGGCCACGTCATAAGTGCGCACCTGGCCCCCGAAAACTCTGCCGAGTGCTGCCAGCACTTGATCGCCCACGCCGTAGCCATAGGTATCGTTGATCTGGTTGAAGTGATCAATGTCGGCAAGAATCAACGTCAACGGTTGATGTTGACGGTTTGCGCGAGCTATCTCACGCGCAAGTAGCTCGTCAAGCGTCCTGCGGTTGGTGAGGCCCGTCAATGCATCGGTTCTGGCGATGCGCTCTATCGTGTGGTTGGCTGCCTCAAGTTCCTTGTCCTTGCGAGCCAGCTCACGCGCCATCGCTGCCAACTGATTGGTCAGCACTTGACGCTCGGCTTGTAAACGGAGCGGGTTTCGCTCTTCGATCGCACCCAGCAGCAGAAATCCTCCCGCGCAGTCCACCAGGTTGGCCTCGACGGTCACTGGGTTTTTCGGACCATCGTTTAGATTCAGATGGAAGGGGCCATCGCCTCGAGCGGCAGGATCGGACAGCCGTAATCGAAAGGATTCAGCGTCTGAAGCGGTGAGATAGTCCCAGATCTTTGGCGTCCCGGCACTGGCCGGATCGTGAGCGAACATACGATTCGCGGCGAGGTTACGAAGATGAATGGTCCCGTCGCATCCAACCAGAAGCGCAAAGACGGTATCCGAATCCAGGAGCCAGCGCGAGAGCGTGGCCGCCTGCCCGTCTAGAACGTCACTGAAACTGCTGGGGATATTCAATGGGATTGCCTATCATCCCGAACCGAGCTATAGCTCGAAGATAATACTCTGGTGGCTAAAGCCGAATAATTCTCTTAGGATTATCTGCGGGGGACGGTCAGTCGTAGCGCAGAACCACCATCGGATCTACTCGCGAGGCGCGGCGCGATGGAACGTAGGCGGCCGCGAGACCGGCAGCTACAACCAGCGCGGCGATCGCGATGTATGTGAGCGGGTCCTGCGCCTTGATTCCGTAAAGAAAAGACGCAATCCAACGCGAGGCCGCTAACGACACCGGGATTCCCACCAGCACACCGAGCGAAACCATCCGCAGCGTATCGCGCATCACCATGCCGACCACTTGCGTGCGCGCCGCGCCCAGCGCCATTCGGATACCGATCTCGCGGGCCCGTTGCGCCACTGCATTGGCCAGAACGCTGTACAAACCAACCATTGCGAGTACAATCGCGAGCGCGCCCAGAATGGTGGACACCATGGCCAGCATCCGCTCAGTGGAGATCCTCTCGCCGATCTGCGCATCCAGCGTCCGCATTCCGTACAGCGGGACGGAGCGATCCGCAGCGCGGGCTTGAGCGCGTAGCTGATTGAACACCGGGGCGGGATCGCCGGCCATCCGCACATGCAGGGTCGCCGATCCGAAGTCGCTTTCGAGCAGCGGCACATAGACGACTTCCTGCTTGGTTTCGCGCAGATCGCGATAGATGGAGTCGCGGACCACGCCGACCACTTCGGTCTCATTGCCATCCAACGCCCCCGTCTTGAAGCGCTGCCCAATGGGATCGCGGCCGGGCCAGAATTTCTTGGCCATCTGCTCATTGATCACGGCGACGTAAGGCGCGCCTTCGCGATCGCCGCGCGTAAACTCACGTCCCCGAACCATGGGAGCGCCGATGGTGGCGAAGTAACCCGGACCAATCGCGTTCACATAGGTCATGGGGACTTCCTTGGGCCGTGTAGGATAACCCGGAACATTCACCGAGGACATCTGCAAAGTCCCGGAGAGTGGGCTAACCTCCGCCGCGCTCACGGCCCGGACTCCGTGAATAGTTTCGGCGCGTTGCATCAGATCTTCGAGCAGCGCATGAGCCCGCACCGGCGAATAGTGATTGACGCTGGTGTGTATCGTGGCCACTGCGACATTCTCCGGCTGAAAACCCAGAGGGACGGACCGAAGATTGTGGAGGCTGCGCAGCAGGAGTCCCGCTCCGACCAGTAGCGTTATCGAAAGCGCCACTTGAATAACGACCAGCGATCCCGCCAGCGCTCCGCGCCGCCGGCCGCCGCCTGTGCTATCGGTCTTGAGTACGGGGCCCACGCCTGCCTTTCCCGATTCGAGCGCCGGAGCGACCCCGAAAAGCAGCACCGTGAGGCACGCCACTCCCAATAGAAAGCCGAGCACGGCGAAATCCGGATGCACGTTAATCTGGCTGTCTTCCGGGGCGAGGCGCAGCAAAAGATCGGAGATCCAGATTGAGAGCAGCAGACCGCCGGCTGCGCCACCCACGGCGAGCAATGTACTTTCGGCGAGCTGTTGCCGGATCAACGCCCAACGGCTCGCTCCTAGCGCTAGCCGGATTGCGATCTGTTTGCGCTGCCCGGAAGCGCGTGCCACCAGCAGGCTGGCCACATTAGCGCACGCGATAGCGAGCAGCAGGCCCACCAGGAACAGCAAGAACAGCAGCGGGCGCTCATAGCCGAATCGCAGATTGTCGAACCCCTGCCTGCCATCCACCACCAGCAGTCGAGCGCGGGGGCCGGGCGCGATATGCCGGCTGGACATCTCGAATGTGAATTCCTGCTTGGCGATCGGAAGCGCGGCGAAGCGCGAATCCAGAACCGTCTGGGCCTGAGCCAGCGTGACGCCGGGTTTTCGCCGGCCTACAAAACTGAGAAAGCTCGGCCAATCGCGGAATGGCGGCTGGACCTTCGGATCGACCGACCTGGGACTGATCTGTGCAGCCATCATGAGCGGCACGTAAACCTGCGCGTGCGTACCCTGATCAGTTCCATCGAAGCCCGCGGGTGTCACGCCTAGAATCGTGTAGGACCGTCCGTTGATCTCAACGTTTCGTCCGACGACGTTGGGGGCCGATCCGAATCGGCTCTGCCACAATCCATAGCTGATGACGCACATCGGATGGCCTCCGGCAACGCGATCATCCTCGGGCGCGAGCAGCCGACCGATGCGAGGCCGTACGCCCAGGACGGGGAAATAGTTGCCTGAGACAAGTTGACCGGGAATTTGTTCGGTGGCCTCCTCGCTCGCCAGGTTCATATTGATGGATGACACTGCGGCAAGGCCGGTCAGAACCTCGGGCGCGTCGCGCAGCGCAAGGTATTCCTGGTAACCCATTTCGTCAAAGATGTTCCCCTTCTTCGAGGCATAGCGGAGCAACACCAGCTCGTTCGGCTTTTGAACCGGTAGGGACCGCAAGATCACTGCATTGGTGAAGGAAAAAATCGCGGTAGTGGCGCCGATCCCCAATGCCAGCGAAGTGATCGCCACGGCCGCCACGCCGGATGATCGGCGCAAAGTTCGAAGAGCGTAACGAAAATCGTTCATGCTTCCCCTTCCAGTCTCTCAGGAAAACAGACGAAGATGGTCGGCTTTTGTAAGCAACGGCGAAGTAGTAATGAATGTAAAATGACGCAAAGGCCGCGTTTGAAACAATGCACTACCTGATTGTCGCGATTACGATTGGCACGGTCACTGCGGTTATCACAGATGGGATCGAGCACGCGCGATGGATATCCGTTTTGCTTGGCTTAGTAGCGGAGCTCTGACATTCGGTCTGGGCGTCACGAAGACGAGTCTCGATATCTTCGACAAGCGGCTGGACATTCGGAAGAAGAAGAGGGACGAGGAGAAGTCAAATGCAAAAATCACTACGCCGACTGAGGAGCAAATCAAGGCCTATGGCGGGGTTGTCTATCGGCAAGTCACACGGAATGCCCGCGCAATCGTCAATCAGCAGGAGCGCATTGTGTCCGCCGTAGATTTCGTGGTGCACGTACATGAGGAACGATCCCCTGACGAACCAGAGTCGAAATAGGAGATGTTTAGTCCCCCCTTGCCGATGCTGAATCTGCTCGAGTCCCTTGCGTCTCCCTGGAAGCACTCACGTTCTCAAGTGCCGGCATCAGCAGTTCTTTCACTATATTCTGCGATTCGTCAATCGCTGCAATTACGCGCCCAGCCTTCTTTTCCTTGATGGCCCAGTCGAAAAGGGTGAGCGCATTGTTAAAAAAATCTTTTCGAGTCCTGAGCTTAGTTTCGGCCATGCGCTTGTCAAGCTCTGCCACTTGCTCGTCTGGCAGGTCGAGTTGGATCCTGACCATCGTAGTTCTCCAGTTCGAAACGGAAGCATCCGCGTTCTACTCATTATTTACTCACAGAAATGATAACCTGTCAATTATAATATGGAACTGGTTGGCCTACATATACTTACGACGCGATGGTCCTCCGGCCTGCGGTGCGATGCCCTTGAATTATTCCTTTGTCAGCTCTGCAAGATCTTCCGGACCTCGGCGTTCGGATCTTCCACCACCCGGCTCGCGACATCGAAGAGCATGGTGGCGCGTTTTTCCGATGTGTAGGCTGGCCAATCCGGCAGACTCTTGGTATTCGGGCTTCCGCTGCGGGCGAAGGCCAGCCATGCATCACTCATTTGCCCGGGCGTAATCGGCCAGGTCGCCGCGGTTGAGCAAAAACCGCACGATGGCGAAATTGCCCGCCACCAGGGCCCGGTTGACCGAGGGCTTGCCGCCGTTTACTTCGGAGCCAATTCCGTCGCATCGGCTTTGAATCTTCCCCAGCAGCGCGACCTCCCAAAGAATCATTCACACTCTAAACTACACCGCTCCAGTTCCACCGTAAAACCGGACATTTCTACTTGGCAGAGATTAGGACATTTCTACTTGGCGTTGACAGAGGGAAGCTGCGGAAACCGGCGCATGTTACACTCGTCATCGCCATGGCAAATTTCTACGAAGAATTCAAGATTAAGGGCCAGGACCTGGTTGACAAAGTAAAGAGCATCCTGCATGAGGGCAACGTCCGGAGGATTATTCTGAAGGACGAAAAAGGACACACCTTTCTCGAGATCCCGCTGAGTATTGCCGCGCTGGGCGTGGTGGCCGCGCCACTGCTTGCCGGACTCGGCGCCATTGCGGCGCTAGTCTCTAATTTCACCCTGGTGGTAGAACGATCGGAACCGGAAAAGAAGCCGGAGACTCCGCCTTCTTGAGCGCTTATTCCACGGCACGCTACGTGCTAGAGAACCGGTGGAATGGCACTGATTGAGACGGAATACTTCGGAAGTATATCTTATCGCGAGGACTCGGTTTTCGATTTTCCAGCCGGTCTTCCGGCGTTTGTAAACGAAAAGCGCTTCGTCCCCATCGAATCGCCGCAGCACTCGCCGCTGCTTTTTCTGCAGAGCATGGCGCGGCCCTCTCTTTGTTTTCTGGCGCTTCCGATTCAGGTCGTGGATCCGGGCTACCGCTTGGCCGTATGCCGGGAAGATCTGGTTACGCTCGAACTTGCTCCGGATCGCCAGCCAGAGCTCGCAAGCGAAGTCGCGGTGCTGGTGCTGCTGTCCATCCACGACGGGCTTTTGTCTACCGCCAATTTAATGGCGCCCATTGTGGTGAATCTCAAGACTCGCCGCGCCCTGCAGGCCATCCGGCAGGATTCGGTCTACTCGCACCAGCATCCCATCCCTCGCGGCCCGAGCGACCGGGATGGACCGGTCAGAATGGAGCAACCATGTTAGTGCTGCGGCGGCGGGCCGGCGAATCCTTGTTCATCGGCGATGATATCGAGATCGAAGTCCTGGGAATTACATCCCAAGGCGCCAAGATCGGAATCCGGGCGCCCAGAGAAACAGTGATTCTGCGCAAAGAGCTCAAGGTCACCCAGCAACAGAATGAAGCGGCCGCGCAGCCCCTAGGCAAGAAAGATTTTGAGCGCGCCATCGAAAAACTTCGAGAAGCCTAAGCCGTCCGGGGTAATGCCGGGTTGGCGCACAGGTCCCGCGTAGCGGGGATCAGCAGTCTCTCTCGATGGCGCCAAAGGCGGTCCGAGGCCGTGAAGGTTCGCGGCAATGAGTTCTCATTCTTAAGGAGAAATATTTGTGGGTTCATTTAGTATCAACACCAACGTCGCGTCCTTGCAGGCACAGAACTACCTGCGAGTCAACGCCAACTTCCAAAGCCAGACCATTAACGAAGTAACCTCTGGTCTACGCATCGTATCCAGCGGCGACGACGCCGCCGGCCTAGCTATCGCCAACGGCTACCGGTCCGATGAGGCCGTTTTAACCCAAGGTGTTCAGAATGCCAACAACGGCTTGAGCCAGCTCCAGATCATGGATGGCGGTATCAGCAACATTTCGCAACTGCTCGATCGGGCACGTACATTGGCCACCGAATCGGCTTCCGGTACGTTCACCGGCGATCGTTCGGTTCTGAACGGCGAATACCAGAGCGTGTTGACCGAAATTAACCGCCAGGCGCAGGCCATTGGTCTGAACACGGGCGGCACTTTTGCCAAGAATCTGTCCGTATTCATCGGTGGCGGCGATGGCGCCACCAGCGCGTCAACCATTACCAACGGTACAGTCTCCGTCGATCTTTCCAGGTCTACTGTAGATACGCAGAGTCTGGGATTGCAGGGTTTCACCGCGGGCTACCAGGTTGCAGCGGGCACAACGGACAGCGGATTGTATGACCTAGGCGCGTCCTCCGCCACCAGCGTGTCGAAGATACTCGCTCTAGCCACTACCGCGGGCAGCACGTCCTTTGTAATCTCCGGACCAGGCTTCTCAGCTGGAGCTGGCGGGGTGATCACAACCGGGGCGGTCACAGTGAACGTGAACACCGCCAACGTTGCGAGCACTGCTGATCTCGCCACTGCCATCAACGCCGGCATTCAGGCCGCGGCCACAGGCGGCACCGCACAAGACGCCGCGTTCGCCGCAGCCAACATCACGGCCGAGATTCACACCGGCACCGACGGTCACCAACAACTGCAATTCGTGTCTGCAGGCACGGCATTCCAGGTAACAGCAGGGGATGCTACCGCAAACGCCTTGATGGGCAATTTCG
>PMUN01000346.1 GCA_003166875.1 Bryobacterales bacterium | reverse complement strand
GCGAAGCGGGTTAGTACAATGCCGAGTAACGCGACTTCGAGCGCCCGTTGACATCGGCGCCGTGCTCCAGCAGAAGCTTCGCCTTTTCCAGATCCGGCATCGCCAGCATCAAGGCAGTGGTGCCGCCTTTGGTAGCGGAATTCGGATCGAACTTCTTATCGAGCATGGCGCGCAGCTCGGCGGGCGAGCCGAAGAGAACCTTCTCAACCCACGGTTCAACGCTCTCCCCTTCGGCTTCCCGGAGCGGAGCCAGATCCACCTTTCGCGCAGGACCCAGCGCCGTCGCGAGAGCCATGATGGACCAACATGCGCCCATCGCGGAAACGAACTGATCGTGACCATACGGGTAGCCGGATTCGAAGTATGGTGGGCTGACTGGGGCGGGTGGATGCAGGCGTGAAACAACATGCCAGGAACCGTCCGGCTGCTCGGTATCGAGCAGGAAATGCAGGCCGCGCTGCCAGAGCGCAGTCTCAGTTGAAACGCCGGCGGCATCGTGAAGCACCACCAGAGCCTGACCAGTGGAGTACGCTTCGCTGGCTCTGCCATCGAGCGAATTCCAGCCGCCGTCGGGCCGTTGCGTCGCGGCCAGATCGCGTCCCAGTTTGGCAAGTTCGCCCGCCGATGCTCCTGCCCAATGCAGACCGAGCAACTGATAAGTGCGTTCTTCTGTGTCTCGCGGTTGTTGTGAGGCGAGCCACGCGCGAGCACGCTGAACACGCTGCCGAGTATCTGCAGCAAGCTCGCGGTGTCCAAAAAGCTGAATTGCGCGCAGGCTAACCGCAGTGGCCGTGATGTAGCTATAGCTCTGGGGTGGGCGCTGGTCGACGGTGACCCAATGGCCGTCGGGCCTTTGACGCGAAGCGATCAGCCGGGCGTAAACAGCGGCGCTCAGGTTGGGACCAACCCCGGCAGCGTCCATGGCCAGCAGACGGTAGCCATCATCCAGCGACGGGTCGATGATATGGGTGTATTGAACCGCGCGATCCAGGTTCCCGGACGGGCCAAACGCGTGGACAGCATTGTCGCGGGCTATTTCTTCATTGACGGGAACGCCGTGTTCGCGCGCCACACGAAACGCGAGTGCCGGCAAGATCTGGTGATGGCACGATTCGCAACTCTGCTTGGCGTATCAGTCCTTCTGGGAACTCTGGAGCAGCGCTATTGCCCGGGTGGCCGCATCGCGAACATGGTCCGAGGTGGCCTCGGCCGCGCTTAAAGCTGTCGCGATACACAACGTCCCGGCAAGTAATCGCATGGCGGGATTATAACAATCTTCGCCACACACCGCTACAATTGGCCTTACGATTGCTTGAACGGAAACAATGCCGGCCCATAGCGTGCGCAGATCGTTCGCGGCAGCTTTCGATCGGCTGAATGCCGAGGACCGCCGGGCCTGGCTCGACCGGCTGGTGGTGAATGTGAGCATCGCGGGATTCCTGGTGCATTTGGCGCTGGTGTTCCTCTCGCGTACGCTATCTCACCCTCCCGCGCTACTCGCCGCTGTGGGCCACAACTACTTGTCGGCCATCTATACGCCGTTCAGCTTCATCCTTTTTTTCGAAGTCCTGATGCTGATCGCGGCCTTACCCCAGTCCACTACTCAATCCATCGGGAAGCAATACGAGATCGTGTCGCTCATCTTCATCCGGCGGTTCTTCAAGGACATCGCCGAGTTGGACGATATCGGCAAGCTCACGCAATTCACACCGGACGTTCGGACCATATTCTTGGATGTCGGCGCGGGCCTGGTTATGTTCCTGCTGGTGACCGTGTTCCTCCACGCGGGACGCAGGCGGTCGGCGCCAGATACGCTCCCGCAGGAATCCGGCGAGCTAACAAAATTCATTTCGCGGAAGAAGGCGATCGCACTGGCGCTTACCGTGCTTCTGGTTTCGCTCGCCGCAATCAGCCTGCTCGAATTCGGTTCGGAGGCTTGGAACGTGGCCTACCACGGTGCGAAGGCGAGTCTCGATCCGAACACGTTCTTCTACACGGAAGTTTTCACGGTCATGATTTTCACTGACGTCTTGATTGTGATTCTGTCGCTGGCGGTCTCGGACCGCTACGAGCTGGTATTCCGCAATGCGGCGTTCGTCATTTCCACCATCCTGATCAGATTCTCGCTGACGGTGGCCCGTCCATCCGGCGCGCTGCTGGCACTATCCGGGATGGCGTTCGGTATCCTGACCCTCTTGGTGTACAACTACCACGTTCGCATTTCGCGGCCTAGTGCATAATTCTGCCTTGTGGGGCGGACGCCCTCGTCCGCGCGGGTCCCCCTGGACCCGCTGTTTGGAGCTACATCTATTTCGCCAGCAGGCCGACGAGGGCGTCGGCCGCAGACCAGGGGGTCCGCCCCACGTCGGCGAGAATGCGTGCCACACCAGCGCTTGGTTGGAGACCGAATTGCAAGTAAACTCAGAGTATGCGATGCTGCTACCGCGCTATCTGTGTGCTCGTGTGCCTGTCCGGCCTTTCCTGGCCGCAGTCCGCGCCGCAACCACCCACGGAAGTGCAGCGCGCCATTGACGAATTCAAGCTCCAGACCGCGAATCTGGGCCTGCGCGCGGACGAGACCGCCAAGAGCGCGCCACCCCGCAACATCCTGCGCGACTGGCATGGCCGTCTCTTCGAAAATTTCCGCAATGATTTTCTGGATGCCGTGCCGCATGAGATCACCCAGAACGGCGGCGACAAAGGCCTGCTGCGGCGCAACCAATACGGCTTCAATGTGAGCGGACCATTCTTCGTTCCCGGCCTGACGCACGGAAAGAGCAACACTTACGTTTCGCTCTCTTTTGAAAGCGTGCACGAGCGCATTTCCAGAACCAGCCTGCGCACTATCGCCACCATGGACGAGCGCACCGGCGATTTTTCGCACACGGTGGACGATGCGGGCGACCCGTTGATCATCTACGATCCCAATTCCACGCGCCCCAACCCGGCCTATAATCCGTCCCAGCCAGTTTCGGTGAGCAACCTGCAATACCTGCGCGATCCATTTCCCGGTAACCAGATTCCCGCAAACCGTCTGAGTCCAGTGGCGCTGGCCGCTATCCAGCTTTATCCGGCTCCCAACGCTTCCATCGGGCCGTTCTTTCAGAACAACTACTTCGTCGATTCGCCTGAGGTCAACTCAGCCAGCGGCATGATCGGCAAGGTGGACCACTCCATCGGCGAGCGCCAGCGTATCAGTACGGAGCTGGCCTTCTCGAACGGCGTGTTGGATCCCGCTCCTGTCTTCAACACAATCGCCAACCCGGGCGCTCCAAACCAGAATTTCTCCTCGCGCCGCGGCTCCATCGAGCACGTCTTCACAGCTTCCGCACAGACCGTGAACACGGTCTCGATGCAAGCCAGCTCAACCACTACGCGCGGCGGCAGCGAAAACCAGGCGGCTTTCCCGGTCTATCAGTTCGATCCCTACGTCAGCATGGGTCAGGCTTATCCAGCGTCCGCCGGCGCCAATAACACCTATGTATTCACCGATGGTCTCTCCATGCGATTTGGCCAGCACTCCGTCCGCCTGATCGGGCAGTACATCAAGTACCAGGTCAACAGCTTCTGGCCGCAATATCCGAACGGCATGTTCCAATTTGACGCCGGGCTCACCAGCCTGCCGGGAATTATCGACACGGGGCAAGCGTTCGCCAGCTTCCTGCTCGGGCTACCGGCGTTCGCCGAGAAGAGCTTCGTCATTTCGCCATCCTATTTCCGCAGCAGCAACACGTCCGTCGCGCTGCGGGATCATTATGAACCGCGCAAAGGCCTGGCCGTGGATATTGGCGTCAACATCGCGCGGCATTCTCCGCGCGTAGAAAAGTACGACCGCCAGTCCACCATCGATTTTTCAATGATCAATCCGGAGAATGGGCTTCCGGGCGCTCTCGCCATTGCGGGTGAAGACGGCGAGCCGCGCGGTTTCCGCCCCACGCTGTATCGCGCGGAGCCAAGCTTGGGCATAGCCTGGAACCTGACGCGCGATTCGAAGACCGTTTTGCGTGCGGGCTACTCCCGCAGCTACTCCGCCATCCCCATTTATCAAGGCCAGTGGGGTACGCAAGGCTTCACGGCACGCCAGACATTCCTTTCCCCAGATACGCAATTGCAACCCGCGGTGCCCCTTACTTCAGCGCTTCCGCCGCTCGCAACTCCGCTGCCGGATCTCCGTCCCGACGCCGCCAACAACACCATCGCCGATCTGGTGGATTCCACCGATCGCGAACCGGTTTACCAATCCGCGTCGCTCACCATCGAGCGCGAGCTGCCCGGCTCGGTGGTGCTTTCGGTGGGAGCCGGCTACTCCGGCGGCCACAATTTATTGGTGGGCGATGGCGCGGCCAATCCGAATGCCATCTCTCCCGACGCGCTGCGCTTTGGCGACCAGCTCAATAACCTGGCCTTCGCAAGCGCGCTCCGGCCTTATCCGCAATATCAAGGATTCGAGCTGGATGGCTTGTACCCGATTGGCCGTTATCAGCGTGACGCCGGATCTATACGCATCGAAAAACGGGCATCCATGGGTTTGTCGCTCAGCGCCTACTACGAGTTTTCAAAACAAATGGACGACTACTCCGGCCCCTACGGCGTCCAGGATTATTTCAACCGCCAGAACGACTGGTCGCTCACGTCGTACAACCAGCCCCAGCGGCTGCAGGTGAGCTATAGCTACGAACTGCCGCTGGGCGCGAACAAAGCCTTCCTAACGTACTCGGACTGGCGGCACTATCTGGTGGACGGCTGGTCGCTCAGCGGCACGGCGTCTCTCACCGCGGGAACGCCCATAGCGCTGCGGCCCGAGTTCAACAACACGGGTGGCGTTATTAGCGCCTTGAGCGTGAATGTCGTACCGGGGGTGAATCCCCAGGTAAGCAATCCCGGCCCAGCGCTGTGGTTCAATCCCGCCGCGTTCGATCAGCCGCCGGACTTTACCTTAGGCGATGCTTCACGCACCAGCTCCACGCTGAGCAATCCCGGTACTCAGAATTACGACCTGAGCCTGAGCAAGCGCATGGCGCTTGGCCCGGAGACCGCGGTGGAGTTGAACGCAACCGGTTTCAATTTTCTCAATCATGCCAATTGGAACGATCCCGACCCGGTCATTGGCCCGGCCAGCGCACCCAACCTGGATGCGGGAAAGATCATTGGCTCGCGTGGCGGCCGCGTGGTCCAGTTAGGCTTGAGGTTCAGTTTTTGATGCACGGAGTGGGGCGGACCCCCAGGTCCGCGCGGGTCCCCCTGGACCCG
>PMUN01000213.1 GCA_003166875.1 Bryobacterales bacterium | reverse complement strand
CGAAGCTCCAACGGGCATGAGTGCCCGCCTCCCGAGCCGACAAGAGTATCGGCTCGTGGTTAGACTGCCGCCAACCTACGCGATTGCCGGCTTCACCTTAGGCGACTGCCGACTTCGCTGAAGACCCCTTGGCCTCGCTCTTAGGACGGTTCTTGCTGCCTGGCGGCCGGCCGCGTTTTTTGATGTTGGACATCCAGGCTGGTGGCCGTCCACGGCGCCTGCCGCGTCCCCGAGCCAGCCGCTCCAACGTCATGATCGCTTCTTCAATCTGCTCACGCTCAGCACGTAAATCCGCCAACATCTTGTTGATGTCCATTCAGTAGCTTTCTCCCGAAAAATGTAGTCTGAAAATGGCCTTCTGTTCTGGAAGGCGAACAAAACCTACGTAAGTTACTGGTCTTGTAATAAAAGTTGTACCTTATTTTTGATCGCCGTTCAAGTGTTTTGTTCGGGAAGCCGAACAAAAAGTTTATGGTACCTCACACTTGATCGCGCGGAACGTGCTCGGAATCACGTCCTACGCCTCCGTTTCCAGAAGAAATAGAACGGTAACCCCAGCGATACCAAACCCAGACCCATGAGTGACTCTCGAGGCGACTTCAGCAGCGTGGATACCACCAGGCAGCTAATGCCTAGTACGAAAACCACCGGAACAAAAGGGTATCCTAGTGTTCGATAGGGTCTGGGCAGGTCCGGCCGCTTGATTCGCAGCACGATGACGGCAGCCGTGGCCATCCCATAAAGGATAACGCTGGCGAATATAACGTACGTATATAGCTGCGTGTACCGTCCGCTCAGCACCAGGAAAGCGCCCCAGGCGCTGAGCGCCAGGATGGAGACGCTAGGAGTTCGATGCTTAGGGTTGACGAAGGCAACGCGGCGGAAGAACAGCCCGTCGCGCGCCATGGCGAACGGAACTCGTGAACCGGAGAGGATTGACCCATTGAGCGCGGCGAAAATCGAGATCATGGCCACGATGCTGACAGCGTTTGCCCCGAAAGAGCCCAGGATACGGCGCATCGTCTCAGCCGCCACGCGGGCGCTGGAGGCCACATCGGCCGCCGGCAGGACATAGAAATAGGCAAGATTCGCAAGCAGGTAGATCGCGATGACTACTAGCGTGCCCGCAATTAAGGCGCGTGGCAGGTTCTTCTGCGGGTCTCGGATTTCGGAAGCAACCATGCTGACGTTATTCCATCCGTCATAAGCCCAAAGCGCCGCTACAAGTGCTGCGAAAAACCCAGTAACACCACCTGGTGCGGGAATGGATGTGTGGTAATTCGACACGCTTCCGTGGCCAGTGCCGAGTCCGATCACGATAATCGCAGCAATCAGCCCCACCTTCGCGATGGTTACGACTACCTGCAGATCGCCTCCAACCTTCACCCCGAAGTAATTGATGAAAGCCAGCACAGCTATAACTCCCATGGCCAGCAATTGGCCGTAACGGATTTCCAACGGCTGCCCTGATTCACCGAGTGGCAGTGGGACTACCACCCACACTTTGTTCAGTTCGGGCTGAAAATTCGCCAGGTAGATGAAAAAGCCGGTTGCGAGAGTCGCAATAGATCCGCTCTTTGCGACCCACATTTGTGTCCAGCCGTAAATAAATGCCCACAGCGGGCCGTAGGCTTCTCGTAGGAAGACGTATTCTCCGCCAGCTTGGGGAAGGGCTGCGGCGAGCTCGGCGTAGCTCAAGGCGCCGAACAAGGTCAGCATCCCGCCAAAAATCCAAACGGCGAACACCATGAATGGCGAGCCGACACTTTTCACCATATCGTTCGGCACCAAAAAAATGGCGCTTCCAATGACGGTGCCCACCACGATGGCCGCGGCGGTCCAAATTCCGAGGTCGCGCTTGAGGTCGATATGGCTGACTTCGGCTTCAGGCAGTTTTTCGAGCATTCGACGATTCTCCCAGGACCAGCGAAACAACGCAGCCGGTCAGAAATGTTGCGGCGGTTCCTATCAGGACATACCAGGTGAAGGCAATGTCAGTCCATCGCTTGACGGCGATCATGAGTACGAGACCCGCCACCATGGCGACGATCGCGGAGTTTTCCTGGACACGCCGTGTGAGCAAGCCCAGCAGAAACACACCCAAGAGCGAACCGTACAAGATGGAGGCAATGGTGAGGCCCGCTTCCAGCACCGACCCCCAATGGCGCGCCACCAAGCCCACCAGGAACAAGATCACCGCCCAGAGAACCGTGGCTCGCCGCGCCATCGCCAGATAATGAGTCTCAGTTGGCAGGGCATGGCCCTGCCCCACACGCCGGGCCGCGAAGGGTTTGTAGAAATCCATCACGGTTGTGGACGCCAGCGCATTCAGCGCCGCGCTGAGGTTCGACATCCCCGCCGCCAGAATCGCGGCAATCACCAGACCAGCTACGCCCGCCGGCAGATTGTTCCAGACGAAGCTGGGGTAAAGCGCCTCCGCAGGCTTGGGGGCAGCCTGATGCACGTCCGAATAGTGGACGAACAGCAGCAGGCCAATAAACAGGAATAGAGCGAACTGGAAGAAGATCACCACCCAACTGGAAAATAGCGCCGCACGGCTTTGTCCTTCGTTTTTCGCGGACAGCAACCGCTGGACCAGCAACTGCTCGGTACCGTGACTGGCGGTGGTGAGAAAGCAACCGCCGATCAGCCCGGCCCAAAAGCTGTAGTTTCGCGAAAAGAACGCGGACGTCCAGGAAAATCGGAAATCGAACATCTGAAACTTGTGGGCCGCATCCCCCACCTGCTGGACGTGCGCCCAGCCGCCTGGAATCTGGTGCAGGATGACAAAAAAGCTCAGGACCGCTCCGGCCACGTACAGGAACATCTGGACCACGTCGGTCCAGATTACAGCCGTCATTCCTCCCTCAAAAGTGTAGAACAGCGTGAGACAAACGATGGCGAAGATGGACACCACTTCGCCGGTTCCGAGAATTGTGGAAATGACAATCGAGATGGCAAATACGCGCACGCCCTCGGCCAGAGCGCGCAGTAGCAGAAACGTGCCGGCGGTGAGTCTTCGGATGCGCTCTCCGAAGCGGCGGCGCATCAGCTCATAGGCGGTGAACATCTCGCCGCGAAAATACTGCGGCAGGAACAGGGCCGAGATCACGATGCGCGCCGCCAGGTATCCGAGGATGAGCTGTAGAAACTGGAAATTTCCGTTGAACGCGAGCACCGGTGTCCCGATCACGGTGAGCGTGCTGGTTTCAGCCGAGACAATAGAGAGCGCGATAGCCCACCAGGGAGCCGCGTGGCCGCCCAGGAAATAATCCTTCAGACTGTGCTGGCTTTTGCGAAACCGCGCCCCAAACCAGGTGATCGCGAGCAGGTAGACCGCGATGGTGCCCCAGTCGAGAAAACGCATGAGAAAGCGGATGATAGCACGGTCACCGTAGCGTAAGCCTCCGGCTTGCGCCTACTCCTAATCCGAACACAGCTCGCCAGCGGTGACGCTCTGGTTGTCGCCATCGGCCCGATGCACCAGCACTTTTCTCGTTTTCGGATACACTACCCAAACCTCACTCGATCCGTTCGCAAAATAAAGTTCGGTCTTGAGGTCAAGCTGTGCCGCGGTGTTTGAATCCGAAGCAATTTCAATCGCGATGGCCGGCGCACCTTGGTAATAACCACCGGGATCGCTGGATTGAATTTGAGAAGACCTAAGAAAACTAACGTCGGGTTGCAGCCAGGTGTCAGAGGTCAACCGGAATCCCGCCTCGATGTGCACCTCGCCCAGCCGATGTTCCCGCACGAACGGCCGTAGGACATCCTGAATCTTCTGCTGAATGCGCGTATGCCGTGATTTGGGAGGCGGCACGACGATGTGTTCCCCTTGGAAGAGCTCATGCTTCATCCCATCGTCGGGGAACTGTTCGAACTGCTCGAATGTCACAAGCGACCGGGCACCCATGGCTTTATGATACTCTCCGTGCCGTTGAGTGAGACGGTCTTGCTAGTATTGCTTATGCGCCATCGGCTGCAAGTGTTGATCCCGTCGGAACTGAACGCCCAACTCAGCCAGGCAGCGCAGCGTAGCCGTGTTTCCAAGAGCGAGTGGGTGCGGTGCGCTTTGGAGAAGTCCCTCCCATACGAAGGGCCGAGCTCCGACCCTGTCGCGCGTCTCGGGAAGTTGAACGCGCCAACTGCCGGTATTGATCAGATGCTTGCCGAGATCGTCGCGGGCCGTCGTTGACGACCTTCATTCACCGTCGCGACCGGTTAGCCCTTCATGAGGCGTATCAGAGCGTCGGTTGGCTTGGCTGGCTCTGAACTCGCGAGCTTCGCCAGGCTTGCCAACTCCGCATCAGTCCAATCGACTCGTACATGCGGCAGAGCGCACTCCGGCGCCTCTCCTTCCAAGCGCGGCTGTTTCGCACTGGTCTTCCTAACTGGTTCCGGCATGTGGGTGATCCGCCTCCACGATGTGATCCCAATATACTGCAAGCGAGAGTTGCAGTGGAGTAGAGTCCGGATGCTACGCCAGACTGTAGGGCCTCACACGAAGGCATAGCCGGCGGTACGATTGATGCCATGAGGTCGGAAGACGAATTTAGCCCGAGCGTGATATGGAGACCGTGGACTGAGAACGGCCCTGAACTTGGGTATACGGCGAAAATTGGTTGGCGTAGCTTCCCGTTAAGTGTGGAACCGGGTCTGGAGATTAGCGGTATCGGCGATCAAGCTTGCAGCGGATTCTTCCCATTCAGCGAATTACAAGCGAATGGCTTGTCTCCAACGAACATCGCTACTGTTGAGACACTTATTGAGATCAAGAGCCGTCGCCCATAGTCAGCTGATCGGGCCCAAACCGCCGCGCAGAGAGGCATCCCTCTTTAAGGTCCGCTATCACCTCAGCCCGAGGGACACAGAATTAGCATTACCTGCTAATCTGGGCTCATAGATGAGGGAATGGAAGCTCATACCAAGGAGTCCGATCAACGGAGCATTCCATTCAACTCGACGGTTTGCGTCGCAGGACGATGTGCGCCGCGCAGCCCGGGAATTGCAGGGCAAGCAGCCATTCATCCTTCGCGATCCAGATGGTAACGAATTGTGGCTTACCGCGGATGGTGTATTGAAGCGAAAATAGAAACCTAAATTCCCGTGTCGTACAGCAAGGAATATACAGAGTGGCATCTGACCCCTCGTGGATGGGAACGCGGCACGGAGCAAGTCGATTATGGCCACCATACCCATGTTGATCCTCCAACCGACAGGGTCCTTACCACGCGGTGGCTAGAGGAACAAACCTCCCCATACTCGAAGATGCATCAGCGATTGGATGAAATTTGGAGGTCGCCGCACGAGGAAATGGTCAAGGAGCTCAAGTTGCGATTTGGAGAGCCGCCCAAGTCGCTATAAGCTAGTCGGCTGCTAGCACTTTACGTCTATGTCTGCTTAACGCACATTCCAGGGACTACAAATCGCTGTCGGCAGATGCCTCCTTGCGATTCGCCGGCTACCGCAAAAAAACAAGGCGGCCCTTTCGAGCCGCCCTCACCAGCCTAGAAGGATCTACCGCAGCCCACCAAAGCTCGCTAGCTACACCCGCTAGTCCCCCCGCAGTTCTCGCACTTGTAGCAGCTTCCGTTGCGCGTCATCAGCCCGCCGCATTCTGAACACAGCGGCGCATCGCTTACCTGCCCGAACGGCAGCGCCTGCTGCGGCTGCGGCTCGGTGGGACGCAGCACCATCGCGTCGCCCGCTTCCGTCACCGCGTAATCCGGGCCCAGGAACTTGATTCCCATCCAGCGGAAAATGTAATCCATGATGGATTTCGCGTAGGGGACCTGCTGATTGCCGGTCCAGCCGCTCGGCTCAAACCGCACGTGACTGAATTTGTCGACGAAGAATTTCAGCGGCACGCCATACTGCAGCGCATAGCTGATGCTGGTGGCGAAGCTATCCATCAATCCACTGATCGTCGAACCTTCCTTCGCCATCGAAATGAAAACTTCACCCGGCGTGCCGTCCTCATACAAGCCCACCGTGATGTAACCTTCGTGGCCACCGATCGAGAATTTGTGCGTCACTGACTGCCGCTCATCGGGCAGCTTGCGCCGGATCGGCCGATACACCACCTTCTCCACCGTGACCGGCGCGACCGCGGCCGCGGCCACCACCGATTTCTTTTCGCCCTTGCCGGTCGAGGAACTCAGCGGCTGCGCGCGCTTCGATCCATCGCGATAAATCGCCACAGCCTTCAGACCCAGACGCCAGCTTTCCATATAGGCATCCATGACGTCTTCCACCGTGCACTCTTCCGGCATGTTGATGGTCTTCGAAATCGCGCCGGAAATAAATGGCTGCACCGCCGCCATCATCTTCACATGGCCCATGTAATGGATGGATCGCTTACCATTTTGAGGCCGGAAACTGCAATCGAAAACCGCCAGGTCCTCGTCCTTCAACCCCGGCGCGCCTTCAATGGTCCCCGTGGCGTCGATGTGGCTCACAATCAGCTCCACCTGCTCCGGGCTGTATCCGAGTTTGATCAGCGCCTGCGGAACGGTGTTATTGACGATCTTGATGATGCCGCCGCCCACCAGTTTTTTGTATTTCACCAACGCTAGATCAGGCTCGATGCCCGTGGTGTCGCAATCCATCATGAAGCCGATGGTGCCTGTAGGCGCGAGCACGGTGGTCTGCGCGTTGCGGAAGCCGGCACTCTCGCCCAGCTTGTAGGCATCGCCCCAGCATTCGGCGGCGGCGAGGTATAAATCCTCGGGGATGCGTTTGCTATCGATGCCGCTCACCGCCTTGCCGTGCATCAGGATTACATCCAAGAACGATTCTTCGTTGGCTTCGTAGCCGACGCAAGGGCCAATCGCTTCCGCGATCCGCGCGCTGGTCAAATACGCCTGGCCGCACATCACAGCGGTGATGGCGCCGGCCCAATCGCGGCCTTCCGGACTGTCGTAAGGAATGCCCATCGACATCAGCAGCGCGCCCAGGTTGGCATAGCCGAGTCCCAGAGGCCGGTAATCGTGCGAATTCTTGGCGATCTTTTCCGTAGGGTAACTCGCGCTATCCACGATGATCTCCTGCGCTAACGTCACCGTGTCGCAGGCATGCCGGAACGCCTCCACATCAAACTTGCCGTCCGGCCCGACGAATTTCATGAGATTCAACGATGCCAGGTTGCATGCCGAATCGTCCAAGAACATGTACTCCGAGCAAGGATTCGACGCATTGATGCGCGCCGTGGCCTTGGACGTGTGCCAGCGATTAATGGTGGTGTCGTACTGCATTCCAGGATCACCACATTGATGAGTCGCTTCCGCGATCTCGCGCAGCAGATCTTTGGCGCTGTGGCGTTCCTTCGGCTGGCCGTTAGCCACCGAACGCGTCCACCAATCGCCGCCTGCCGCCACAGCTTCCATGAACTCGTCCGTCACGCGAACTGAGTTGTTGGCGTTCTGGAAGAAAATGGANNCGCGTCTTGCCGCCGGATTTGATGACGCCCGCGAACGCGTCGAATCCCTTCATGAAGCTGAGCGGACCGGACGCAGAGCCACCGCCAGCCAACCCGGCGTTTTCTTCGCGCAACGGCGAAAGATTGGTCCCGGTGCCCGACCCCCACTTGAACAACATGCCTTCGGTCTTGGCCAGATCGAGGATGGATTCCAGCGAATCCCGCACCGAGTTGATGAAACACGCCGAGCACTGCGGGCGCGATTCGCCCTTCTTCAGCTTCACAACCTTGTCCAGCGCTTCGTCGTAATAGAAACCGTAGCCGCGCGCTTCGTCCACGCCCACGTTGAACCAAACCGGCGAATTGAAGCAGGCTTTCTGGGTCAGCATCAGGTGCGCCAGCTCATTGCGGAAGTTGGTGGCATCTTCCGGAGTCTTGAAATACCGGCCAGCCTGGCCCCAATCCGCGATATTGTCAACTACACGATGCACCAACTGGCGAACGCTCGTCTCCCGCTCGGGCCCTCCCATACGGCCATGGAAATACTTGCTGACAACAATATTGGTAGCCGTCTGCGACCAGTCGGCCGGCACTTCCACGTCATTCTGCTCAAAGATGATGGCGCCTTTGTCGTTTCCAATGGCAGCGGTCCGCAGCTCCCACGCAATGTCATCGTAGGGCGTTCTCCCCGGTTCCAGCTTCTGGGTGAAGAACTTAGGGAAGCTGACTCCCTTGCGCTGGGCAACCGGGAGAGGCTTTTTGGTAGTTTTGTTTTCCAAGTCTACGATTTTACCGCTGCTAAGAGCGACGCTGGGGTGTGCCATCTGTTTCTCCTGTATCTGTCTTGGTATCGGGCTTGCCGGTCTATTACGCTGCTTGGAGTGGGCTTTAATACCATTGTCACAAAACCAACCAGTTTTTGCGGCTGTCTGTAATCATGCCCCAATATGTAGTGGGGCGTCAAGGATTATATCTATATACGGTGCAGCATCTTGCGGGCATCCGGGTAGCCACCCTGGCCATTCGGCCAATT
Organism: Bryobacterales bacterium; assembly: GCA_003166875.1. Classification (GTDB taxonomy): domain Bacteria; phylum Acidobacteriota; class Terriglobia; order Bryobacterales; family Bryobacteraceae; genus Palsa-89. The sequence continues at coordinate 30,806 of PMUN01000213.1, read as the reverse complement.
GTCACGCTTTGCTAATCGTGCTAAGTTGGGGGTTCCCCCCTTGCAACGTGAATTTCATCACCGAACTGGAAGCCTTTATGAAGGCCAAGGTTGGGAGCGGGCGCTGTGAAAACGCGTGCGAAAGTATTGCGCGCGCTGGAGAGCGAAGAAGAGGAGCATCAGGCGAAACTTTCCGCGCTGCGTGCAGCTATCGACGAAGGCGACGCCAGCGGAGTCGCGGATGCCGGCGTGTTTACGCGTGTCCGTGAGAAGCTCAACTTGCCCACATCGCCGCCGTAACGACAAGTCGTTTTCTACCAGCAACCAGTCACCAGTAACCAGCCGCGCCGTTAGAATAGCAACGTGCTCCACGTTCTCGTTTACTCCGATTCGCTGACTTGGGGGATCATCCCGAACACCCGACGACGGCTTCCTTTTGAGGAACGCTGGCCAGGCGTGCTCGAAAAGAAACTGAACGAGCTCGGCCAGTCCGTCCGAATCGTGGAAGACTGCTTGAACGGACGGCGCACGGTCTGGGAAGATCCGTTCAAACCGGGACGCAATGGAATTGAGGGCTTGGCGCAGCGGATCGAGGCGCAATCGCCGCTCGCTCTTGTGATCCTGATGCTGGGGACGAACGACTTTCAGTTTTGTCACCCCTACAACAACGCGTGGTCGGCAGGCCAAGGCGTGACCACCCTTATAAAAGAGATTCGGCAAGCGCCCATCGAACCTGGTATGCCGATTCCTCCGGTCCTGCTGGTCTCGGCGCCGCCAATTGGTCTCCCTCAAGGACCCGTTGCCGCCAAGTTTTCTGGAGCGGAGAAGAAGTGCGCAGGCCTGGCGGAGGTTTATCGCCAGGTCAGCTCCGATCTGGCCTGTCACTTCTTCGATGCCGGTAGCGTGACGCCTTCGAGCCGCGTGGACGGGATACATCTCGATGCCGATCAGCACATTCTGCTAGGACGAGCTTTAGTTAACGTCGTCGCGCCGCTTTTGTCCACCACTTGATGACCCAGCCTGAGGTCCATCCACGTCCGCTCGATGCCTTCTGGCGCACGTTAACTCACTTCGACCGGAAACAGATCAACCTATGGATGGGTCTTCGCAACGCTGCTGGCATCGTGTTGCCTCTGGCTGTTGCAGTCGCTCTCGGATACCCGGGCAGCGGACTGGTTGCAGCCACAGGCGCGCTAAACGTCGCAGCTGCCGACGGCGAAGATTCATACCGCAAACGCGGTGCGCGCATGCTGGCTTCGAGCGTGATCGGCGCGGCTGCCGTATTGATCGGAGCCCTCACGGCCCGGAACGATCTCGCCGCGGCCTGCGTGGGCGTGCTGTGGGCATTCGCCGCAGGGTTGGTGGTTTGCCTCGGGACAGCCGCTGCTGACATCGGCATGATCAGCCTGGTGGTTTTTATCATCTATAGCGGACAATCCATGACTCCCGCGCACGCGGGCTGGGCTGGGTTGATCGCTCTTGCGGCCGGCCTTTTCGAAACGGCGCTCTCCATCGCGCTCTGGCCTTTCCGAGGCGCCCAGCCTGAGCGGCGCGTGATCGGCGATTTCTACAAAGAGCTGGCGCGAGTGGCCACCGTTCCGCCTGACCCATACGGCGCACCGCTAGCCAGCCAGCAGAGTACGCAAGCACAGGAGGCGCTGTCCTCCTTATCGGGCGATCACAGGGTGGAAGCGGAGCGCCTTTTCGCGCTGGTCAGCCAGGGAGAACGCGTCCGTCTCTCGCTGTTCGCGCTCAGCCGAGCCTTGGTTCGCGTGCGCCGCGAAGAAGGTGGAGAACAGGCCGCTGCGGTGATTGAGCCGTTTTTGGAACGCGCCTCTAACTTGCTCGCCGCGATCGGCCGTTCGATGGAAGGCGCGCCACTCACTGACGCAGCCTCCGCATTGCTCAAGGAGCTGGAGGATCCAGCGAGCGCCCTTCGCCGCGCCCAGGAACGCTCGGAACAATTGCCCAGCCATCCTCATCTGGCGGAAGCGCGGCTTCAGATGGACGCGCTAGCTGGCCAGTTGCGAGCGGCAGTGGAGCTTTCGAGGAGCACCACACCAGCCGGCGTTGGCGCGTTCGAGGCCCGTGAAGCGCGCACGCCCTGGTATTTGCAACTCACCGGATGGATAGCAACGCTCGGGGCCAACCTCTCGCTCGATTCTTCCGCCTGCCGTCACGCCGTTCGTTTGGCCATCTGCATCGCTCTCGGCGACCTCATCACGCGCTCATTCTCTTTACCCCGATCCTATTGGCTGAATATGACTATCGCGCTGGTGCTGAAGCCCGATTTCGGCAGCACCTTCAGCCGTGGCGTTCTGCGGCTGGCGGGCACCTATGGCGGGTTGTTGGTAGCAACGGTGTTGTTTCATTTCACGTCGCCCACGGCCGCGGCCCATGTTGTTTCGATCGGCGTCTTGGCGTTCATAATGCGCTCAACGGGACGGTCCAATTATGGCCTCCTGGTTACAGTGCTCAGCGCGCTGATTGTTTTTCTGTTTTCTCTCAACGGCGTCGCGCCTCATGATGTTATCGCGAGCCGCGCGCTGAACACCACCATCGGCGGAGCGTTAGCGCTCGCCATTTACGGGATCTGGCCGACCCGTGAACGGACCCAGGCGCCGCAGGCCATGGCCAGCATGCTGGACTCATATCGCCTCTATTTCCAGGCCGTTGCCGGCGCCTACATCGACGGACGTGGCGCTGATCCGCAGGAACTCGACCGCCTCCGCGTGAAGGGGCGGCTGGCGCGCTCCAACCTCGAAACGTCGGTGGACCGCTTGAGCGCCGAGCCTTATGCCGATGCCGCTCAATTGCGGGTGGTCAACGCGGCGCTCGCAAGTTCGCACCGGTTCATTCACGCCGCCATGGCGCTCGAAGCCGGATTGACCGCAGGTCCGCCAGCGCCTGCGGGCGTTGCTTTTCAAACTTTCTCCCACGATCTGGAACTTACGCTCTATTTGCTGGCCGCGCGTTTGCGTGGATCGCCGGTTGCGCCTGACAGCCTGCCGAACTTGCGCGAGGATCATAATCGGCTTTCGAGCTCCGACACGGCGCTCCTCATTGAGACCGACCGCATGACCAACAGTCTCAACACGCTCGCAGAGCTGGTGTTTCGTTGGGTCGGTCCTGGGAATTAATGGACGAATGCAAAGTGGGGNNGGGGGTCCGCCCCACCAGCATGCACGAGCGCGTGCGGCCCATGCACCCCTTGACATTCTACCGAAGTCACGGTACCATTCCACTAGAATGTCTACCCAGGATGAACGCGACAAGCTGGAGTTGCTGCAGGGCACGCTGGACATGCTGATCTTGCGAACCCTGCTGTTCGGGCCGGCGCACGGCCACGCCATCGCGCATGCCATTGAGCGAGGGTCCGACGATGTCCTTCAAATTGAGCACGGGTCCTTGTACCCGGCCCTGCACCGGCTGGTGAAACAACGCTTCATTGCCGCCAAGGACGGACTTTCGGAGAATAATCGAAAGGCGAAATTTTATAGCCTGACGGCGAAAGGCCGCGAGCATCTGACTTCGGAAAACTCCAAGTGGGATCGGCTAGCCCAGGCCATTGCGCGCATCATGCGGCCGTCGGCAGAGCCCACAGGAGAGGAGGGCCAGCCATGAAATTCTGGCGCCGCCGCGAAGAGAGCCTTGAGGACGAGGTGCGGGACTATATTGACCGCGAAACGCAGTTGAACATTGACGCCGGAATGCGGCCGGACGAAGCCCGTTTCGCGGCGCAACGCAAATTGGGTAGCGGGTCCCTGGTAAAAGAAGACACGCGCGAAGCCTGGGGCTGGGGCTGGGCGGAGCGGCTCTGGCAGGACCTGCGTTATGGCTGGCGAATGCTATTCAAGAATCCTGGCTTTACATTGATCGCTGTGATTTCGCTCGCCATCGGCATCGGCGCCAATTCTGCGATGTTCAGTTTGGCGGACGCGCTGATCCTGCGGCCTCTGCCGGTATCGCATCCAAGCGAAGTGGTGACGCTGGGCTTCAATGCCTCCGTGAGCGGGTTCGGTTCCATCGATGCGTCCTATCGCGACTATCTCGATTTTCGAAATGCCAGCAAAAGCTACGATGGGTTGTTGGCATACCGCAGCTACTCCTTCGGATTCGGCAAGGGGCCGGACACTGTATCGCAAATGAAGATGGGCATGCTGGTGACCGGCAATTTCTTCCGCGTGCTCGGCGTGGAGCCGGAGCGCGGCCGCGCGTTCCGCGATGACGAAGACCAGGTGCCGGGACGGGACGCAGTGGTGATTCTGGGCCACGATTTGTGGGAAAAGGATTTCGGCGCGGACCCTGCGATCCTGGGCCGCAAAGTGCGCCTGAGCGGCATTGATTTCACAGTGATTGGCGTGGCGCCCGCTCGCTTCACAGGCATGGATTTATATTTCCGACCGTCGTTCTTTGTGCCTGTCGCCATGTGGCCGAGGTTTGTGACCAATCCAAAAGACCGGCCACTCGAGGCACGCGACTATCGCGCACTCAGCGTCAAGGGCCGCCTGAAACCGGGAGTAACGGTGGCGCAGGCCCAGGCCGAGCTAGTGGGTATCGCGAAAGCGCTGGAGCGCGCCTATCCGGACACCAACAAGAATCGCAGCGTGGCGGTTCGCACGGAGTTCCAAAAGAGGCTGGAGGGGTCGCCGCCGGACGCCCAAATAGCCGCAATGCTAATCCTGCTGGCGATGGCCGTATTGTTGGTAGCCTGCGCCAATGTCGCCGGTCTGCTGCTGAGCCGGGCGCCGGTGCGGTCCCGAGAGATGGCGTTGCGGCTCGCGATCGGCGCCGGACGTCCGCGGTTGATCCGCCAGTTGCTGACGGAGAGTTTGTTGCTGGCCATCGCGGGTGGGCTGCTGGGTCTAGCGGTGGGATATGCGGGCGTGGATTTCCTCAGCCGATTGCAACCTCCCACGGATTCACCGATCCAGATGTCCATCCAGCTTGACCAGCGGGCGCTGCTCTTTAGCCTGACCGTGTCGTTACTGAGCGTCATCTTTTTCGGCCTCGCGCCGGCGCTCCAAACCACGCGCACCGATGTGATCGGTGCTCTGAGGACTGCGGGCGCGGAAACTCCACACCGCCGGCGGCTGCTGGGCCGCAATGCGCTGGTGGTTGCACAGGTGGCTCTCTCGCTGGTGCTGCTGATGGTGTCCACCTTCATTTATCGGGGCTTCCGGGAGATACTCGGCGCTGGTCCCGGCTTCCGCACCGATCACCTGCTGATGATGACCTTTGACCCCAGCCTGGTGCGCTACAACGAAGCACAGACGCAGCAGTTCTTCCGCCAGCTGGTAGAACGGGCACGGTCCGTGACTGGTGTAAAATCGGCGACGTTGACCTCGGCTGCTCCCATGGATCCGCTCAATCTGGATTCGATAGCAGTCCTGCCGGAGGGCTATCAAATTCCAAAAGACCAGCAGAATACTACGCTGTTCGGGAGCACAGTGGACGAGAATTTTTTCTCCACCATGGATATGCACATCACGCGTGGACGCGGCTTTCGCGCGACGGACACCGCTGGTGCGCCGCCGGTTGCGGTGGTGAACGAGCAACTGGTGAAACGCTACTGGCCCGGCCGTGATCCGATCGGCAAGCGCTTCCATCTGGACTCGGCCGATGGCCCGTGGGTGGAGATCGTCGGTGTAGTCAAGACCACGAAATATCTCTGGATAGCCGAAGCCCCCGTCGAGTTTCTCTATCTTCCGCTGGCGCAGCACCCGCGGTCGCGGATGACCTTGTTGGCGCAGTCCTCGGGTGATGCGGCCAGCCTGGCGGAGCCTTTGCGTCAAGTGGTCCGCGAGTTGGACGCCAACCAACCCGTTTACGAGGTGCGCACATTTGACGATTTCTACCGGTACAAGGCCGTGGGCCAACCGAACGTGATTATTCGAACCGTAGGGGCGATGGGGCTCATGGGTCTGGTGCTAGCGATGGTGGGGTTGTACGGTTTGGTGGCGTATGCAGCCACTCGCCGGAGCCGGGAAATCGGAATCCGAATGGCCATCGGAGCCGCGCGCGGCACGGTGTTGCGCATGGTGCTGAAACAAGGTCTGGTGCTGGCGCTGATCGGGATCGGAATCGGATTGGCCGCAAGCATCGGCGCGGAACGCTTGTTGAACGCGATATTCGAAAGCGCCGGGAAGGACTTCATCACCTATCTGCTGGTGGCGCCGGCTCTGCTTGCGATCACCGCGCTAGCGGTTTACATTCCAGCCCGGCGCGCATCGCGGATAGATCCAATGCGAGTACTGAGGTATGAATAAAGCCCGGTTCATCGGTTCATCGATGTGGCGCACGCACTTCTGCGTGCCGCGTTCACACTCGTGTGAACGCTTTGAATCTCTTCCACGCAATGGTGTTCGCAGGAGTGCGAACACGGCACGCAGAAGTGCGTGCGCCACAGTTTGAATAACCGAAGAACCGCGCGCAGCGCGTGCGATTATTTGCCTTCGAGAATGAAGGTCGGCGCAACCCCGGAAACCGTCGAGAATCCCGACGGACCCACCGCCGTCAGCCAGCTCGAGCAGCCTTGCACTTTGCCGAGATACGAATGTGGATGCACATCCACGCGCATCTTCTGCATCTCCAGATGGCCGTATTGCAGAAGCGGGAAAGTGTCCACCACCGGTTCCATGGCTTCCTGGACGACGTACGGATTGCGCAGCGCCGTCTTCAGCGCCTTCTCCCAGCCTGCATCGTCGGTCTCTGAACCTCGGAAGGAGTGCTGATCCACGCCGTCGTCATTGGGACGCAACACCAGCTTGTTGCGGTTGTGAAGAATGAACTCCGGCAGATCGATGGTCCGGTTGTGATACTTCGTCTTGGTCTCGTGCACCACGCGTGTCCAGGGAACAAACTCGCGGATGGCGTGCCGTTCCGCGGCCGGGAAACCGGCCGTGATGGATTCGTCGGTCAGCAAATCGAAGATGGCCTTTTTCTGAGCGAGCTCCGATCGGAAATTGTTCACCACGCATACCGCGCGATCGCGATAAGCGCGCAGCAACGGATGCGTCAGATCGAACCGGATCAGAAACTCCTGCACTTTGATGCGGCGGAACACCAGGTCGATGGCGAAATCGCCGCGCCGCAGCACATCGTTCCGGTATTCGATCTGATCGGGAGAAACCACTTCCACCTGCAATCCTTCCTTGCGGAAAAGATCGGCGATCAGCGCGTTCTCGCCCGATTCAGTAGTCTGAAATGGCTGCCGGAATTCCAGAATCGCGATGTTCGGCTTCTTGTTCTTGCCGCCCCACTCCTTGTAAGCCTTCAGAATCGCTTGCAGCAGGTACTTCGCACCCGGCAGTTTCTCCACGTGGTAGCGCTTGCGGAGCTGCTTCACCGGCGGCGAATCGTAGAACAGGTCGGATAGCGCCTCGCCATAAGCCACGCCCGTGGGTGTATCCGGAATGTAACGCGCGAAACGCATCGTACCGTTGTTCAGATGCGTGTCAATTAAAGACGTCACCGTCAGCGACGCATAGCCCGGATCCACTGCAGCCAACATTTTTTCAGCCGGCAGCAATTCCATGCGCGCAAGCAGCGTTGGATTCCCGATGGCCAAATTCTCGATCCGCTCAATGGCGCTCGAGAACGACTCCACTGCCTTCACCAATCCGGTGTACTGTCTGCGCGTGATAAAATGCGGACGAAGAACTGGAGACACAGGTCTCCCACTGACGGCCAGATTTTGCGCCTTCATGCGTTCCTGGAGTTCGTGTGCCCAGGAAAGATCCTTGTAGTGATCGCCTTCGAGTATTTTGTGGTAGCGGGCTATTGCCTCGCTCAACTGCGTCATTTTTTCGTCCGAAGCTTCCTGACGTCAAGTATCGCACGCCCACGCCGCAAAAGTGAAGCAAGGTAATACCTTATTCACTTATTTAGTCTTGCATTTTGTTGATGTTACAGAGAATTTTTAATGTTGCTTCGAGTGTTGCCTCTTGGGTTCGTTTTGGCGGTTTGATACCAATCGTATGCGCTAAGCAGGACCTATTTACACTCTCCAGCAAACCGTTTATACTTGGCATAGTCTAACTATGCCAGAGAACAAAATGCGCGACGAAATCCCTCCCGGCACGCTCTACATGTTGATCCTGAAAACTCTGATGCGAGGCGGCGAACTGCACGGGTACGAGATTGCCAACTCCATTCAGCAGATTTCCGATGACATTCTGCAAGTGGAAGAGGGTTCGCTCTATCCCGCCTTGCAGCGAATGCTTCTGAAAGGCTGGGTCACCGCGGAATGGGGTGTAACCGCCGGAAATCGGCGGGCCCGCTACTATCGCCTCACTGCTGCGGGCAGAAAGCAGCTACAAACCGAACTGGCGCAGTTCCAGCGCGTGAACGGCGCAATCCAAAGAGTTTTGCAGACTACATAAAGATGTAAACCAGACGAGGTAAACAAATGGAATGGATCGATGAACTCGGGCGGCGGACGCGGCAGCTTTTTCGCCGCAAACAATGGGAGGATGATCTGGCGGAAGAGATGCGTCTGCATCTGGATTTGCGCGCCGCTGACAAAGGGTCGGAAGCTCTCGCACAACGCAAGTTCGGCAACGCGGCGCTGCTGCGCGAGGAGAGCCGCGGCGTTTGGGGATGGGCTTTTTGGGACGCTCTCGCGCAGGACGTGCGTTATGCCCTGCGCACTCTCGCCGCCAATAAAGGATTCGCCGCTGCAGCCATTCTCTCACTCACTCTCGGCATAGGCGCGAACACTGCCATTTTCAGCATCGTCAATGCGGTGATGTTGCGATCTCTTCCGGTGGAAGATCCGCATCGTCTGGTAGCGCTACATGTCGGAAATGCCCCTGGCGATCGCCGCCGTGGGGCTGTTGTAACCAACCCGATTTGGGAAGCCGTGCGGGATTCTCAACAAGCTTTTTCCGGCACGCTCGCCTACTCGGCGGTCCGCTTCGATCTCGCCGCTGGAGGTGAGAGCCATTTCTCGAACGGCCTATGGGTCAGCGGCGATTTCTTTCGCGTCCTGGGTGTTCCTGCTTTGCGCGGGCGTGTATTCATGACTGATGACGACCGTCATGGCGGCGGACGCTCAGGCCCTGTCGCCGTCGTAAGCTATGCCTTCTGGCAAGCCAATTTCAGCGGCGATCCGAATGTGCTCGGCAGGACCATCAGCCTCAACCGGCACAATTTTGAAATCATCGGCGTCACACCTCCGTGGTTTCGCGGCTTGATCGCGGATCAACCGTTTGATGTTGCCATCCCCATCGGCTGTGAACCCCTTCTACATACCGACATGAGCGCGCTGGGCCAGCGGGCTTGGTGGTGGCTGCGTATGATGGGCCGCCTCAAGCCTGGAGAAACGTTGCAGCAAGCACAGGCACGCATGAATTCGATCGCGCCGGAGATTAATCGCGCGACTGTGCCCACCGATTGGGACAGCCGAGGACGTGAACGCTACCTGAAGCGCAGCTTTTGGCTGCAATCCGGCGCAACTGGCATCTCAATCACGGGGGCTGCGTACAAGACAGCGCTCTTTACGCTGATGTCCGTGGTCGGCCTCGTGCTCCTGATTGCCTGCGTCAATATCGCCAACCTGCTTCTGGCGCGTGCCACTTCCCGCCAGCGCGAGATTTCGATTCGTCTTGCCATCGGCGCATCGCGAGCGCGCGTAATCCGCCAGTTACTGACCGAAAGCCTGCTGCTGGCCGCAACCGGCGCGGCTTGCGGTCTATTGTTCTCTATTTGGGGCGCGCGATTACTGGTTCGCTTGCTATCCACCAAGAGTAACCAGCTGGATATAAATCTTTCGCCTGATCTGCACGTGTTTGCCTTCACCGTGGCTGTCGCGGTATTAACCGGTCTTCTCTTCGGACTGGTCCCTGCTCTTCGCGCCACAGGTATCGGTCCCAACCAGGCACTGAAGGAAAATGCACGCGGCGCCGTGCATGGTGGAGCGCGTTTCACGCTCGGAAAAGCGCTGGTCACGGGGCAAGTGGCGCTGTCATTGATGCTGCTCACCGCAGCCGGCCTTTTCCTCGGAACGATGCGCAACTTCCTGAAAGTGGACGCCGGTTTCAATCCTCATAATGTCTTGATGGTGCAGACGGTGGTGCCGGCAGACCGCATTCCACAACAACTCCGCGCTCCGCTGTTTCGCAAGATCCTCTCCGATCTCCGCGCTCTACCTAACGTTCGTTCCGCGGCCACCTCCACGATAGCTCCCGTCGGCCACTATTTTTGGAATCAGGACTCGCATCCGGAAGGCTACCAGCCGCAGCCGATCGAAGACGATACGTTGGTTAATCTCAATCGAGTGTCCCCTGGGTATTTTCGGACCATGGAAACTCCATTGCTCATGGGACGCGATTTCTCGGATGGCGACACGCTCGCCTCGCCCCAGGCGATGATCGTCGGCGAGGAAACGGCTCGTCACTTTTGGGCGAATCAAAATCCAATCGGCAAAACCATCACTATGGACGGCCCTGGCAAGAACAATTCATACCAGGTCATCGGTGTCGTGAAGGATGCGAAGTACGCGGAGCTCAATGAGCCGCTTCTCAAAACCGGTTTCGTCGCCTCCACGCAGGAACCTGAGCCCGGCCCCGAGCTCACCTTCGAAATCCGATTTGACGGCCCCGCCGAAGCGCTAGTAGCGGCCGTTCGCCCGGCGATTGCTGGGATTAATAAGGACGCTGCACTCGAAATCCGAACGCTGGATGAACGCATCAGTGACTCGCTTGTGCAACCACGTTTGGTAGCTTTACTTTCTTCCTTCTTCGGATTGCTGGCTCTTCTGCTCGCCACCATTGGGCTCTACGGCGTCATCTCATACGCCGCTGCGCGCCGCCGCGGAGAAATCGGGATTCGCATGGCGCTTGGTGCGGCCGAAGGCGCGGTCACGTGGTTGGTCCTGCGCGACGTCGCGTTCATACTGACCATCGGAACAGCTCTGGGCATTGGAGTTTCGCTGCTCGCCGGCCGTTTCATAAAAAGTTTGCTCTTTGGCCTGGAAGCCACCAATCCCGCAACGCTGGCGCTGGCCGCTGGAGTTTTGTGCGCATCCGCCATCTTTGCCGCCTATCTTCCCGCGCGCCGTGCCGCGAAAATGGACCCCATGACGGCGCTTCGCGAAGAATAGCACGTGCGCTGGAATCGAAGCTGACGGCGCAGTAGGGCAAACGGCACCGGCTCCCTTACGGTCGCGGTTCGGTAACGCGGCTGATTAACTTTTCGATAGAGGGGACGATGGCGAGTTCCACCTCTGCATGCAGCTTTTTTGCTTGCTCCAGGAAGGCGCGTTGATCGGATAACCGACCGTCCAGCGCCTCCAGACCGATCGTAGCCAGCCGGCTCAAGTCCTTGGATGCGGGAATTTCTTCCATGAGCAAGAATGATTTTTCGAGCACGGGCTCAAGCTTGGCGTCGTTGTCGCGCCACAGAATCAGCCACGCGCGGATTTGATCGCGATCCATTTTGTCCACAAGCACTGCGAAATCGCGGGCGGTTTTGCTTTTCGACCGCGCGGCGTCCACTAGGCGATTGAGCGGCGTCTGCTGGGTGTTGTTGGCTTCATCGCGTGCGTCTTGATTGGCCGGTTGGACAACGTCGGCCAGGATTTTGAGAGAATCAATCGGTTGATCGCCCGCCAGTCGCCGCAGCATGGGCAGGTAGCTCGAAAGATGCGTGAGACCTGACCATTCCAACTTGCGGCTCACTGCATCCAGGCGGCGGTACATGGACGCGATGTCTTTGGTCTCTTGCGGCGACCAGAACCGTTCGGCGATGGCGGCTGAGCGAGGCCAGATCCTTGAGTCGACATTCTCGGGGCTCACGTACTCGCTCCACATGCACACTTCGCCACCCAGGATGCGCGATTTTTCGGCGGCGTTAAGCGTGGCTGTTTCTTGTTCGAGCGGATCCACCATGTAGAGCGTGGATGCCGGCTCCATGTGATCCAGATAGTAGCCAGCGGAAAGAATTCCCGAGTAACCTTGCCGTGCTGCTTCGGCCAACGGCTTCTGGCCTTGCCAGGATTGAATCACAATGTCCTTGGGCAGATCGGCGGCCAGCACCTCGTCCCAGCCCTCTGTTCGCTTGCCGTGTTTGGTGACGATTTGCTGGACGCGCTTGGTGAAATAAGCCTGCAGGTCGTGATTGTCCTTGATCTGATGCTCGCGCATGAATGCCTGAATCTGCGCGTTTTTCTTCCACTGCTCTCCGTTTACTTCGTCGCCCCCGATGTGGAAAAACGCATCTGGAAATAGCGCAGCCATCTCGCCGATGAAACCGTCCAGGAATTCGTAGGTGGATTCGCGCGACGGATCCATGGCGGGATCGAAGACGCCGAATTTTCGCTCGATCGCGTACGGGCCGGGGGCGCTAGCGAGCTCCGGGTATCCAACGAACCAACTGGTGGCGTGGCCGGGCATGTCGAATTCGGGAACCACGCGGATTCCGCGATCGCGCGCGTAGGCGATCACTTCGCGGACTTGGTCCTGCGTGTAATAGTGACCATCCGAGCCCAGCTCCTGCAGTTTTGGAAAACGCTTACTCTCAATCCGGAAGCCTTGGTCGTCGGAGAGATGCCAATGGAAGACGTTGAGTTTGACCGCGGCCATGCCGTCCAGATTGCGCTTTACTACTTCGAGCGGCATCCAGTGGCGGGAGACATCCAGGTGCAGGCCGCGCCAGGGGAAGCGTGGTTGATCCTCAATGACCACGGAGGGAACAACGAAGCTCTTCGCGCCCGGTTCCACCAATTGCAGGAAGGTCTCCAGGCCACGCAGAATGCCGAGCGGGTTCGCCGCGCGGAGTCTCGCCTGTTGCGGCGTCACTTCCAGGCGATAGCTTTCGTCTTCGCCGAGTTTTTGTATTGCTTCACCGGCGGAGTCGCAACGGATTATGAGCCTTGCGTGCGTGGGGTCACGAAAGCCCTCGGTAAGCGGGATGCCGGTTTGGAGCGCGAGTTGACGAACCACTCTGCGGGCTGCGGCCTGAACACGCGAATCGGGAGTGCCTATGAACGATGTGTTGAAGTTCTGGTCGATGGCGAGGCTGCCTTCTCCCATCGCGATTTTCGCGGGCCACGGCATCAGATTGGGCTGTGCGGGCAGCCACGCGGCCGCGCCCAGAAGGAGAATCCAGAATTTTGTCATTTGTCGAGTTTTGCGGGCGCGAAGAATTCCATGGGCTGGAGCGATACAATCTTCCAATGCTTGCCTTGCTTGCGAAGCTCGGCATGGATTATCTCGCGGCGGGTGACGATGGGCCCCGCCTGCGACAGGCTGCGGACTTGGAGAAACCAGTCGAGATCCATTTTGTGTGCGGCGTCGTCGCCCTCGTCCTTAATGGGTTCGATGGAGCTGGAAATATCGGCCTGAGTCATCAAGGCGGTGACATCGGTTTTCAGTTTGCCGTAGCCGGGCATGTTTTTATCGAAGGCGCCCATGAATTCGGGAACGTTGGTGTCGCTGAGCGCGGCCGCCATGGCAGTGAACACATCGATGATGTCGGCGTGAGTGTCGGCGAAGAGGCAGGCAACGACGATCGTGGCGCACGCACTCCTNNACGAGTGCGTGCGCCACGGGTGCAGCGCTACGTACGATAGCTGGCATTAATCTCAATGTACTTTTCCGTGAGGTCGCACGTCCAGAAGCGTGCGGTCGCCATGCCTCGGCCATGCAACTCGAAACGTATCAGACACTCTTTTTCATCCAGTTTTTTCTTGAGCTCCGATTCCGAGAAATCCGCGGCAACGCCTCCCTGGCAAACCAGCATACCTTGCAGATGAATGTCGACTTTTGATGGATCGAAGGCCACGCCCGCATTTCCGGCCGCTGAGAGAATGCGGCCCCAATTCGGGTCCGATCCGGCGATGGCGGTTTTCACTAGAGGCGAGTTGGCGATCGTGCGCGCGAGGCGGTCGGCTGCATCCTCGCTCGCGGCGCCGCTGATTTCGATGGTGATCAGCTTGCGGGCTCCCTCGCCATCGCGGACAATCTGTTTTGCCAGATCTTCCAAGACTTGCGACAGAGCTTCCTCAAACTTGATCAGCTCTTTATCGGTGGGCTCGATGCCGGAAGCGCCGTTTGCGAGCAGCAGCAGCGTGTCATTAGTGGATGTATCGCCATCCACGCTGATGCGGTTATAACTGCGTTTCACGGAGACGGCCAGCATGGATGCAAGCAACGGTGGCGGCAGAACGGCGTCCGTCATTACGAATCCCAGCGTGGTCGCCATTCTGGGATGGATCATGCCGGAGCCTTTGGTCATCCCGGCGATCCTTACCGCGCGCCGCCGGAGAGTCAGTTTCCGGTGCGCGACTTTCATCACCGTGTCGGTAGTCAGGATCGCGCGTGCGACATCATCGAAACGAGCCGGAGCCAGGCCCTGAATCAGTTTCGGCAAAGCGTTGGTGATGAGGCTGGCTTCCAGCTCGACGCCGATCACGCCTGTGGAGGCCGGGAGAACCTGCGCGGCGGGGACGCGCAGCTGTTTGCCCAGGGCGTCGCAGCAAGCCAATGCCACGCGGTCACCAGTTCGCGTGGCACAATTCGCGTTGCCCGCGTTGATCAGGACCGCGCTCACCAGACCACGCGATTGTTGCAAATGGAAGCGAGCGATTCTCACTGGCGCCGCTTGCACACGGTTTTCGGTAAAGACGGCCGCGCCGGAAGCAGGCGGGTCAGAGACAATCAGCGCGAGATCGTCCTTTTTCTGCTTGCGAATTCCGGCAAAAACTGATGAGTAGCGATAACCCAAGGGTAGATTCATAACGCAAGACCTCCCGCCTGGTGCGCGGACGACGCCCGCGACGTCCTGCCAGTGATCGGCAGGGCGGGTCCTGGGGGACCCGCGCGGACCAGGGGGTACGNNACCAGGGGGTCCGCCCCACCGGTTGATTCATTGCGTGACATCGAACCTCTCATTTTCATCCAGACGATGACCGTTCAGAAACGCCTCGGCCGGCATTCGCTTGCGGCCTTCAATCTGAACCTCAAGCAGCTCCAATGCGCTGCCTTCGCCGCTCGAGACCAGGAGCCGTCTCTTTAGGGGCATCAAGCGGCCCGGAGCGCCTTGGGGAGGCTCATCAGCCACGCGAGCCTTCCAGATGTGGAAGATCTGGCCGCGAAAGTAACTGTAGGCGCCCGGCCACGGGAGAAAACCGCGCGCGCGGTTGAAAATTTTACGAGCCGGCCAATTCCAATCCACCGCGCCATCTTCTTTTTTCAGAATCGGCGCGAGTGAGGCTTGCAAATTGTCCTGCGGTTCTGGACGAATGGTACCGGCGCCGATACCCCGCAGTGTTTCGACCAGCAGATCCGCTCCCGCCTGTGCCATCCGTTGGCCCAGCTCGATGGCATTCTCTTCAGGTCCTATGGGTGTCTCCCATTTCAAGAGCATGTCGCCGGTGTCGAGACCTGCGTCGATCCGCATGGTGGTGACACCCGAGCTCGCTTCGCCATTCGCAATGGCCCATTGGATGGGCGCCGCACCGCGATATTTCGGCAGTAGGGACGCATGCACGTTAATGATGCCGTGGCACGGAATATCGATGATGGATTGCGGAATGATTTGACCGTAGCCGACCACCACCATGGCGTCCGGCTGCATCTGTTTCAACTGCTCCACTGGCTCGGGCCGGCGAATGCGCTCCGGCTGATGCACCGGGAGCGAAAATCGCAGCGCCGTTTCTTTCACGGGGGACGCGGCCAGTTCCCCGCCCCGGCCTTTCGGACGATCTGGTTGCGTGAACACGGCCAGCACAGAATGTCCGGCTTGGACGATTCGTTCCAGCGTGGGAACGGCGAAGGAGGGGGTGCCGAGGAAGACGAGCGTCATGTTAAGAGGCGTCGGCATGAGTGCCGACGCTGCACGCAGGAGTGCGTGCGCCACGATAAACTAAGCGGCATTAGGCAAGATGTTAGCCCCATTCCCCAGCTTTCGCCAGCTTGCGCACCTTGCGACGAATCAGATCGCGCTTGAGCGCGCTCACGTGCGTGATGTATAAACGACCATTGAGATGATCGATCTCATGCGCAAAGGCCCGCGCCAGCAGATCCTCGCCGGTCATTTCGAAAGGTTCGCCTTTGACGTTCTGGGCGCATACAGTTACGGATTTGGCGCGCCGCACTTGCTCCCGAAATCCGGGGATGCTCAGGCAGCCCTCTTCCGCCGTCTGTGTACCTTCGCGGCGAATGATCTCCGGATTGATGAGAATCAGCTTCTGCTGCGGATCTTCGGCCACCGACAGATCAATCACGGCGATGCGTTTTGCAATACCGATTTGAGGCGCAGCTAATCCCACACCCTTGGCCGCGTACATGGATTCGAACATGTCGTCGACCAGTTTGTGCAACTCGGGAGTATCGAATTCCGTAATCTTTGCGGCTTGCGTTTCCAATACCGGTTCGCCGTACAACACTATCGCGTGCGTCATCAGAAATTCCGTACCTGCTCCATATAACTGGTGTAATTCCGCCGGGTTTCCTCCAGCGAGTCGCCTCCAAATTTTTCCAAAAACGCATGCGCCAGGACGATGGCCACCATGGCTTCGCCGACGACGCCTGCCGCCGGAACCACGCAAATATCGCTGCGTTCGTAAGCGGCCAGCGCGGGTTCACGGGTCGCAAAATCCACCGATTCTAGGGGACGCCGCAGCGTCGAAATCGGTTTGAGAAACCCGCGGACCACCACATCCTGGCCGTTGGTCATCCCGCCTTCCAAGCCGCCAGCGCGGTTGGCGCCTCGAGTGAACTGCCGCTGTTCACGATTGTACTTGATCGTGTCCTGCACCACGGATCCAAAGGAGGCTGCCCCTTCGACGGCGCGTCCGATCTCGACGCCCTTCACCGCTTGTATGGACACTACAGCTTGGGCTAATCGTCCATCCAGGCGTGAATCCCAGGTGATGTGCGAGCCAAGGCCGGGCGGCACATTATGCGCCACCACTTCGAATACGCCGCCCGCGGTATCCCCGGTTTTGTAAGCCTGATCGACGAACATTTTCATGCGATGCTCGATGGCCGCATCGACGCAGCCCAGCGTCACTTCCTGCTTCTGGCTCAGCTCCACCAGTTCCTGCCAGAAGACTTCGCGATCCAATCGTTCATTGCCGATGCCGACCACGTGGCTCAGCACGCCAATATCGAATTGCGCGAGGAAGGTCTTCGCCAGTGCGCCCACCGCGACTCGGGCCGTGGTTTCCCGCGCGCTGGCACGTTCCAGAATATAGCGGGCGTCGTGAAAGTTGTACTTGATTGATCCCGGCAGGTCGGCATGACCGGGGCGCGGGCGAGTCACTGGCTTGCGTTTGTCCTCTGCGCCATCAATGTCCTCCACTGGAAGCGCTTCGGTCCAGTTTTTCCAGTCGTTATTGCGGAGGATGATGGCGATGGGCGATCCGATGGTCTGCGAGTGGCGGACGCCGGCGACGATCTCCACCTGATCCTTTTCGATTTTCATGCGTCCGCCGCGGCCATAGCCTTGCTGGCGGCGCCATAGCTCACGATTGATGGTGTCGAGCGAGATAGGAATGCCGGCCGGGAGCCCGGTCAGCGTTGCGACCAGGCACTCTCCGTGAGATTCACCGGCTGTCTCGAAGCGAAGCATGGGAGTGGCGTTGGGGAAAACTTCATGGTAGCGGAAAGACGGGGACTGGGGGCTGGGGACTGGTTTCTGGTTTCTGGTTATTGGTGGGTGGTAGGAGGCCGTAGACGTCTACTTCGCGTTTTGTGCCTATGTAGACTTTGCCGTTCGCTACTGTCGGGATGTTGAAGCGTAGGCATAAGCCGGCGCGGTCGCGGGCGCTGTTTTGCTCGCTGTTGTAGAGTTCGTGGGCAACGTTCGCCGCGTCATAGGCGTAGAGTTCTGCGTTGGTGTCGGGCGAGCGCCAACCCTTCGATCGCAGCACCCAGACGATGCCGTTCAGTGACCCGTTCGCCGAGACCGTAGGCGTTGCGCCCGGATCGATGAACGTGGTGTTGCCCCGCGCCACTGGCAGGGAGGGCAGCTTGCCGTGTTCAACCGCAAAATCCTTGAGCACATCGTCGGCCGCGAAAATATAGACGTGCTGGTTCCAATAGGCGGGAGCGCTGTAAATTCCGCTGCCGATCCGCAGCACTTGGACGGCATGGCTATCATCGCCTGCGTGGTATTTCCCTATGCGGTCGCGATCGATCACGTACAGGCTGGCTCCTTTGCCACCTACCAATAAAAGGTGCGGGTGGGGACCAGGCTGATCGGGTAAAAGCAGCGGACCGCCGGAGCCGATGTCGAGGTCATCCGAGTTCAGCTCCTTCTGGTTGAAGGGAGTGAAAAAATCGCGCACCATCAGGCTGCCTTTTTCGATCGACAATTTAAGAACGCTGTCGCCGTAGTCGCGGCCACCGGAGTCGACGTCGAATTTTCCGTTGCCGGTAGCCAGGAAAACGTTGCCGTCCTTATCAGCGGCCGGACCGGTATCGCCCTGCCAGATTCCGCTCTCTTCGGCTTCCGGCGAGGTATTTAACACCGCCGTCTGGGCCAGCGTGTGCGCATCATACGCCATCACCCAACCGTGGTAGGGCGCGACATCGCAGGATGAAGCCCACGTCAGATAAACCTGGCCGTTTGCAAGCAACAAGGATGCGCGGGGAAGCTCGCGCAGTGGATCGAAATCGATTTGCCCTCCCGAACCACCGGCGCCGCGGCCTTTGACAGAACCCTTGATCTCCACTGGTCCACCGAATTTCTCAGCGCCCGTGGTGACAGCCAGCGCATGCAATCGTTGGACGTAGCGCGAGCCTTGGAGCACGCCTTGGCTTTCTTTGGTGCGAGCCAGTACAAACAGCGTGCCGGTTGCGCGATCGATGACTGGGGTAGGCGTGATCCCGATCTCCGGCCGGATGAATGGGCATTGCACAGCCGACGCGGGAACCGGCCTGACGCTGTCTCCGGCGAGAAAGCTCGCCTGCCAGAGTGGCGTGGAAGGCTGCCCATCGGCATCAAACGCAAAGACGCTGTCGTGTTCGGTGGCGATGAAGACGACGTTGTGCTTGCCCTTACCCGGAATCTCGACTCCCGGCAAGTACAAAGGTTGGGCGTAGATGTCGCCATCCGCTTGCAGAGTGAACAGCTTTCCGAACCGGGCGGCGTTGACGTTCTGTGGAGTAAGCGTTGTTTCGTTGACATTTGCGCCCGTGCGCGCGTTGTCATATTGCGACGTCGTCACTTGCCCGCAAGCGGGGGCAACCATCGCGCAAGCAATCAAGACGGGAACCGTGGCGCGTTCAAACATAGCGTTAGTTCGTAACGGCGATGGTGATTTTGTTGCTGGTGGTGATCCCGCTAACTTCAATTTGCAGTGGAACCACACCCGGCGTTGGCACCTTCGGTACCGTCACATTGATTTGATACACGCCCACGAACTGCGGGCTCAGGTCTGAGAAATCGACGTGCGCCGATTGTCCGCCAATCAGAATGACCGGAATAGTGGTGGTGTGCCGATTCTTGTCGAGGGAGTTGGCGCCGTCGGCGATGGGCGAATCGACTGCGCCCATTCCGGTGGCGAGAATTACCAACGGATCGCCCACTTTCGCGGGGTGCGTGACGACGCCCGGAATCGATCCCACAGCGCCCGCCAGCGATCCGTCAGGGTTGGTGGCTATGGCCTGGGTTCCGACGGTAAAGAGTGCGGGCGAGAAGGGTCCCGTGACCACGCTGAAGGGCGCGGAGGACTGGTTGTTCGCCGATACCACCACCGTCGCGTTTCCGGTAGCTAGCGTCCACGGCGCCTGCGCGTTGATCTGCATTGATGAAACATACAGCAGCGGCAGCGGCGTGCCATCCATGGTGACGGAGACACCCCCGAGCGAGGTTGGTAACGGAATCTGGCTGGCGCCGGCCGGCGCGGACGGTCCGAAACCGGAACCGAAGATGGAGAGCAAGGCTCCTCCGGCCACTGGTGGCGCGGTTGCGGATGAGGCGGCGTTCTGTACCGCGTTCACGTGGATGGGAAACACGGTGGTGTTGAGAAACATCGAGATGCCGTCCGGCGACGTGTTCGCGGTTGCGATGTCGGGTTTTCCGTCGCCGTTGAAATCGGCGATCGCCACATCGTAGACCTGGCCTCCAGTATTCAGCGCCGGGGCCGATTCGAAAGTTCCGTCGCCATTGGATAGGTAGACATTCACTGTGGGCTGGGATCCGGCGCCTTGAAAGCCGGGAGGGATGAATGCAGCCGTGTCTGTCTTCCCGTCACCATTGAAATCCGCCGCGTAAAAAGCGAATTGGTTTATCTGGCTCAGGGCTTTGACCGGCGGCTGAAAAGTGCCGTCACCGTTGCCTAACAGCACCTCGAGGTCATACGCGTTGCCGTCGGGCACTTGGAAGGCGACGTCCAGTTTGCCGTCGCCATTGAAGTCTCCCGTAAAATAGCTTAAATTCGGGACCCGCTCCGTGAATGCCTTGACGGGCGCGGCAAACGTTCCATCGCCTTTGCCGGCCAGGAAGTAGTCGGCGTCCGGTCCGGTGTAGAAAATGTCTGGCTTCCCGTCTCCATTGAAGTCGCCGACGAGAATCGCGAAGGCGCCTCCCTGCATAGTGGTTCCGGGAATCTGTACCGGGTTTTGGAAGAGGCCGTTCCCTTTTCCGAGCACCGCGTATAGGGAAATAGTGTTGCCGGTAGGGTCGGGAAGCTCATTGACGGCGTCCGCAATGCCGTCGCCATTGAAATCCCCGACTACGCCTGGGCTGAAGCCAATCGCGGTAATCGTGAAGGGCGTTTGAAAGGTTCCGTCGCCATTACAAAGAAAAGCGACCGAGCTATTGTTGAACACATCTCCGGTTTGGGTGCTCACGAAGGCCACCAGGCTGGTGTTGCCGTTGCCGTTGAAATCGACAGCTTGAAGACCCGCGTAAGTGGTATCCAGAAGTGCCGGCGCCAACACTTTGGGTGCTTTGAAGGTTCCATCGCCGTTGCCAAGCAGAATCAAGATACTGCCGGTAGGCGTGTTGCCTCCGCATGCGACGGCAAGATCGGGCTTGCCATCGTGGTTAAAGTCGCCCACAACGATCCCAGATGCACCGGTCCCGCCGCAATCTACGGGAACATTGGATGCCTGGAAGGAAACGCTCTGGGTGAAAGCCGGCCAGGCGCTGACCAGGAAAACCAGCCCCAAGAGTTGTGCTCTCGGAATCCAGCACTGTGTTGCTGCCACGGATTTGCCTCCTCTGATCCACATCACGTAAAGCCAGGAACGAACATCTCAGACAGTATAGACGGAGCGAAGTCGCTGTGGAGAGCTAGGTGGCGGCTAGTTTCTCGTCACGGCACATAACCCGGCGCGGCCGGAATCAAACAAGCTCTTCGCGATACCCAAGAACCGGCTCCCTTAGAGTCCGTGAAAAAATCGGCCAAGGCACCGGCTCCCTTACGGTCGCGGTTCGGTAACGCTCTCTAAACAT
This sequence comes from Bryobacterales bacterium, assembly GCA_003166875.1. Lineage (GTDB taxonomy): Bacteria > Acidobacteriota > Terriglobia > Bryobacterales > Bryobacteraceae > Palsa-89. The sequence continues at coordinate 9,416 of PMUN01000213.1, read as the reverse complement.
GAGACAATCTTTCCGAGCCGCGAGCGTAAGCGACCGGTTGTTGCTGTTTTTTTCACGGATTCTTATGCTCGCGCGGTTTGTAGTCAGGCCAACCGTATTCGGCCGCGACGCTGAGCAGAATTTCTCGGAGTATTGGCGGCTACTTGCCGTCCAGGATTTCGATCAGCATAGGGAGCGGTTCATCCACCGCGTATTCGGGAAATTCTTTCCGCGTCATCCGGAAAATCTTGGTCGAGTGGCCGCCGCGTTGCGGCCTTTTCATCCGCGCTTGCGAGGCCTGCCTACGGATGCGGCGCTCCTCGGGGATGAGGCGACGCTTCGAAGCAGTGCGATCTTGAGGCTGACCACGGGTATGGCGGATTTAGATCTGGTGGCAAGAGCCTCATCAAGGCGAAGCGCGCGCAGGCCGCGAGAAGGACCTGGGGACGCTACCCGAATTGGAAAACTTTCTGGAAGCGGAAGAGCGCTAACAGCCCGCTCACATATAAATTCCGCCGTTCACATCTAACACGTGTCCCGTGATATAGCCCGCTTCATCGCTCGCCAGGAACCGCACCGCAGCCGCCACGTCCTCAGGACGGCCGATGCGTTTGAGAGGGATGTTGGCTAGCATCTTGTCTTTCAGCTCCTCGGTGAGGCCTTGTGTCATGTCGGTTTCGACGAACCCCGGCGCAACGGCATTCACGGTGATATTGCGGCTGCCCATTTCCTGCGCGATCGACTTCGTAAGACCGATGAGCCCTGCTTTGGATGCAACGTAGTTCGCTTGTCCCGGATTGCCCATCTCGCCCACTACGGACGAAATGTTGATGATCCGGCCCCAACGCTCGCGCATCATGCCGTGCAGCACCTGTTGGATCGCCAAGAACGCCCCGGTCAGGTTAGTTGCGATCACTGTGTCCCAGTCCTCTTTCTTCATTCGAAGCGCAAGACCGTCCTTGGTGATGCCGGCATTGTTGACAAGAATCGCGATGGGTCCGAAATCCTTGGCAGTCTTCGCGATCGCTTCCTTGATGGATTCCGGATTGGCGAGGTCGAGCGAAACTGGGAAAGCCTCATATCCTTGCGACCGGATCTCGCCGGCCAGCGTTTCAAGCTGTTCGATGTTCCGGGCGGCCACTGCCACCCGCACGCCACCTTGAGCCAACGCCAGAGCGCACGCGCGTCCGATGCCGCGGCTTGCGCCGGTGATGAATGCAGTTCGATTTGTCATGCGGCCTGACTTTCCATCATAGTAAAACCTGGGATCTTCCCTGAAAGAATCTGGCAAGTCGGAGACTTGCCCTACTTTATGGCATATAGCGACCTGCGCGAGTTCATCGCCGCGCTCGAAAAGAAACACGAGCTGCGGCGCATTTCATTCGAAGTTGACCCGTATCTCGAAATCACCGAGTTTGCCGACCGTGCGGTGAAGAACGGAGGTCCGGCGCTGTTGTTCGAGAAGCCGAAGGGGAGCCACATTCCGGTGCTCATCAACAGCTTCGCGAGCGCGCGCAAGATGGAGATCGCGCTGGAAGTGGATTCGGTGGAAGAAGTGGCGCGCAGGATCTCTGAGTACCTGGAAATGCGAATGCCCGAGGGCCTTCTGGGAAAACTCAAGATGCTGCCCAAACTCGCCGAGATGGGAGCATTTTTTCCGAAAGCCGTATCGGACGGGGCTTGCAAGGAAGTGATCCGCCACGAAAACTTTTCGCTGAACGAATATCCCATCCTGCACTGCTGGCCACAGGATGGTGGGCGCTTCATCACGCTTCCCATGGTTTTTTCGAAGAATCCGGATACCGGCAAGCGCAACTGCGGCTGCTATCGGCTGCAGGTGTACGACGAGCGCACCACCGGCATGCACTGGCAAACTCACAAACAGGGCGCCGAGCATTATCGCCGCATGCTGAAAGAAGGCAAACAGAAGCGCATGGACGTGGCCGTGGCCATAGGCTCAGACCCAGCTACCATGTACTCGGCGATCCTGCCGCTGCCGCCCGATCTTGACGAAATGATGATCGCGGGATTCCTGCGCGGCAAGCCAGTCGAAATGGTAAAGTGCGAGACTGCCGACTTGGAGGTTCCGGCCAATTCGGAAATCGTGTTGGAAGGCTATGTCGAGTTGGGAGAGCTGCGCACCGAGGGCCCCTTTGGCGATCACACTGGGTTCTATTCGCTCGAAGACGAGTATCCCGTGTTTCACGTCACCTGCATCACCCAGCGGAAGCATCCCATTTACGCGACCACAATCGTTGGCCCTCCGCCCATGGAGGATTTTTATATGGGCAGGGCCATCGAGCGCATCTTCTTGCCGCTGATGCGCCTGCAACTGCCCGAGATCCGCGACATCTCGATGCCGGCCGAGGGCATCTTCCACAATTTGATTCTGGTTTCCATTCGCAAGTCCTATCCGCTGCACGCGCGCAAGGTGATGCACGCTATCTGGGGTTTGGGACAAGCTATGTTCAGCAAGTGCATCGTGGTGGTGGATGAGGATGTGGATGTCCAGAATGTTCGGGAGGTGGCCTGGAAAGCGCTGAACAACATCGATCCCGAGCGCGACATTCAATTCGTCCTCGGCCCGGTGGATTCGCTCGACCATTCCAGCCGTCTGCCAAATTACGGCTCGAAGATGGGGATCGACGCGACCAAGAAATGGAAGGAGGAAGGTTTCGTTCGCCCGTGGCCGGACGTTATACGGATGCCGGAAGACGTGAAGCGGCGCGTGGATACGCTTTGGAAGAAGGCAGGCCTTTAAAGGCACTCCCGGAAGCCAAATGCTAAACTGGAAGCACACGGCGGCTGTAGCTCAGTTGGTAGTAGCGCCAGATTGTGGTTCTGGATGTCGTGGGTTCAAATCCCACCAGCCGCCCCAGAATTTCTATAGTATTTTCAAACACTTACACGCCATAGACAAATTTGTAGCCATAATTTGTAGCCAGAGCTATGATGTGGGTATGCCGGACATCAACCTATACCGACGACATTCAGAAGACTGCAAAGGCGCAAAACGCGGCAGACTCCATACAAAATGCAATTGCCCGGTGTGGTGCGATGGCCGCGTTGACGGCAAGCGCGTGCACCATTCCATGAAGACCAAGGACTGGGACAGGGCCGAAAGGCGCATGCTTAGCTCGTTTGATCCGGGCGCGCCTGCGGCCCATCGCAAGCTTCTTTCGGACGCCATAGATGAGTACCTGGCCGACTGCAAGGTGCGCAACGTCAAAGACTCCACAATCACTAGCTACAAAAATGGACTGAACGCGCTGAAGACATTCTGCGAGGCCAATGGGGCCAAGTACGCCGATGAAGTTACTCTCGCCGTGCTTACGGCGTTCCGCGCTACCCGGAAGGGACGCGATGGCGAAACCACGATGAAGCCGAGTACGCTTCGCAAGGAACTTGAAAATCATCGCGCCTTCAGCCGGTTCTGCCTTGATCGGGAGTGGATGAAGGTGAACGCGGCCGAAAAAATGAAGGCGCCTCGCGATACTCGGATGCCCACCTTGCCATTCACCAACGAGGAGATCACCGCTATCCTGGCCGCCTGCGACCAGATCAAGAACAACTACGAAGCTAGCGCCGCGCGGGCTAGACTTCGGAACCGGGCGTTCCTGCTTTTGATGATTTACTCCGGGCTGCGCATTTCAGATTGCGCGCTGCTTCGCCGCGATAGCGTCAGCAAGTCGGGCCGGTTAACATTGCGAACTGCGAAGACGGGCGAAACGGTTACGCTTACCCTACATCAGGACGCGGTCGACGCGCTGAAGGCGCTGCCTGTAGAGAGCACGGAGTACTTCTTCTGGTCGGGAAAGGGGAAGTGGGAAAGTTGCGCCGGTAGCCTTCGCCGGTCAGGCGACGCCGTGTTTAAGCTGGCCGGGATCAAAGGCCATCCGCATATGTTCCGCGATACTTTTTCCGTTGGCCTGCTGAACCAGGGGACGTCGATGCGTACTGTGCAACTTCTGCTGGGGCATAGTAGCATCCAAACTACCGAGAAGCACTACGCACCTTTTGATCGCGGCACCCAGGTTATCCTGGATGCCGCTGTTTCGAAGTTAGACTTTGGCCTGGGCCTCGCTAAGAAACGCGTTAAAAACCGTGTCAGGGATCCGAAGCGTAACGTAATCTCGCTTTCCGCGTAGCCTCTTCCGGGCCTTGGCGATTTTTATTACTCCGGGCCGATCCTGAAACAGGTTTCGAACGGTCTCCTCACTTAGCTTTAAAGCCTTCGCCACTTCCTGCACTGTATGGCAGGTTGGTAAACCTGCCGACTTCTGCTGCATCGTATCCGTCCGTTTCTGTGCAGTTACGAACGACTTTGACGTATCGATACAGGTACTGCTGGGACCACGTTACCTCGGCGCGGCGCTGAAGGGCAAGAGGACCTTTGGTCTAGGACCACGGGGGGGCTGCCTGAAACAAAAATGATAGAATTGTTTTATGGATCTGGATAATCTTTTAATCGAAGTGCTCGAAGACCACATGCGAATTATAATTGCGAACCCGGCAAGGCCGAACACCAGGGAGATGCCCTTAGCCTTGCTTGATCATCGGAAGAAACTGGCAGACGAGCTAGGCCGGTTCGTACATCGCAAGATCGCGGAACACGGCAAGGGCAGCGCAAGCTAGCTCGCCGTCGTTTGGAGAAAGGGCAGGGTGCTAAGAGCCTTGCTTATTGGAGCCTAGCCCTTATCCCCGATTGCCGCACTGATCAATTCTTCCCTCGTGGGGCCGAGATGCTCGGCGCTAGGCTCTTCGAAAGGTGGCTTCTCCTTGGGTTTGCCGCGATAGGCACCATAGGAGAAATACATCTGTTCCTGCACGTAGTGGTAAATTGCCCTGAGATAATCTTGACGACGGCGATCTGCACGCCAGCCTTCCCTGGGTGGACGCCCAGGCTTCCTTTCCAAAGGCGGCTCAGGATAAAATTCGGCCAGCACAGTTTTGATGTAGTAGATAGTCTTGCGCGCTTGGTCCTCCAGTGGTTTGGGCGGGGCGGCTGGCTTAGGATCACGGCTAAAGGCGCGTACCTCTAGCGCCGTGGGATCTGGATTGTCGCTGGTCAGGGCAGCCCATATGGCGCGCCGTTGCTCGGGAGGCAGCTTTCCTAGCGCACGGGCTACTGCCTCGTTGGCCGGGTAGGGTGGGCCGACGTCCTGCGCGACCTTCACTGCGCGAATGACCCTCTTCGCGTAGTGCTCGGTCCACTTCCATTTCTTTTCCACGTAGGATTCAAAGCTGTCGTACTCATGCTTCCAGAGTTTCTGATCTCTGATCTCTTGCAAGGCCTGTCCAACTTCCAGGAAGGTCTGGTAGCCACGGTCGATTATGTCTTCCAGGCGGGCTAGCTCGTCTGCATTGGCGTCGGCCTCTCTTTTGTCCTTGGCCTGTTGCCGGTCGTGCTTAATCTGTTTGGTGACTAAGGGCATTGGGAATGCGTATTTCTTCGCCATAGAAAAATCGGGGCCAATTGGCACCACTCAGAACTTCGGCAGGCGATCGGCGCTACGATAGGAGCCTTCGCCTCGCCGAAATAATGCACTTGGCTCGCTGCTGGTTGACGTGTTTTCATGGGTTTAGGTCGCCACTTGCGACCGGTGTATCGAGGTTTTCAGGCACAGCGTGCTAGAACGGCCTTTTGGCCGACACTTCCGCTAACCGACATTACGTCGCCTTTCGCCTGGTGATCGCGTTGCCTTCGCCCGGCGACTCAGGCGCTAGGAACGCGCGTCGGTCGCCTTGGTCCTAGGAGCCGTTCTGGATGTCGTCGGCGCTACGGCGGGCTAGGAACGAACGCGGATCGGTTTGAACGTAGCCCTTGCCGCGCGGGCGTCGACGCTAGGTTCGGCAGCCGTGTAGCGCGGCGATAGGAACGTTTGCCTTTGGCCTGGGGTGCATTGTAGGTGGCGGATATGTTCTACAAAGTAGAGTATATCCAGAAATTTTTACCGCTAGCGCCACGCGGGGTTGGCGCGGAATCCAGGGAACCGGTCCAAGTATGCACTCCGCGAGTAGAGTGAAATCCGTGGACACTGGGTAGAACAGGTAGACTCTACCTACTATACTCACTCTCCCTACTACACACACTCTACTCACTCTACCCCCCCCCATTTCCAAGGGGGTTAGAGAGACAGAGGGACTCTACCGACTCTACCTGGGAACCAAGATCAAAGGCCCAAAACCGCCCGCCCGCTACCCTTGGACCAAGCACCCACGTTAAAAACAGCTAATACGTGCGAATAGACGATTAACAATCGTTGCCATTATAGGGGGTGCACCTGGTATTGTCGATAGTGTACTGCCAATTCGAATTACAAACCGCCGCGCCACCAACCAGTGGCCGGGGGAAATTAGATGCGGTATGGTACCATAGTGTCAGTAGCAGGTCCCACCTTTTTCCTCAAAAAAGAATCGGATTGAAAAGGCCACATTGTTAATCCCAGTGCGGCCTTTTTGCATTCTCGATGAGAAAAGGATGGTTAATTCGATGAGTAGTTTGAGGAAAATCCAATGTCCACTTCATCTTTGCCCGCACTCGTGCTGGCTCAACCGCCGCCCACCCCTATAGAAGACGTTCGCAACGTCGTTTACGAAGCAGCCCTTGCATACGCCGATCTTGGTCTCCGCGTTTTCCCACTTCCGAAGGGCCGCAAGAAGGCCAACCTTCCCGACTGGCAAAATCTAGCCACCCCTGACAAAGTTCAAATATATGAATGGTTCGGTGAACACCCCGAACTGAACATTGCCATTCTTTGCGGTGATGGTTTCCACGTCGTGGACGTGGACTACAAACCCCACAAGAACGTCGACGCTCGTCCCTGGATGGTGGAACGTGTCGCCGAGCACCCAGACGACTTCTTCACCGCAATCCAGCACACCCCATCAGCAGGCTATCACCTTCCATTTTTCTCTTCGCGCGGAGGGTTCCGCATTTTGCACAAGGGTGAAATAGCTCCCGGCATCGACTTCCAAACCTCTCATATTGGACCGGATGGTAAAACCAAGTACTCCTATATTGCCGCGTGGCCCAGTCAGATTCTGCTGTCGGAAAACCCTAAAGAGGGTGAACCGGACTACGATCCAAACCTGAAGGAGGGCCAGTATACCTGGGCCACTGCTGGTGACGAGATTGAAATACCTGAGATGCCTGACTGGCTGGAGGAGGAAGTTCTCGCAGCGTGCGCGGGCAAAAGATCCAAGACGAAATCCGCAGGGGCCGCTGACCACTCGCAGGACGAACGCAACAATAAGTTGACGAGCGTAGCGGGGCGTCTTCGCAACGACGGTCTTTCGGCTGAGTCGATCAAGGAATGCCTGAAGGCGTACAACAAGGAATGGTATGCCGGACATCCAAGTGGTGTTCTTCCATGGAAGGAGGTGAGTGGCATTGCGAATAGCATTGGACATCGTGAAGTTAAACCGCCTGCTGCTGAAGAGACTGCTAAGGAGTTAGTGATCTACAACGCTGCCGACTTGGTCCTTCGCGATATGCCTCCGATGGACTGGCTGATCGAGAACATTATTCCCTGTGATGGTGTCAGCGTGATCGGCGACCGGCCAAAGAAGGGGAAGTCGTGGTTAGCGCTGCAGGCCGCCGTAGCGATATCCGATGGCGTGCCGTTCCTGGGCCGGTTCAAAACCACGCAGTCGCGCGTGCTGTACTTCGCATTAGAAGACGGCGACAGGCGCATTCACTCCCGGCTTCAACAGGTACCCCATGGAGATTTGAATAACCTAGACTTCTGCCATGAAGGACTGCGGCTCAGCGTTGCTGGTGCTGGCCCAATGATCAAGAAGTTGGACGAGGCAGTTGCTGATAAGCGTCCATACCGGATGGTCATTGTCGACACATTCTTGAAGGCCGCCCCGCAGCGTAAGGGAAATATGGATACGGTCCGGGCCGACTACGATGAGATGAGTGTACTGCGTGATATCTGCCTAAAATACCATCTAGGCATTCTAGTAATTCACCATACGCGGAAACCTGCACGGGGCGATGATCCGACCAGTATCGATAGTTTGATCGGAACCTCAGGGGTTACCGCGTCGCCCGATGCCCTGATCGTACTTGGCACCAACGCGGATGGCGACCGGCTGATGACTGTTAGCGGAAAAGACGCCGGGCTGAAGGATACCCAGGCAATGGAATTTGACGGCGACGCTACTCCCCCCTGGACATGCCTAGGATCTGCGTTCCTACTTCAGATCGGTGAAGCGCGGGAAAACGTCATCAACTATTTAGGCGAGAATGGCCCGGCCACGTCGACTACGATATGCAAGGCCCTTGACGAAAAGATTGGCACGATCAACAAACTGCTAAAGCACATGGCCAAGGACAGTCTGGTTCAACGCGATGAGAAGAAGGCCTGGTCGCTTACCCCCATCGTTATGGAGACGTGGAAGAAGAAAGAGGGCTGCGCTGCCGAAGTTGATCTGAACGCGATCACTGAGACGATGGCAAGTAAGAAGGTGATGTAATGAGAACAAACCAAGACTCAACAATACATGATTACCTAGCCGAGAGGTTCGGCGTAGCAGTTGGAATTGACCTAGCCGAAAAAGGCTGGGACGCTGAAGTGGACACGGTAGAGATGACCGCTGCAGGCGGAATCATAACCAAAGGCACGCTGGCCTTCCACGTAGCCAACCTGGAGTTGGCTACGGTACGCAAGGCGCTATTCCGGGCCGGGGTGCGCACTGGTAGGGCAGTTGCACTACCGGATATGACCAGGGCGCAGTGGTGGTTGATCGTTGAGAGTTGTACCGATCTGACCAGACTAGCGAAGCGCGGCAACAACTATGTGCGGGCGTCCACGTTTCGCAATGTCGTCGCAGGCGAGTGGCTGGCAGCGGGCTAATAGGCAGGTATTCATAAGTTAAATCGTTGACTGCCCATAGTATACTGAAATTGAGCCCCAAGATCCCGTCTCATAGCGGTTGAACTTTCGGACTCTCCTTTCGTTCTCACTTTTCGGTAAATGGCCGGGCGTTCGAACCCCGGCCATTTGCTTTTACGCCGAAGTGTGGAATGCGAAAGATTAGAAAAGATGAGCGATAACCAAACCACGCCCGCCACTGTCGACTTCACCCGCGCCGATGCCCTTGCTTCGTCTGCTGCTCTTGATGCTGCCCTCGATGCTCTTTCCACTCAGAAACCACAATCAGTTATCGACAGAATGCATCCCCCACAACCCGAATCTCAGTACAGCACCTGGGCCGCCTGGTTGCGCGAGCAATCCGCAGTCTATACGCGCCAGCACGAACATAAAACTGCATTAATTTTCCAGGCAGTTGCGAACCGCATCGTGCGCGTTGCATCTGATCCTTTATCCATTGAGAAGAGCATGCACGTGGCGCATCATGAGAAACAGTGCAGGCAGTACGGGCCGGCGATGCAGGAAGTTCCGACCAGCATTCAGACTGGCTTAGCC
>PMUN01000022.1 GCA_003166875.1 Bryobacterales bacterium | reverse complement strand
AAGGAGCCCGCCGGCGCGTCGAACCTTACTATTTTGGGTCCGGATGCGGAGCGGATGTCGGCCGAGTATAGGGGCTTCCAGCAGTGGCTCGTGCTCCGGCCGAGCGATCTGTCATCACTTCAACAGCTCGGAGAGAGCTTGCGAAATCCTGCCGTTGTGATAGATCAGGATACTCTGATTAGGAGTTAACTGCTCGGGGTCATGAGAAATCACATGGTGTGTCCTATGACGTTCCCTAACTGAGTATTCACTGGTTACTGGAGTTGATTCTCGGCAATCGGAATTTGAAAGAGGTTGCCACTAGTTCGCAGGAGTGCGAGAGAAATCTATCGAGCGCACGATTCTTCCCTCGGTCAATTGAAGAGGGACATCGGCATCCAATAACGACGGACTTGCCAGGTCCGACATCAAATTCTTTTTACGCCGCCATATTCCGCCGGAATGACCGGCTCGGCGTAAAATCTGAGTGAGCATCGACATGAGGAACGCTTGTTGGCGAACTTTGAGACACGGTAGGATGGGTTCATCGAAATCCGTAGGCCCTTAACACTCCGGTTTAGATACAGGTGGATCCGGCGCGCGCTCCTGGTCTCGATGTTCGGCCTTTCTGGGATCTTGTTACTGGAGTGGCGAGCCTTATTATCCTGTCTCGGCAATTACTTGATTTCGAGTGACGCTCCTCGGACCGCAGACTTGATTCTGGTTCTTGGCGGCAACTTCTACGGTCCCCGAGTGTTGAAGGGAGCCGACTTGGTGGCGCAAGGGTATGCGCCGTTAGCGTTGTTCAGCGGTCCCTTTTATCAAGGCCGCCCGCAGGGCGACGCGTCGATTGTGTTTCTCGCTCGACAAGGCTATCCGACGCGTGGCATCGAGAGTCTGGGTATTCATGCTGAGTCGACCATTGAAGAAGCGCAGGCCGTTCGCCCTGAGCTTGTGCGACGCGGCGCGAAGCGCGTCCTACTGGTAACAGCTTCGTTTCACTCACGACGATCGGCTATTGTATTTCGCTCATTCTGTCCCGGCATCCAGTTCATTTCAGTGCCTGCGTCAGACCCTCAATACCACCCTGATACGTGGTGGATGGACCCGAGTTCCAAGCAGCTATTTTTTCCGAATGGGAGAAGATCCTCGGTACGCTGCTGGCTGTTTATCCCAAGTACCTCATCGGACGGCTTTGGAATCACTAAGCGCAGGCTATTGCTATGCTAGCTTCGAATGAATGAGCACGAATAATGATGGAGGCGCGCTTGCGTCGCCGCTCCGGTTCTCCCTGCGGGTCTTCGCGCTGTTCGCGGTGATTTACCTCTGCACTTGGGCCGGACACTACACCACTGGGGGACGGGGCAATCAAGATCGCTTGGGCGAAAGCCATGCTGTTCGGCAACACCGGCGGCACAGCCCAGAACGCGGCCTATTCCAAGTATGGCATCGGGCACTCTCTGCTTGCTCTGCCGCCACTGGCAATTGCTCATTTCATTCAGAAAACGACGGGCGTTCGATGCGAAGCTGCGCTCTATACGCTGATGTTTGTAACGAACGGCGCGCTCTTCTTGGCGCTGGTGGCGTTTTATCTTCGTCATTTCTATCCAGCTCGCGCCGTTTGGCTCACGGTGGGGATCGCCGGCCTAGCTACTGTCTGGTGGCCCTACACCAAGCTCGATTTCTCTGAGCCGCTGGTTCTCACTGTCGCGTTTCTAGGCTTCCTGATCATGCGGTTTGGGAATCCAGCCGCGGGTATGGCCGTGGCGGGATTCACTTTGGCAATCCGCCTTGATTCGGTGGCCATCCTAGGTCCCATGGTCTTGTGGTATTTGCTAGCGAATCCCTCGATTCGAAGCGTTATCCGCATTGTAATATCTCTGGCGCCCGCCGTCGCTTTGGTTCTGCTGGCGAACTACATCCGTTATCATTCTTTGCTGGATCAAGGCTACGCCGGGGAGGGATTCTCGAATCCGTTTCTGACCGGCTTATACGGAATCTTGTTTTCCAGCGGGAAGAGTGTCTTCTTGTTCTCTCCGCCACTACTGCTCGGTCTACTGGGTTGGAAGCGGTTCGCTCAGAGTAAAGAGATCCGTCCTGACGCCTGGCTGTTCCTGGGGATCTGTATAGCGCAGATTGTTCTATTCGCAAAATGGTGGGACTGGTCATCGGATGATGCCTGGGGCGTCCGGTTCGTCATTCCCGGCGTTCTACTGATGTGCATTCCGATGGTCACAATGCTCGATCGCCGGCTGGTCCTGATACCGGTAGTGGGCCTCGGTGTCCTGGTCCAGTTACTGCCTGTTGCGGTTGGCGGACTCGACTATCTGATACTAGTCCGATCGCAGCCGTTCCAGCGCCAAGCCCTTTACGTGGGCGGCCAGAACCGCATCGACTTTGAAGATGTGCGGTTCGATCCCAATTACAGTCAGATCATGGGCAACTTGATTTTCCTTCAGTACCTGGTTGGTCTACCTCCGGCGCCGGGCCTACCGCAAGACGCCCTGCGGGTGGGTACCAGGCTCTCTGACGCCATTCCTGCGCCTGTTTGGAGGGCCGCCGCACGATGGGACTTCATTTGGAGTCGAAGGCTCGGCCACACCATGGCCGCGCCGGTACCGGCATCTCCGGAGGATTCTGCACCGGTTCGATAAGCTACGGCGTCAATGCTCTTAAGATAGTGCGCTTCGCCTATCAGTACTAGTCCTTTTCGTTCTGTGCAGGTTCGAACGCTGTCAGTATGATTTAACGACAGGTGGTTGGCGACTGGCCCCTGCCGCGAGGTATTCTGAAAACGACTAGACTAGTGATGGAAACTCGGGCCGCAACCCAAGAACAGCGTGAGACGTTGCCCTGTCTATGCGTGGACTTGGATGGCACGCTGGTTCAGACCGACACGCTGATCGAATCGTTGCTGGCTTATGTGCGCGTTCGCCCCTGGGGTCTTTTCCGTGTGATTGCGTGGCTGTTTCTGGGTAAAGCCCGCTTCAAGCAGGAGCTTGGACGCGCCGTCAGTCTGCAACCGGATTCGTTGCCCTATGCGCGCCATCTGCTGGATTACATGGAGTCCGAGTCGAAAAGGGGACGAAAAATTCTGTTGGTAACGGCGGCGGATTCCTCCATCGCAATTCCGGTGGCCGAGCACCTTGGGCTTTTTACGCAAGTCATCTGCAGCGAGGGCCGTCAAAACATCTCAGGCAAAGCCAAGCTGGAGGCCATTCGGCACGCGCTCGGAAACGAGGAGTTCTGTTACGCCGGAAATTCCCGGCAGGATCTCGCGGTATGGAAGGGCGCAAAGACCGCAGTCATCGTCGGCGCACCGGCGGGGGTACGTAGAGCCGTGGAGCGCTCTGGGGTGACGATCGAGAAAGTTTTCCCAGGCCGCCGATTCTCTCTTCGAATTATGGTGAAGGCCACGCGCGCTTACCAGTGGACCAAGAATGCACTGGTGTTGGTGCCGATCGTACTAGGGCACCACCTGCTGGATCGGGCCGTCATTGTGCGAGGGATACGGGCGTTTCTGGCGTTCTCCTTGTGTGCATCCGCCATCTATATCATCAATGACCTGTTGGATCTCACCACCGATCGCAGGCACGTCCGCAAACGTCACCGGCCGTTAGCGGCTGGACATCTTTCAATTCCGGCCGCGGTTCTAATGGTGGTAGCTCTGTTCGTTGGCGCGGCATTTCTGAATCCGTCAGGGGATGCGGCGATTCTGTTGGCAGTTTACGTCGCCTCCGCGATCGCGTATTCGCTCTACCTGAAGCGCCTCCTGATGGTGGATGTCATCATGCTAGCCGGCTTTTACAGTTTGCGTCTCCTCTACGGGGGGGCTGCCACCGGGATCAGCGTTTCCATCTGGACGCTCGCATTCTCGATGTTTATGTTCTTGAGCCTGGCGTTGATCAAGCGCATTTCTGAATTGCGGTCGCGGACTTCCGAGGAGGGGTTAACCGCCTCCGGGCGGGGCTACCACATGGGCGACCTGGAGCAGTTGACATCTCTTTGCGCCGCCAGTGGCTTGGTGAGCGCCCTTATCGTGATTCTGTACGTCCGCAGTCCGGAAGTGGCGCCGCTCTATACCAGGCCGCAGCTGCTGCTTGGGATCTTTCCTCTTCTGGCCTATTGGCAGAGCCGCTTACTCATCCTGGCGAATCGCGGGGCCATTCATGAAGATCCAATCTTGTACTCGCTATCGGACCGCGCCAGCCTGGCCGTGGTAGCCGCGCTTCTGGTGATCATAGCGGCAGCGGTTTAGAGAGCTTGGAGTTCTCCTCGTGGCAGTCCTAAGCAAAATAGGCGAAACTGGATACTGATAGGTATCTCCGACTAGATCGTCTAACCATGGCCACCACACCAAGTCCTAGCACCGGAGGTTCCGGTTGGTCTGACAACGCGGACAGCGCTCTTAGCGCGAAATCGCTTTCGGCGATGGCCCGCAGCATGTACACGGAGGGCCCCTTTCTCCTTCGAACTCTGCAACATTACCGGCCGTTCATTTGCCCATTCGAGCGACTGATTGGACACATCCCCGAGGGATCGCGTGTTTTGGACGTCGGCTGCGGGGCCGGCTTGTTGTTGAGCCTCGCGGCGGCGCGTGGCCGCCAGTTCCTTGGTCTTGGCTTTGATGTTTCACCGATGGCAATTGAACTCGCGAAGACCATGACCAAGCGCGCGATGGTTATCCGCCCGCAAGCGCAGCTGTCATTTGAGCGGCTCGATGTTGACGCCACCTGGCCTGCGGGCTTGTTCGATGTGGTTTTTCTGATTGATGTTATGCACCACGTTCCCCCCGCCAGCCAGCACTCGCTGGTGAAGCGCGTGATCTCCAAAGTCAAGCCGGAGGGCACGTTGGTCTACAAAGATATGTGCCTGCGTCCGTGGTGGAAGGCACAAGCCAATCGGCTTCAAGATCTCATTGTTGCTCGGGAACTGATTAACTACGTGCCGGTGGAAACGGTGGAGAAATGGGCCGGCGCGGAAGGAATGCAGGTCGNNCAGCGAAGACATGAGCCGTTTTTGGTGCGGACATGAACTTCGAGTGATGCGACGCCCAGGTTAGGTGAACTCAGCTTCGTCATCGAGACGGTTCTGCCCGTAAGTCTATTCCATTACCTGCATCAGCGCTCAGCCGGTAAATGTCGAACCGTGGGTTTCTATAAAGGTGCGTCTCTCCCGGGTGAGGAGGGGTGTCGCTACTCAGGCTCCGTTCTATGACAAAGTAGTAAATCCCGTGGGAATGTGCGTAATTGTAGAAGTCTGGGTGAGTCTTTAACTTTAGAACCTCAGGGTAACGGCTTATCCAGCGGCCGTAAAATGATGGCGACCACATGATCGCGGCGCCCTGACGCCAATCCACCCAGACATTACGATCGGAGCCGAGTTGAAATCCTTCCCGATCCGGCGGAACTAAGAATACAGCATCCTTAGGGGTGTGTGTGCGGGCCCATTGCTGCGTGTCTTTCCAGAACGTCTCGTCCAAGGTTTGGGGAGATCGGGGCATCTCTATCCAGGCCACCATCGCCCTTTGACCGGCGCACCAAAGCAATAACAGTGAAACCAGCGAGAGGCCTACGGTCGCTAGGCGCTCCTTGCCCAAAGTGCGGAGCACGTTGCCCACAGTATCTCGGAGAAGAAATGAAGCAGCCCCAGTAACCGCGACCGCCGCTGTCAAGATGGTCTTGAAGCCGGCACCGCCGAACACGATCTGGATCACGGCGCTCAGCCCGGCGCAGGCAACCACCCAACGGGAAGCGCGCTGTTTCCATCGGATAGCGGCACAGAGGCCGATGGCTGCGCCGGCACAGAGTATCGGGAAATTGATACTGGCGACGATAACTCCGAGAGACATCAGAGCTACCTCGTTCTCCAGGAGCGCCAGCATAAAGCAGAGTGTTGAGGCCAGCAGGTACTGGCTCTGAAATGTTGGCTCAACCCCGACCTGGCTAAACGCTGAGGCCATGCCGAGGACCAGGCAAATGAAAGGCGCCGATGCTGGACTGAGCATTGATGTCCGTGATTCCTGATATGCCACGAGCGTCATCGAGATGGCTGTCAGCCTCCAGTCGCCAAGTGCGAGCGTGGCGAGGACTACGATTGCTAGCCCTGATCCAATTTGTCCAGCTTGGCGTTGAACAATGGCCATCGCGGCTCGCACTGTGAACAGCAGGCTCAATAGAATTACCACGCCGTCAATACGGAGAAAAAGCAAGTTCATTAGTAGTCGCGAGGAGCTCACTTCAGGCAAGACAGCCCCAAAGCCGAACAAGGCAATGAACCCAGCGAAGGCGATTCTCCAGGAGCGAACGGCCGGCCCCAGAAGATACAGTGCAATGCCTCCGCTCACACTGGCCATAACAAACAGGACAATATCCCGCGGGCTGGATGTCTGAATTAAAAAATGCTTTGGAAAATAATAGGCGACAAAAGATTTGTAATCGAAGTTCGCCACACCAGCGGATTCCCTCACCGTCTTTAGAATCCAGAAGACGACCGGCAAAGCGATGACAGCCTGAATAACGGCGCCAGCCAATATCTCACGTACCTTGTTTGAGAAACTCGAAGATTCAGTGGCTACCAGCAAGAGCAAGATAACCATCAGCCAAATGCCAACGAACGCGTTCACGTCAAAGGTGATCCCATTTACCGCGAAAGCCAGGACATATCGGCCCTGGGCGGCTAGTATCAAAGAAAATAGAAGCAGAGGATAGGCCAGCTCGGTGTGAGTGAAGTAATCGATTTGCAGACCAGTGGCGCCGATCATCGAATACCCCTGAAATACTCTCCCAAAAGCCATTAGCAGGACTGAGATCGTTAGGGCTCGAGGAGTTCGCAAACCAAGCTGAAACAAGCAAAGCACACAAGCGATGTACAGGAGAAAGCGCGAAGCGATGTGCGCGCCCAGGAAAACCTCATGGACATTAGCAGGTGTGGCGATAAGAGATAAACCCGGCCAGACGAGTGATGTAAAGTTTCGAAGCGATTGATAGAAGGGATCATTAGAAAACTGGCCCATATCGAATAGCTTTAGAACAATTGGTATGTGATAGACGTTGTTATTGACGCCGAAGTAGAACCTCTCGCTGACAATGGAGAGGACGGTTCCGAGAACTGCAAGTCCGCCTATTTGCGTAGGGGTTGCTGTTTTGGAAGAAGGACCGGCAGCCGCAGCAGTACTAAACACCCGTCACCATGGTCTACAGTATGGCTGCGCTTTCTGAAGACGGCCGACCGCAACGCTGGATTCTGGGGACCAGCGCCACGGCACCAGCCTATTGGAGCGCAGCCGCATTCAAGGTCACGTTACCGGTTCCCGAACTCATCTTCCAGGTGACTGTTAAGGTCTGCCCCGCACTAGCAGCGTTATAGGTTAGCGTGTAATTCCCGTCGTATTGTCCACTAGCCGTTGCCGTAGTACTTGTGTAGTCCACCGCCGAGCCGTCCGACAGATGCGCCGTGAACGTCCCTCCGCTCTGCCAGCCTCCCACATGTACCACGAGCGTTCGGCTGGTGGTGTCGGCTGGAGCCGTGATCGAAAAGCCTTGTCCAATACCGGCGATCCACACACCGTTGAAGTTATTAGTGCTGCTCGCTAGAGGCGTACCGTCCGTCCAGCTTACGGGCCGCGGATCGTTGCCGTAGGTAGAGACGCCGCCGGCACCCACCACCGTGTAGCTGCTCAGTTGCGCCGTTACTCCGGCCTTGTGGTTCACGGCGCCTTCTCCCCAATGCTCCCAGTCGCCGGTTCCCTCCGCCGTCAGGTTCACCAAACTGTTAGAGCTGCTGGGCGATCCATTCAGAGACCCGACGCTGCTGCTGGTCCCACTGCTGAGCGCCGCTGCGTTAAGGGTGACATTTCCGGTACCCGAACTCATCTTCCAGGTGACCTTCAAGGTTTGCCCTGCACTCCCCGCGCTATAGGTCAGCGTGTAGTTGCGGTCGAATTGCCCGCTGGCTGCCGTCGTGGTGTCAGTGAAATCTACCG
>PMUN01000430.1 GCA_003166875.1 Bryobacterales bacterium | reverse complement strand
CACGGTAGTAGTAAAGATTCAGGGCGGACGGCCCACTAGGGACGAAGCCGAAAGCCAAGTCCATTTTCTCCGGAAGCGTCGGCCGGGATGCAGATTCCTAGTTCCCGTCCGTCGCTTTCGTCGGAAACGAATTCACTCTCAACGGTGAAATCTAGGCGTAACACCGGTTCATGCAGGGCGAAGGGAGGCAATTCGCCTTCAAATTCGTAGAAGCCGCTGGCGGCATACTCCGTGGTTCCGACAAGCTGGTCCCGAATCCTACAAGACAGAGTGACCGGTTGCCCCGCTTGGACAATCTGCCGCGGAACAAAAATGGAGAGCGAGAAGCCAACGAATGGTTTTTCGAGCGGAAGCACTACTTCCAACGCAAAACTCTTCGCCGTCCAACGAAACGACCCTTCCGGGGGATGCCAGCCATCCGCCAGTCGAACATGCAACTCCGGGAAATGCACGCGGCTTTTCAGCAGCACGAACATCCGCTCGTCGCCCTGAGGATCAATCGGGCTCGAATCAACCAGGCAGCCAATCCGCTTGGAGGCAACAATGGCCCAGCGAGTCCTTTGCAGGATTCGGAAGAGCCCGTAGGCGGAGAACACCCAGTAATTCGTAGCGTCGTTTCCAATTTCGCGGCCATCGGCGAGATATGCGATTGGCTCGTTTTCCACGCGGGCGCGAACCGAGGGAGTGACCTGCGCGATGCGCGTGCTCAGGATGCACCAACGGGTTTGAAACGCCAGCTGCTCAAGGGCTGCGTACGGGTTCTTGAGGTGGTACAGGGTGCCAAGAAATAGCGTCAGACCGTACGAATCCTGGGGCAACTTGAAATCGTGATCCAGATTGATGTCATAAGTGCGCACGGGAAGGTCCAGCACGCGGCTGAGTGTCCGAACTCCGAGCATCCGATTGAAGTTATTCGGAGCGTAGTCGATGGCGTCAACGTCGGCTCCCCAACCGGCAAACAACATGGCAAGATCGCCGTCCGCGCATCCGATGTCAGCCACGGGCCGGTCGGCGATGTCAGCAGCCACGACGTCAAAATCCCGCGAGATGAGTTCCGTGACTGTCGGTACACACGAGAGCGTGTCGAAGGGGTACCAGTCGCCTTCCGAGAGTTGCGTCTTCTTCTTTTCGTCCTTGAGCTTCACCCAAAGATCTTGGGCGGAGCGCAGGAATGCCGCGGGGCTTTCCGGGATTCGAAAGGGCATTCAGGCTGTGACGCCTTATTGTACGCTAGCCGTGGCGCAGGTCCCCGACCTGCGAAGTTTGCCTTTACTCCGTCCGGATCCACCCCGCGTTGAGCGGAGGTACACGCGCGGCCGTCACAGCGGGAACTCCTCGAATGTTCCGACAACCTCCACGTCCGGATCCGCCTGGAAGACCGCGACTAGATCCCCCTCCAGTTTCTCAACCCAAGTTGAGGTGTCTACAAATCGGAGCTTCTTCCAACTCCATTTCCGTGATCCAAGAACTCCGGCGGTGCAAACGAAATCCACGGGACTCTTCTCCCCGGCTTGCGAATAGATGCAGACTCCGAACGCGAAAGGAGCGCCTTTTAGCTCAACCCACCAGCCCGTTTGATTTGAACAAAGCCGCCATTAGCACCCGTCATGTATTCCTAATCGTAACAGGCAGCTCTCGGCACAGCTCAGGGGTCGTGGTGGCCGCCAAGCGGCGCTATCGCAACAAGGACCGCTAACGTCCTAATCGCGGAGGTGCGAAGTGCGCCTCTCGCCCATCTTGGTAGGCCGATCCACCGGCCATCGAGAATCCGCTACTCCGTCCGAATTGCCGTCATGGGATCAATGCGGACCGCACGCAGCGCCGGAAGGAAGCTGCCCACCAGTGTCATCAACAAGCACAATCCAGCCGCGCTCAAGAATGTCGGCAGGTCACCCGGCTGGATTCCTGCGAGAAGCGCTTGCATCAGCCGAGCTGCCACGTAAGCCAGCGCCAATCCCGGCAGAACACCCGCCAGCGCCACCCAGACTCCTTGCCGCATTACCATCCGCAAAATATCGCCCGAAGCCGCGCCCAACGCCATCCGCACCCCGATCTCGCGATTCCTCTGCGATACGGCAAACGAAAGCAGGCCATGAATGCCGATGGCCGCCAGCAGAAATGCGATGGCCGCGAACGCGCCTAGCACGCGAACCTGCACGGTTCGGGCCGCCGTTTTCAATTCCACAATCTGCTCCAGGGTCTGCACATCTGAGATGGGCTGTTCACGATCCGCGCTTTGGATGATTTGCCGGATTGCGGGCGCAAGCGAGCCCGGTGTTCCCGCGCTCCGCACCGCCAGGTTCCTGGGCGCGTAAAATACCCAGGCGCCATCCGCCGCTTGTTGGTAGGAGAGATAAGTCTGGGGTTCGCTCGGTCCCTCAAGCCCGCGGACCCGGACATCGCCCACTACACCCACTACCATCCTGTCGTGAAAGGCGAGTTGGAAGTGCCGACCCAACGGATTCTGGTCCGGCCAATAGCGGCGTGCAAAGGATTGGCTGACCACCGCGACGAATTGCCGATCGACCGTGTCGGACTCGCTGATGTCCCGGCCCAGCATGAGTGGAATTTCGAGAGTCGAGAAAAACCCCGGCGTGGCGTAACGCATACTGACCGTATGAGCCGCGGTGCGCTCCACCACCTGGCCGTTGATGTCCACCGGCCAAATGCCGCCGCCCCATAACATCGGCACGGAGGTAATGTAGGCCGCGCTGGACACTCTTGGCAGCGCGCGTACTTCCGTCAGCACTCGGTCGTAGAATTCCACCCGCCTGGCCGTGCGTTCGTACTTGGGCATCGGCAACGCAGTCTGCATTGTCAGGACCCCGGCGGCGTGAAATCCAGGATCGGTACCCTGCAGCTTCCATAGCGCCCGTATCAACAAGCCGGATGAGATCAGCAGGACAACGGAGATCGTCACTTCGGCGATCACGAGCGTAGCTCGCAGACGTTCTTTGCGCCCGCCGCCCGATCGTGCCCCTTCCCGTAATGCGTTCATATCGCCCTTGCCGGATGCCCGCAGCGCCGGCAACACGCCGAAGACGATTCCCGTGACGACCGTGAGCATCCCCGCGAAAATCAGCACTCGGAAGTCCACCGCGGGCGTGGAGGCAATCGGCAGCGTGTTCGGAACCAGCTTGGACAACAAAGGCACGGACGCAAGCGCCACTAATATCCCGAGCGCCCCACCCAGCACCGCCAGCACCATGCTCTCGGTCATGGATTGACGAACCAACCGCTCCCGCCCGGCTCCCAGCGCCGCCCGCACCGCCAGCTCTTTTTGCCGCCCCAGGCTACGCGTCAACAGGAGATTCGCCAGATTCGCGCAGGCGATCAGCAAAACACAGCCAGACGCACCCAGCAGCGCCCACAGCATGAGGCGCGACTTGCCGGATAGCTCATCGCGCAGAGAAATTACAAGCCCGCCGGTATTTTTGTTTTCTCCTGGATACTGCTGCTTGAGCTGCCGCATGGTCACGTCCATCTCGGCTTTGGCTTGTTCCAGGGACACGCCCGGCTTGAGGCGCCCGACAACTTCCAGATAGTTGTCGTTGCGGTCCTCCAATTCCCGTGCCGCGAATTGTTTCGGAGTCCAGAGGCCAACCTCGGCGCTTGGAAAATGGAAATGCGCCGGCATGACGCCGATGACAATATAGGGCTGGTCATCCAGGATCACCTTTCTTCCCAGCACGCCGGGATCGCCCGCGAATTGCGTCTGCCACAACGGGTAGCTCAAAATCACTGTCCCGGCAGCGCCTACGCGCTCATCCGCCGCCGTAAAAACCCGCCCCAGCAATGGTTGCGTGCCGAGCAATGGAATTACATCGGACGTCACTGCTGTTGCGTAAATACGCTGAGGATCTCCTTGCCCCACCAGATTCACCGCGTTCGGCGTGTACGCGCCAATCGCTTCGAACGATTTGCTCATCCGCTTCACGTCGCGATAATTCAACGGCGAAAATTCCATCTGATCGTAGCCCGCAGTGGTCTGCCAGATCTTGACTAAGCGCTCCGCTTGGGAAAAAGGCAAATTGCGAATCAGAACAAAATCCGTTACCGAAAAGGCCGCCGTGTTGGCGCCAATGCCGAGCGCTACCACCAGAATCGCGGTAATCGCGAAACCCGGCGAGCGCGCCAGCGTTCGGGTGGTGATCGAAGATCCTGCCTCAAAATGTCCCAATGCACCGCAATCGCGTTGAACAGAATTTCAAAGAACCCCGCGATCCACAGCATGAGAACCGACAGCGGATTGGTTCGGTCACGCCGGCGTGCGCGGAACACTGCTACCAGCTCCTCGCCGTACTCAGCGCGGAAAGACGCCGGATAGAAATGCAACAAAGCCCGGTAGAGTCGCATCACGCCTTCTCCGGTGCGAGACCGCGCACCCGCGCCATCTTCAACAGCTGCGCATGCCGCCGCGCTTCGGCGCGCGCAACAGCCACGCCAAATGGTGTGATCCGGTAGTACCTGCGCCGCTCGTCGTCCAATTCCGGAGCCGGCCGCGTGCTGGTTTCGACAATCAAGCCCTGGTCCAATATGCGGTGGATAGAACGATACAGCGTCCCGGCGCTGAGTTTCAGCTCACCGTTTGTGCGAGCCGCAACGTCCTGGATAATCGCGTAGCCATGCCGGTCTTCATCGGCCAGAGCAATCAGAATGTGAAAGGTCGCGGGTGGGAGGGGCAGCAGGGATTCCGGGTCGGCGCGCTTGTCCATGCAACCATTGTATCCACTGTGGCTATATTGTCAATGGCTATAAGGCCGTTCTCCGGTTCTTCAGTTCTTCAGTTCTTCAGTTCGTCGGTTATCGTAGAGGTAAGTCGATTCGGAACCATGAACGATTACGCAGCACGGCTGGCCGCCGAAG
The DNA here is from genome assembly GCA_003166875.1 of Bryobacterales bacterium. Classification (GTDB taxonomy): domain Bacteria; phylum Acidobacteriota; class Terriglobia; order Bryobacterales; family Bryobacteraceae; genus Palsa-89. The sequence goes on along the minus strand of PMUN01000430.1, from coordinate 18,117 downwards.
CCCGCCATTACCGCGACGATACCGATGTTCATAGTCTCCCCGGCATCTTCCATTACTGGTCGAACCGCTATGTCCGGCCCAAGCTGGAGGCGTTCGGATTTTCGAATCCCGAAGCCATGTTCCGGAAATATCTTGGCGAACAATTCGAGCGCCATCAGAACCACCCCAAGCGTTTCGTCAGCTTTGGTTCCGGCAATTGCAATATGGAAATCGATCTGGCGCTAGACCTCCGCGCCCACGGGCACTCCGATTTCGTCATCGATTGCGTCGACTTGAATCAATCCATGTTGGAGCGAGGGCGAGCTTCCGCAGCCGAGCGCGAAGTAGTCTCTCATCTGAACTTCGTCCAAGCAGATTTCAATCAATGGATTCCCGAACATGAATACGACGCCGTGATTGCGAATCAGGCTCTGCATCATGTCCTCAAGCTGGAGGATCTGTTCGCACAGATCAAGAGCTCGCTCAAACCCGGCGGGACTTTGATCGTCTCTGAAGTGGTGGGACGCAATGGACACCAGCGCTGGCCCGAGGCGCTCGAAATCGTGCGCGAGTTTTGGAGGAAGCTGCCTCCGTCCTACCGATTCAATCAGAGGCTGCATCGGTATGAGGAAATGTACCTCAATTACGATTGTTCCACCGATGGATTCGAGGCCATTCGATCCCAGGACATTCTGCCGCTGCTGCTGCAGAATTTCCATTTCCAGGTTTTCGTAGCGTTCGCCAATGTGATCGAACCTTTTGTCGACCGCGCTTTCGGCTATAATTTCGACGCACAGGCGCCCTGGGACTGCAGCTTTATTGACGCCGTGCACCAGCGCGACGAGCAAGAATTCGCCGCCGACCGCCTCAAGCCGAGTCATATCTTGGCTGTGCTCGGGAAAAATCCGAACGTCCCAACCTTGTGGCATCCGCCCCTGACTCCCGAGTTCTGCGTTCGCCACACTCAACAGGTAATCGCGGAGCCGGACGGGTTGCCAAATCCCTACGAATGGCANNGGCGAGATGGTGGAGAAACTAATGCTGGAAGTTGAGGAGCGAACTCAATGGGCCTTGCGGCTGAAAAAGGAGATTGACGACTGGACGGGCCTGGATCTGCATCTGCAGCGGCTTGACGAAGAACTGAAGCAACGAACGGCCTGGGCGCTGAAGCTTCAAAAAGAATTGGAGGAACTTAACGCACAGTTTGAAGAGCGAACCGCCTGGGCCCTCGAGCTCGATCGCCAATTAGAAACCCGCACGACACAGACGCAACAACTAACCAAAGCTCTCGACGAACTAGCCTGGGCTGGCCCACTGGATCGAAGATTCCACAAGTCTCTCTCCTCAGCCATCCGACTGATCCAGCGGATTCGCAATCGCCTCAAATAGCCCAACTCCCATGCGTTCCGAGGAGTGCGAACGCGGCAAACACGAGTNNGCCGCGTCGCCACTCATGGCGAGGCACGGCAGTAGTAAAGATTCCCAGCCCCGATAATGGTTTCATGCGCCACGCCCTCCGATCCCTCCGAAAGAACCCGGGCTTCACTCTGTTAGCGATCCTCACTCTCGCCCTCGGCATCGGCGCGAACACCGCAATTTTCAGCATCATTAATAGCGTTCTGCTTTCGCCGCTCCGCTATCCCGATGCGGATCGAATCGTGGCCGTCTCCACCTATTCGAAACAGACCGGCCACCAAACCCCGCGGCTAACAGGCGGCGACCTGGTGGATATTCGCGGCGACGGCCAGGCGTTCGAAGCGCTGAGCTGCTACTTCGGCGGTGAAATGGGCGTCCAACTTCGCGATCGCGCGGAATTCACCGGCGCTTTCTTCGTCGACCCCGATTTCTTTCGGATCTTCGGGGCTCAGCCCGCCTATGGTCGACTGCTCGACAACAACGATCAGGATCGCGCCGCGCTAGTCAGCCTGCCATTCGCCGAGCGAAACTTCGGCTCCGGCCCGAATGCTTTGAGCAAACTGGTGAGCATCGAAAATCGCTCTTATCAAATCGCAGGCGTTCTGCCAGTGGGTTTCCAATTCCCGAGTAAAGCCGATGTGTGGGTACTTGCTCCACCGACACCAGAAAATTTGAACCGCACCGCTTACAACTATCCAACCGTCGCGAAATTGAAATCCGGCGTCACTCTGGAAGGCGCCAGAATCCACCTCGAAACCATCGGCGCGCGCGTTGCCACTTCTTTTCCGGATTCGAACCGCAACAAAAGTTTCACGGTCACTCCTTTGCGCGATCAACTGGTGGGCCCTGTCCGGACCACTCTCTATTTCCTGATGGGAGCTGTCGTGCTGGTGCTGTTGATCGCTTGCACCAACGTTGCTGACCTGATGCTGGCGCGCGCCACCGCAAGATCCCGTGAAATGGCCGTCCGCGCTGCTTTGGGCGCTGGACGCTGGCACATCATCCGGCCGCTTCTCGCGGAAAGCGCCATCCTTGCGATTGCGGGCGGAGCGCTCGGATTGTTGCTGGCCCAGTTGGGGACCAATGTGCTGCTGGGCCTCGCTCAGGATCGCATTCCTCTGCCGCGCCTTGACGAAGTACATATCGATCGGCTGGTGCTCGCGTTCGTTACCGGCGTCTCTCTACTATCCAGCCTGCTCTTCGGCCTCGCTCCAGCATTAGAAGCCGCGCGTGTGGATCCGCAGCAAGCTCTCCAGCAGGGCGGTTCACGCGGACTGCTGGGAGCGAGATCGCCCCGCTTGCGCAATATGCTGGTGGTGGCACAAATCGCGCTCTCGTTCGTGCTCGCCATCAGCGCGGGTCTGTTGCTGCGCAGCTTCGCGGCCCTTTCGAGCGTCCAGCTCGGCTACCGTACGAACGGCATCCTGGTGATGTACGCGCACACGCCGGCTCGCACGCTCCCGGAATATCTCGCGGTCGGGCGTTCGTTTGAAAACCTGTTCGGACAACTGTCTGGCATCCCCGGTGTGAATTCCGTGGCTGCCGCCATGGGATTGCCCACCGGCCAATACGGATCCGACGGCTCCTACGCCGTGGAAGGCAAGCAGATTTTTGCGCCAGGCCAGAAACTTCCGCACGCCGGCTTTCGTTTGGCCAGCCCCGGCTATTTTCGAACCATGGGAATTCCACTATCGCGAGGCCGTGATTTCTCCTCCCGCGATTTGTACGACGCGACGCCCGTCGCGATCATCAGCGAAGCCCTGGCGCGAGAAAGTTTCCCGAATCAGGACCCCATCGGCCAGCGGCTCCAATGCGGTTTGGATTCAGTGGGGAAATGGATGACCATTATCGGCGTGGTAGGAGACGTTCGTCAAAGCTCGCCCGCTTCCGCCCCCGAGCCGGAAATGTATATGCCGCTCGAGCAACACCCGTATTTCGCAAACGAACTACAAGTGGTGATCCAGACCGCGCTCGATCCCACTTCACTCACTGGCGCCGTCCGCCGCGAGGTGCGCGCCATGAATCCTGAAACCGCGATGAAGTTCACCACCATGGATGCAATGGTGGCAGGCTCCATTTCGAAGCCGCGTTTCCGCATGTTCCTGATCAGCGCCTTCGCGGGACTCGCGCTGATCCTCGCGCTGGTGGGCGTCTACGGTGTGATGAGCTTTGTCATCACTCAGCGAACCTCCGAGTTCGGCCTGCGCGTGGCGATGGGCGCGAAGCCCGCGGACGTGGTCGGCTTGGTGCTGCGCGGCGCGTTGCGGCTGGCCGTTATCGGACTAACAATCGGCCTGCTGCTCTCGCTCGCCGCCAGCCGCGTGATGGCCAGCATGCTATTTGCGTTGAAACCGACCGACGCAGTCACCTACGCGGCAGTCCTGCTCGCCGTAATCCCGATCATCCTGCTAGCCGCCGCCGTCCCCGCCTGGCGCGCCGCCCGCATCGACCCGGTAACCGCACTCCGCCAATAACCCCCAGCCCCCAGTCCCGAGTCCCGTTCCCCGGATCAACGCAACCAGTTGCTCCGAACGTTCGAGGCCCACCACCGGTGCGGCCAGCGACTTGAATTTCGCAATCAGTTCATCCCAGCTCAGCGGATTCTTCGGATCGCCCTTGGGGTGTTTGATTATTGTCTCCAAGTGTCTCCCGTCGGCGAGATCCATCGCGACACGCGCGGGCCATTCTTCCGGGAAGTTCTTCTCGATCCGGATGTCTTTCTGCACCACTACCCTTCCCATCATCCGCCGGACGTTCTTAGACCGTACGTTTTCTTCCGTAAACTGATCGCTTCCCGCAGCGCGGTACATCGCCGCCACGGCCGCGCCAAACGGCATGGAGAACTGGGCTTCGACAATCGATTGCGGATTGTATTTCTGCCCGCGTGGCTCCGCAACCAGCGCCCAACCGGCTTCGAGAACTGCGACCTCGATGCGGAGGATCGCATCCGGTTCGAGGTCGTGCTCTCGCACCAGGGCGAGAATCCCGTCGATCGGCCCTTGCATATAGCGGAAGCAGGCGTGCGGCTTGATGGACGTGCGCATGATCTCGAAAGATTCGCCAAGATCCTCCGTGATCAGTTCGAGTATTGGTCTTTTGGAGTGGCCGTGCAGGAATCCGTCGCGGCCTTCCAGAATCGTGGAGGGTCCGCGAAAGCCTTCGGCGGCCAGCATCGCAGCCTGAATGCCGTTCTGCGCCGCGAGACCCGGATGCAGCCGCTTGGTCCAAGCGCCCTCTGCCAAGAATTCCATTGATCCGGCGGCCATGCTTCCCGCGATGCCGAAGGCGGAAAGCATCTGGTCCGCTGTCAGGCGAAGCAGCTTCGACGCGGTTACCGCTGCTCCGAACGCGCCGCAAGTGGCCGTGGGGTGGAAGCCCAGCCAGTAATGCTCTTTCGGTTGCAGCGCCATGGCGATGCGGGCAGCCGCCTCATATCCGGCCACCACCGCCGCAGTGAATCGGTCCACAGAGACGTCGGGAAGTGATTCCGCGAGCGCAAGCGCAGCAGAGAACATCACCACGCCCAGATGAATGGATCCAGCATTGTGCGTATCATCCATTTCGATAGCATGCGCCGCGGTGCCGTACGCGAGTGCCGCGTGGCCCGGCAGCATGCGAGCATTCAGCCGCTCGATCATCTTGTACACCGGCGCCGACGATTCTTCGCGTGATCCACGTATGGCAACGCCTAAATAGTCGAGCAGAAGATAGCGCGTTCGATCGAAAACTTCCGCCGGCAGATCCTCGGGCCGGAGCCGCGCGAGAAATTCAACCAGTTCCCGCGTTTCGTTCATTCCGGGCCTCGCTTCGGCGCAAGAAAACTGCGGCGCAGCACGACAATTCGCTCGCGATCCTGGTTGTAGCCGCGAGTTTCGATTGAAACGATCCCGCGATCGGGCTTGCTCGCCGACTCCCGCTTCTCCAGCACTTCCGATTCCGCGTACAACGAATCACCGGGGAAGAGCGGCCGCTCGAAAGTTACGCTTTCATATCCGAGATTTGCGATGGTCTGGCCGCTAGTATCAGCCACGCTCATGCCGACCGTCAGGCTGAAGACCAGCGTATCGATCACCGGGCATCGACCGGCGTGATGCCGATCGATGAACAAGGGATTCTGGTTCATGGTCAGCAGCGCGAACCAGGTGTTATCGTGCTCGGTAATGGTGCGCCCCGGCCAGTGCTTGTAAATCGCCCCGGTTTCAAATTCTTCGTAATAGCGCCCAAAGCTCATAGGATCTCCACCTAATGTGGCGCACGCCCCCGGCGTGCCGCGTTCACACTCGTGTGAACGCCGTGAACATAATTCTTCCTAATGTGTTCGCAAGAGTGCGAACNNCGCAAGAGTGCGTGCGCCACACGGCTATTCACGCTCCTTGTATTTCTTGAGTAGGTTGCGCGCGATGATCAACCGCTGCAGCTCATTGGTCCCCCCGCCGATCACCACCAGTGGCGCGTCCCGATAGTAGCGCTCCACCGGAAAATCCTTGGAATATCCATTTCCGCCCAGAATCCGCATCGCCTCCAGCGACACTTCAGCCGCGGTTTCGGTAGCAAACAGCTTGGCCATCCCCGCTTCCAGGTCACACCGCTCGCCGCGATCCTTCTTCTCAGCGGCGGAATAAATCAGCAACCGCGAGGCTTCAATCCGGGTGGCCATGTCGGCCAGCTTGATCTGAATGGTCTGATGCTCGGCGATCGGTTTCCCGAACGTGGTGCGCCGCTGCGCATAGCGAATCGCTTCTTCGAAGGCCGCGCGCGCAATCCCCAGGCCCCGCGCCGCAACGTTGATGCGCTCGGCTTCAAGACCTGTCATCACTTGCTTGAATCCTTCGTTCTCCACGCCACCGATCAGGTTCTCAGCCGGCACCGGGAAATCCTGGAAGTGCAGCTCGCAGGTTTCCACGCTCTTGTAGCCCAGCTTGTCGATGTCGCGGCTCACGGTCAGCCCCGGCGCGCCCTTCTCGATCACGAACGCGCCCATCCCCTTGTAATTGTGGGGCGGCGCCATGCGCGGCCCAGTACGAGCCAGCAACAAGAATGTATTTCCGAAGCGCCCGTTAGTAACCCACATCTTCGACCCGCTAATCCGGTAAACATCACCGTCACGCACGGCAGTGGTGCTGATGTTCTGCAGATCCGTGCCGGCGTTGGGCTCGGAAAGACAAATCCCCCCGCGCCGTTCGCCCGATGCCAATCCCGGCAAGAATCGCCGCTTCTGTTCTTCGGTTCCAAAACGAATCAGCACGTCGCACAACACCGAATGCGTCCCGATCACGCCCGCGAGGCCCAGCCAGCCACGCGAAAGTTCCTCGAAGATCATCGCGAAGGTCGTGAAATCGATCTCCGCGCCGCCGTAAACTTCGGGAACATTCAATCCAAACAGGCCCATCTTCCGCATCTCGCCCACCAGCGCATGCGGATATTCGTTGCGATGCTCCATGGCGGATGCCACCGGAACCACTTCTTTATCGACGAACTGGCGCACGGTCGCGACCATCAGTTCCTGTTCCGAGGTCAGCTTTCTCATGTCGCTTCTCCAGCAGGCCGCTTCGGCACCACGATCTTGCGCTCCAACGCGAGAATCGCCTCCTGGCGCTGATTCAGCCCACGCGTCACAACGACCACCAAGCCGCGTTCATTCGGCAGTTCTTCTTTCATCGCAATGGTCGACTCCGCATAAATGGTATCGCCGTGAAAGACCGGCCCAAGATGACGGACATTGGAATAATCCAGCGTCTCGAGAGCGCGCCCGCCGATGTCCGCCTGGCTCATGCCGATCACCAGGCTGATCACCAGCGGACCCGCCACCAGCCGCCCTCCATGTTGCGTACCGGCGGCGTAGTGCTCGTCAATGTGCAGCGGATGCTGGTTCATGCTCATCAGGCTGAAGAGCGTATCGTCGAACTCGGTGATGGTGCGGCCGGGCCAGTGACGAAAATGCCGCCCCGTTTCCAGTTCCTCGAAGTAACTGCCGTAGCCCATATCAAGATCCGATGGCGCAAGCACGCGAGCGGACCAGTTCATCGATTTCCGCTTCGCTGTAACCAGCTTCCAGTAATATCGCGCGCCCGTGTTCGCCGAGTTTGGGCGGTGGACCAGCAACCACCGGCGGAGTAAGCGACAGCCCAATCGGCAGCCGCGGAATTTTCGCTGATCCTTCGCCATCCAACACCACTTCGGCAAGCTGATCGAGCGCCGCCGCCTGTTGGTCATCCATCACTTGTTCCGCGTTCTGTACTGCGTCGCCGGGGACGTCGTGCTGCTTGAATAGCGCCAGCCAGTGCTCGGTCGGCTTCTTACACACAAGGTCAGCGATCGGACCCTCCAGATCCGCACGATTGCGCACTCGGGACGCATTCGTCGAGAATCGAGGATCCTCTAACCAATCTTCGCGTTCGATCGCCGCGCACAAACGCCGAAACAGCCGATCGTTCGATATACCGATCATGATCGCGCCATCCGCTGTCGCAAATGCGCCGTAAGGAGCCATGGCGTTGTGCCGCGAGCCTTCGGGTCCCGGACTTACGCCGGTGAATTGGCGGTACAGCAGGTGATAACACATCAGCATCACGCCGGTCTCGAATAGCGATGCATCCACGCGCTGGCCGCGGCCGGTGCGCTGCTTCTCGAACAGCGCAGCCAGAATTCCGAGCGCCATCCACACTCCAGCCCCCATGTCGAGAATCGAAACTCCGGCGCGAATCGGAGTCTCTGCATTCGGCCCGGTGACGCTTACGATCCCGGTGCGCGCCTGCAAGATTGCGTCGTAACCGGGTTTCAAATAATCCGGACCACGCTGCCCATAGGCGGAAAGCGAAGCATAAATAATATCCGGATTGCGCGCGCGAATGGCCGGTTCATCCAGGCCCAACTTCTCCGCCTTGCCTCCGCGAAAGTTCTCGATAAAAACTTCGCAGCGTGATGCCAGTCGATATACGATCTCACGCCCCGCGGGCTTCGTGATATCGACTGCGATGGACCGCTTGCCGCGATTAATGGGCACGAAATACGCGCCCCACTCCCCGCGATGCGGTCCCATATTGCGGGCATCGTCGCCGCCGTCGATTCGCTCCACTTTGATGATGTCCGCACCGAGATCAGCCAGGATCATGGTGGCAGTAGGGCCAGCCACAACCGTGCTCAGATCCAGAACGCGAACGCCGGTAAGTGGAGGTGGCAAGAAGTTGACGATAGCACAGCGCTATGCTGTGATTTACCCTGCGTAGCGATCATGACCACGCCAACCGGTCGGCCAGAGGACCGCGCCCGTTCCAATATCGACCGCCTTCTTACAGATTCCGGCTGGATTATTCAAAATCGCAACGGTATTAATATCGAAGCCGGCCGTGGCATCGCCATTCGCGAATTCCTGCTCGCTCCTGGGTACGGTTTTGCCGACTACCTGCTCTACGTGGATGGTTATGCGGCGGGCGTGGTAGAAGCGAAGAAGGCCGGTGTTCCACTGACCGAAGTGGAGCTGCAGACCGATCGATATAGCGTCGGTCTTCCGGAAAATCTCCCAGCCCCGCGGCGGCCGTTACCGTTCTGCTATCAATCCACCGGCATCGAGACCCGCTTCACCAATCTTTTGGAGCCCGACGCCCGCAGCCGGCCGGTTTTCGGCTTTCATAGGCCGGAAACGCTCGCCTCGTGCGCAAGCGTTCCGCAGCCGATCGGACAGCGCTTAAGGAGGCCTCAGCACAGCTTGACGCGCTGCTAGCCGCCAAAGGGGTAACCGAGGACGAGCTGGTTGCGGATTTCACGCGCTGGCGCGCAGCCAAGCGCCGATGATTGCCCTCGCTCGTGGGATACGCTAAGAGCAGGAGCGCCCTATGCATCTCGAAATTTCTCCGACAACCGAAGCTCGCCTGGTCTCGAAAGCCCAGGAGCAGGGTCTCTCCGTTGACGCTTTTATCGAGCGGCTGCTGAACGATACCGGCGATCTGCCGTCGAGCACCGCCAACGGCAACGCCCCGGTACTGCCCGTCTGGCATCTCGGGATACGCGGCAGCCTTCAGCGGCGTGACATCTACGACGATGCCGGCTGAGCTGGGAGCAGTCGATACCAACTCGGTTTTATTCATTCCGGTATAATGTGTACAGGTGTGTACACATGAGTAACCCGTCAACGGAGCCCATCACGGTAGGTATTCGAGAGTTTCGCGAGAACCTTGCGGAGTACTTGCTCGAAAGCAACGCCCCGGTCGCCATCACCCGGCATGGAGATACGATCGGATACTTTATACCTGCGCGGCGCAAGCGTTCCGAAGCCGAACGCACAGCGCTAAAGGAGGCTGCCGCACAGCTTGACGCGCTACTGGCCGCGAAAGGTGTCACCGAAGACGAGCTGGTTGCGGATTTCAAGCGGTGGCGCGCGGCCAAGCGAAGATGACTGCTGGCAGGGGACTGGTGCTGGACGCGAATATACTGATCCGGGCCGTATTGGGCAGGCGTGTTCGATCCCTGCTTGAGACCTATGAGGATTCGATCAGCTTCTACACTCCCGATGTATGCTTTGAAGACGCGCGTGAATACATACCGCAAGTCCTCGCCAGCCGTGGCAGCGATCCACAGGCAGGCTTAGCCATACTCCAGCAAATCGGGTTGCTAGTCCAAGCCGTGGATCAGGCGCTCTATCAGGATTTCGAGCAGCTCGCGCGGGAGCGAATGTCTGCGCGCGACATCGAGGACTGGCCTGTTGTCGCCGTCGCTCTGATGCTGAGTGTCCCGGTTTGGACAGAAGACCGGGATTTTTTCGGAAGCGGCTTGGCCACCTGGACGACGGATCGTGTGGAGTTGTACCTGCGAGGGAGTCATGTGTAGCGGCGCGCGGCAGCTTTCACGAAAACAATCGCTCGAGGTTCACGTCTGATGTCTTCCGCCGCTTCCGGTCTTGTCAACAAAGTCTGGAACTACTGCAATCTGCTCCGCGACGATGGAGTCTCCTACGGCGATTACGTTGAGCAGCTCACTTATCTTCTTTTCCTCAAGATGGACTACGAGCGCACCCGGCCGCCGTACAACAAGAAATCCACCATCCCCTCCGACCACAATTGGGCCAGCCGCGCCGACCTCGACGACTTCGTCCGTAACTACAATCCCGCCAACCGTCACGAGCGTACCGAAACGGAGCGCTTCCACCGTTTCTCGTATGAGGACCTTTTGAAGCGGGACAAAGCCAACCTCGACATCTTCTGGCTCAGGGATGACAGCCTCGGCGACTCTTCCGATCTCCCCGACCCAGCCATCCTGGCCGCCGAGATCGTGGAGGATCTGCAAGCGGCACTCGATCAATTTGCCCAAATAGCTTCAGATCTCTCGGCAGTTGAGCGCAGCACGCGGGAGCCGTAAGATGCTACGAGTTCCCGGCTCCATCGCCTGGCCGGTCATTGCCGTCTTCACGTGCGGCGCCCTTTATTACTTCGCCAACCGCTCCATCTACTATCCATCCAAATATCCGGAAGGATTCTGGGACATGCAACACCAGGTGCACGCGACCGATGTCTGGATCGACACGCAGGATGGCGTGCGACTGCATGCCTGGTTTGTTGCCCGCGAAGGCGCGCGCTGGGTGACGCTCTACCTGCACGGCAACGCCGGCAACATCACGCACCGGCTGCCGCACATCCAGGAAATCGTCGCGGCCGGATCGTCGATTCTCATACTGGATTACCGCGGCTACGGCAAAAGCAGCGGACGGCCTACCGAGAAGGGACTCTACATCGACAGCGAAGCTGCCTTCGCGCACCTGCTTGGAATGGGCTATCGCGCAAACCAGATTATTGTGCACGGCGAATCGCTCGGAACGGCCGTCGCTGTAGACTTGGCATCCCGCCAGCCCTGCGCAGCTCTGATCCTCGAAGCTCCGTTCACTTCCGCGAACGACGTCGCTGGAAGCGTGCTCCCCATCCTGGGCCCGCTGCTAGTCCACAGCTACAATTCAGTCCCGAAGATGCGCACGATCCGAGCGCCCAAGCTATTCATCCAAGGTGACCACGACAAGATCATCCCGCCGCGCCTGGGCCAAGCGCTCTACGCGGCCGCACAATCTCCAAAGGAATTCTGGGTGGTGGAAGGCGCAGGCCACAACGACATCCTGGAGACAGCCGGGCCACGTTATCGGCAAAGGTTGGAACGGTTCTACGGAGAATTAGCCGCGGATGGACACGGATAAGATCCGACTCACTTCGCCGCCCAATACGCCCGGTGCCCAATGTAATCCGGATCCGGCAGATTCCCTAAAATCACTCGACGCAGCTCCAAAATATCCACCTCGCCGGTCTTTGCGTACAGCAGCTTCCCGCCCGGCGCAATTACAACCGTGTAAGGCAGCCCGGATTCCCATTTCGCATCGAATGCCGCCTGCATGGCGTAAGTATCGTCGGAGGCAAATTGAAGATTGCGGCTGGAGGCGTGCTGTTTTTCGAGCGCCTTCATCACACCGGCCCGCTCGTCCGGATAGTTGGTGGAAACCATTACCAGATCGAAATCGCGGCCCCGAAACATGCGATATGTGGTCTCAAGATCAGGAAACTCTTTCATGCACGGACCGCACCATGTGGCCCAGAAATTGATTAGCAGAACTTTATCGGTCGGATTGGACCGCAGTTTCTTCAGCGCCTCGGCCGTAGCGGCTTCCAGCTTCACCGGCTCTGCTTCAATCTTGGCCAACTCAGCCACCCGGCCCTCGTGCTTCGATTTCCACTTGGTAGAGCAGCCGAACACTCCCGTGTGTGGCACCGTCACCGGCTGGTGTGCCAGAAGCGCGTCAATGGCGTTCCGGGCATCCTGCGTTTTCACCAAGGACTCGCGCTGGCTATTGTCGACGCGTCCATCATAACGCAGCTTCCTTTCCGCATCGAACACAAAGACATGCGGCGTGGCCTTGGGACCGTATGCGCGCGCGACAGATTGCGTTTCGCCGTCGTACAGGTACGGGAAGTTGAAATTCCGGTACGCGGCGCGGATCTTCATCTCTTCGAAGCTATCGCTGACATCCGTATAACCGAGCTCGCTCAACCACACCGCCTCCGGATCATTGGGCTCAATTGCCACCAGCGTGACGCCGCGCCCGCGATAATCGTCCGCGAGCTTCTTGATGCGGCTTTCATAGAGTTGCGCGGTGGGGCAGTGATTGCAAGTAAAGACGATGGCCAGCACTGGCGCGTCCGAATAGTCGCTCAATTTGTGAATCTGGCCGTCAATCCCAGGTAGCGAGAAATCCGGAGCCGGCGAACCAATTGCGAGAGTTGGGTGCCGATCGTCATCATCGGCGAGCAGCGCCCCCGCCAGTGCCAATAGGAAAACGGTCGAACAGACCAGTCGAAACATGCGAACCTCCCTATCCAGATGTTACCGAACCACGACCGTGAGGGCCGTGAAAAATTCAAAGGCACCGGTCGCTTACGCTCGCGGTTCGGTAACGGAGCCGAACCGCGACCGTGAGGGAGTCTGTGCCTTTAATCCGCTCGTATGTACGTAATGGTGCTGTGCGTGAGCAGCTTCCCGTCGCCATTCCTGCACTCGCCGACTCCGTAAATCAAACGCCGGCCAAGTTTCAGGACCCGCGCGTGACAGAAAATGTCCTCTTCGCGCGCGCCGCTCAGGAAGTTGGTTTTCATCTCCGCTGTCACGGATCCGTCGCGTGGGCCCAGGCGCGTAATGATAGCGAGCCACATCGCAACGTCGGACGCAGCCATGAAAACCTGCCCACCCACTATTCCGCCCGGCCGCTCCAGATCTTTGTGGAACGGCACCAGGATGGTGCACTCGCCATCAGAGAAGGAATGAAGCTGGAATCCGTAATGCTTGATGGACGAAACCTGCGTGAGAAGCTGACGAAGTTCCGGATCTGTGGCGGCGGGCATGCCTACAGCCTACAACCTATCACTACAACCACCATCCACCACCCGTTTATCCCTTCGCGAAATACAAAGCCGAAGCGCGCTCCAGCTCCGATTTGCTCATGTAGGGCGGACGGCCCTCGTACTTCCCGATGGAAATTAGGATGTTGCAGATGTCGGCCGGATAGCACGCGCGCAGCTCCGTGCGGCCTTCCCGCAGACACAACTTGCGCAGGTATTCCGAGCTGTCCGATTCAAACGGGATGTTGAAGCGCGACACCACGCGATGGAAAATCTGGTCGAAAGCTTTTTCGTCCACGGCATCCACGAAAATCTTGTTGTGTATGCGGCGCAGGAAGGCTTCGTCAGCCAGATCGCTGGGCTCCAGGTTGGTGGAGAAAACCACCATCAACTCGAACGGGATCTGGAACTTCACCCCGTAGCGGAGCATCAGGTAATCCACGCGGCGGTCTAGAGGCACAATCCAGCGGTTCAGCAGGTCGCGCGGCGACATCAACTGCCGGCCAAAGTCGTCGATGATGAAAATTCCGTTGTTGGCCTTCATCTGCAGCGGCGCGGCATAAATTCCCGACGATTCGTCCAACCGAAGTTCCAGCATGCTGGGAATCAGCTCGCCGCCCACTACGATGCAGGGCCTCCGGCACAGTACCCAGCGTGGATCAATATCATGATCGTCCGAATCCAGCTTCTGGTGCACCACCGGATCGTACAAGCTGATGATCTGGTTATCCACTTCTACCGCGTAAGGCAGCAGGACCGCGTCCGTATAAACGCGCAGCATCCTTTCCGCCAAGCTGGTCTTGCCGTTTCCCGTAGGCCCATAAATGAAGATCGAATTTTGGGAAATCAGAGCCGGACCCAGCTGGTCCAGCAGTATGTCGTTGATCACCAGATCGGAGAAGGCCGACCGCAGAGATTTGCGGTCAATCTTCACCTGCGCGGCCTGCGCTTTGATGGCGCTGTGATAATCCTTCAAGGATACCGGCGCGGCTCCCGCATACTGTGTGATCTGGAACCGCTCGGCCGCCAGCATTTTGCCGCCCTGGGAGAGCGTGAAGTGATAATCGTTGCCGATCATCCCCTTGATCTCTACCATCTGTTGCTGGCGCATGTGAGCGAAGACGATGTTCAGAATGGGCGCCGACACTCGGAGCTTGGCACTCAAGCTTTGCAGGCTACTGTAGCCTTCCAGCAGCAGCCGGCGCAGCACCAGATCCAGCACCAACGTCTGGGATATCCCTAATTCCTCAAAGGTTTGCGGGACCCCGGGGGCAAATCCGGTCCGCATGGGCACAAGCAGGGCAGCCATGGATAAAAAGATCCTCGGTCATCTAATCGGCCATTACTTGTCAATTGTTTATACACGGCCCGGCGCCGCACGCCGTCAAACCTCGTGTGAAGGTTTGCCGCCTGCTGGTTTGTGGGATTTCCTTGTATAGTATGGCTTGGGCCGCGCCCGTCCCTGCGGAACAGCTCTTCAAAGATGCCCAAAAGGCGGAGCGCGCAGGGCAAATCCTACGCGCCTATGTTCTTTACGCGGAAGCCGCGGCGGCGGATCCCAGCAATTTCACCTACTGGGAGCGAGCTCAGGCCTTGCGTCCCACTGCGAGCCTTTTAAAGGACTCCGAACACCCCGCCAACGACCTCCCGGCCGACAAGATCGATCGAACGCTGTTTGGGAGCATTGCCGATCAGGATGCGGATCGGGCTCGGAAGCCGCTCCCTCCCCCTCAATTGAAGGTTGCGCCCGGACCCCACGATTCCGACCTGCGCGGCGATTCCAAATCGCTCTGGGAGCAGGTGGCTAGCGCCCTCCATCTCTTGGTGTTGTTCGACACGCAATATCAGCCCACCAAGACCATCCATTTTCAACTCAACGACGCGGACTATCGCGAGACGCTGATCGCGCTTGAGGCTGCCACCAACTCCTTCCTGACGCCGGTCAGCGAACGCCTGATTTTCGTCGCCAACGACAGTACTCAAAAGCGCACAGAATTCGACGCCAACGTGGCCGTGGTTATTCCATTCTCTGAGACCGTTTCAGTTCAGGAACTCCAGGAGGTGGCTACCGCCGTGCGCGGCACCCTGGATATGCAAAAAATAATGGTCGACACCCAGCGCCATTTGATTCTGATGCGCGACCGCGTCACCAAGGTCCGTCTGGCGGAGAAAATCCTGGAGGATCTGCTGCGCCCCCATGCCCAAGTGGCCATCGATGTCGACATTCTTACCACGGATGTAACTTCGAACCTGAGCTACGGCCTGAACGTACCGACGGCCTTTCCACTCGTCAGTTTCGTGGCCCGGAACTATCTGACCAGCGCGATTCCCGCTGGCTTTCCCACTTTCCTCGCGTTCGGCGGCGGCGCATCTCTGCTTGGGTTGGGCGTCACCAGCGCGCAGCTTTTCGCGAATGTCTCCAAATCCAGCTCCGAGACGGTGCTGAGTTCAGAAGTGGTGGCGCTGAACGGCCAGCCGGCCACCCTGCATATCGGCGACAAATACCCGCTAGTGACCAATACATACATTGGGGGCTCCCCCACCACCGCATCGAGCGGGCAAGTCTACACTCCTCCTCCGACGTTCACCTTCGAGGATCTTGGGCTGGTGCTCAAGGTCACACCCTGGATCCATGGACTGGACGAAGTGTCGCTCGAAGTGGACGCTGAGTTTAAGCTGCTGGGCGCGGGCAACGTGGATGGCATCCCCATCATCTCCAACACCAAGTACACATCCAAGGTGCGGCTCCGGACCGGCGAGTGGGCCGTGCTGTCGGGCCTGATGACCAAAACGGAAGCGATCACCATCACGGGGATGCCCGGCCTCAGCCTTATTCCCTTCCTGAGAAGCAACACCGTCAGTAAAGAAGACGGCGCGACCCTGATCGTTTTGAAACCGCATCTCTTGATTCTTCCGCCCACTGAATTCCCAACCTGGCGCGCATGGTCGGGAACCGAGACCCGCTGGGCGGCAAGTTTCTAGTACGCCGTTTCTCGTTCATCGTTTCTCGTTTTTCGTTAACGCGCCCCGGCAACCCGTCTACAAGCCGGAGCCTTGCCCAACGAGAAACGAGAAACGAGAAACGCGTATTGCTATCCTCAAGCGATGTCGAAAATGTTGGACGAGATCCGCGAGCAGCCGGCCGCGCTGGAGCGGACACTGCAGGCGGAACGCAAACCAATCGAGAAACTGCGCTCGCTTCTGGATCGCGAGAAGCCGCGCTTGATCATGCTGGTGGCGCGCGGCACATCCGATAACGCCGCGCAATTCGGCCGTTATCTGTTGGAGGTCGCCACCGGTATTCCGGTAACTCTGGCCGCGCCATCCATCTTTACGCTCTACAAAGCCAAGTTCAATTTCGACGGTATTCTGGTAATCGCCATTTCGCAGTCCGGCGAATCCACGGATACCAATCTGGTTCTCGAACGCGCCCGCGAACAAGGCACTCGCACCATCGGTATCACGAACGAAGCGGACAGCACGTTAGCGCGCCTCGCGGAACATGTTTTCCTGGTACATGCGGGCCGGGAAAAAAGCGTCGCGGCCACCAAAACCTATACCGGCCAGTTGCTGGTCCTATACATGTTGGCGCACGCGCTGGGTGCTAACATCGCCCTGGACGATCTGACGCGCATTCCCGAGTGGACCCAGGCCGCCCTCGGACTCGAACCGGAGATCGCGCGCCGCGCCGAACGATACCGCTTCATGGACCACGCGCTGGTAGTAGGCCGCGGGTTGAATTACGCCAATGCCTTCGAGTTCGCTCTCAAGCTGATGGAGACCTGCTACGTGGTCGCCGAGCGCTTCTCCTCGGCCGACTTCCTGCACGGCCCCATCGCCATGGTGGCCCCCGACTTTCCCGTTTTCGCGTTTGCGCCATCCGGGCCCACCTGGAACTCCATGGCCGAAACGCTGGACAAGCTGCAGACGCTCAAGGCCGAAACCGTGATCGTCACCGATGCGGGCAATACCGATGCGGCCGCGCGCGCCACGCGTACGATCCGGCTGCCGCACAAGCTGCCCGAGTTGTACACGCCGATTCCGTACATCATTCCGGCGCAGATCTTCGCGGCGTGCCTGGCGGCCCAGAAGGGGCTCGTTCCCGACAAGCCGCGCACCATCACCAAAGTTACCCTCACGATGTAGCCGCTCTCAGGGGGATGGCAGCCAGGTTCAACAAAAAACGCTCGCTCCAAACGGCAAAGAGAAGTCCGAGGGCGCCTCCCAACAGTGCCGACGCCGAGCGCGAGGCGACTAGCGATCTGGCCGCGAGCGATTCGGGATGTTCATGACTTGCCTCCGTCGCCAATCGGTCCCATAATCTGTCCCACGGCCGACACGAAGTCGGCCCATTTCGAATGTTCCCGGTAGAGTTGTTTGCGTCCGGCGGCGGTGAGCCGGTAGAACTTCGCCCGCCGGTTGTGCTCGGAGATCGCCCACTTAGCGGAGATCCAACCCTTCGCTTCCAGCCGCTTCAATGCCGGATAGAGCGAGCCGAACTCGATCTCGAGCGCGTCACCGGAATGGTTGCGAATCGCCTTGGAGATTCCATATCCGTGCAGCGGCGCCAACACCAGCGTTCGCAACACCAGCATGTCGAGTGTTCCCTGGAGGAGGTCCATATAAAGAGAGCCTATATGAAGAACAACCTAATAGCAAGCCGAAAGAAGAACCGGCTGAAACTTCGCTATGCCGCATACACCAAAAACCCGGAATTTTCAAATACCGGAGCGCGGCCCGGCAGACGATCCCGCGGCGACAAGACAATATAGTCGATGCCCAGCCCGCGGTACCGCTCGCCGTCGCGGGCATCGAACGGAACGGCCATCGCCCGCTGCCACCGCGCCCACCACAGTTC
>PMUN01000429.1 GCA_003166875.1 Bryobacterales bacterium | reverse complement strand
AAAATATCTGGGGCATCTGGAATCAGATGACTCCGCGGGATGGGGAAGCGTTGCGCCGCATAAGCCGCGTCGATCGCAATTTCGCGGAGTTGCTGGTCAGCAAGGACTGGGTTCCGCATCACCCCACCATGCAATATGGGATCTTTGCCAGCATGTTTCCAGGCGCGGGGCGAACACTATGGACGCTGGTGAACCGCAATGAATTCGATGTCACGGGTCCGCAGCTCAAGTTTCAAAATGCGCCGGGCCGACGTTACTACGATATCTGGCACGGCGTTGAGATTCAGCCGGAAGTCAACGGCCCGTTCGTTACGCTTAGCTTCCCGATGGAGGCTCATGGGTACGACGCGATCTTGCTAGTGGAAGCCGGGACGCAGGTGGAAGGGCTGGATAAGTTGCTCGCGCTCATGAAGGCATCGGCGGCGGCGCCAATTCAGAGCTTGTCTGCTGAGTGGAAATGTTTGCCGCAGAAAATGGTGGAAATCCGGCCGACGGTGCAGTTCACTGAAGCTTCGGCTGGCATGGTCAAGATCCCGGCGGGCGAGTTTCTTTTCAAGGTCTCGGGACTTGAGATCGAAGGCTCCGATTGGATTGGCCTCGACGTGCAATATCCATGGGAGAATTCGCCTCGGCGCGGCCACGCGACGAAGATGCAGGTGAAATCGTTCTACATGGACAAGTATCCGGTGACGAACGCGGAGTTCCTTGCATTTGTAGAAAACGCCAGCTACAAGCCCGCGGACGATCACAATTTCCTGCGCGACTGGAAGGATGGGAGGCCGCAACCGGGTTGGGAGAACAAGCCGGTAACGTGGGTGTCGCTCGAAGATGCGCGCGCTTATGCGCAATGGGCTCGAAAACGGCTGCCGCACGAATGGGAGTGGCAATATGCGGCGCAAGGCGCGGATGAGAGGCTGTATCCCTGGGGCAGCCAATGGGACGACGCAGCAGTTCCCGAGCCGTACAAGGGGCGCGATCTTCCCGGTCCGGGCGCGGTGGATGCTCATCCGAGGGGAGCGAGTCCGTTCGGCGTGATGGACATGGTGGGCAACGTCTGGCAGTGGACTGACGAATTTGTGGATGAGCACACGCGGGCTGCGATCTTACGAGGAGGCAGCTATTATCAGCCGCAGGGATCGATTTGGTATTTCCCGCAAGCGTACAAGCTTACTGAGCACGGGAAGTATTTGCTGATGGCGCCGTCGAAAGATCGGGCGGGGACGCTGGGGTTTCGATGCGTGAGGGATGGAGGTTGAACTGTGTGGCGCACGCACTCTTGCGTGCCGTGTTCGCACTCCTGCGAACACAATAGGAAGAAGAATTATCTTCATGGCGTTCACACGAGTGTGAACGCGGCATGCAGGAGTGCGTGCGCCACGGGGGTAAGCGGCCGGTTATCGGTCTGAACCGTTGTGCGTCGAGCCATCGGCCAGGCCGGTGCCTGCGATTTGCTCGGTGATGAACCAGACCTGGAATTCGTTGGTGCGCAGAACCTGGCTCACTAGAAGATCGTTGGTTCCCTGATCGCCGTTCTGATCGGCAGCATCTGCCAGCTCGCGTGTCTCGGCGATGATCAGCTCATGTGCTTCGAGCAGGCGGAACAACTGGGTGTTGACATCTTCGCGGCCGCGCGGCGGGCGGGCGATGCGCGTGGTTTCGGCGACATCGTGGGCCATTGCGATTGTCACTCCGCCCAGGGTTTGGATACGCTCGGCCAGGGCGTCCACCAGCTCCGCTTGTTCGCCGTAGTGTTTATCGAACAACAAGTGGAGTTGATAAAAGGTGGGGCCGGCAACCTGCCAATGGTGTTTCTTGTACAGGTCGCGCAACGTCATGGTGTCGGCGAGAAGAGGGTTCAGTTTATCGGCGTTGGTCAGCCGGACTTTCTGGTCGAGCGAAATTGGCCGGTTCACCACCGTGCCGTATTCTTGGACGACGCTCTGCGGGCTTTTTGTCTTCATACCGAATTAGATCGCAGCGGCCGGAAAGCGTTGCACTTTTAAATGGCCCCCGGCCGCGTGCCGCTAGAACGACAAATGCATGGACAACTGCAGGAAGCGCGAACTGCCGATGGTGTGCTGGATGATGCCCAAGCTCCCCTGAGGCGGGAATGAAGCCGGTCCGACGAAGTTGGGGAAAAACAGAACGTCGTTGTTCGGCGCATCGAAGTCGGGATGATTGAAGAGGTTGTAGACTTCAAAGTTGAATCGCAAGCGGTAACGTTCCTTAATTTGGAAGGCCTTGCCGACGGTCATGTCAAAGCGCACCTGGAAGGGGGCACGAAATATGTTGCGGCCGCTGTAGCCATAGAGAGACTCATAAGAATCGCAGCCGCTAGAATCGCACGGAGGCACGCCATCCTGGCCGGGCGCGAGAAACGCGGGCGAAAAATCGTTCACGTTCAGGACCGGTTTTCCTGCGTTGACACCGGTGGTGCCTTGCAGTTGAGCCTGCGCGACGGTTACGCCCGGTTTGAGCGGGACAATCGGGTTGCCGATGTAGTCGGATGTGCCAAGGTATTGGCTGGCGACAGAACCTGAGAAATCGTAGATGCTGTAAGGCTGGCCGCTTTGCGCTACGGTCTGGCCACCGAGGATCCAATCGTTCACCAAGAAGCCCAGTCCCTTGTTGGACGTGACCTTGGGTATTTGGTATGTGTAATTAATCAGGAACACGTGTGTCTGATCGAAATCCGCGTTGCCATAGTTGGATTTGGGAAACAGCGGATTGTTACCGGTGAAGAAGAGACCCAGTCCGCTTTGCTCGTCCAGGGCGTGCGACCAGGTGTAGCTGGCCGTGAGTTGAAGTCCAAATGAAAGGCGCTTGCGAACCTGAAGTTGCAGAGCGTTGTAGTTGGAAATGCCCTCGGCCTTGTACAACACGGAGTTCATGTCATATCCGATATAGGGGACGCGAACGGGCGCGTTGCCGGAGTATTCGTTGGTTGATATGGGTTCGTTATTCAGATAAAGCGGCGTGGCTCCGCCGTAAGAATAAATCTGGCCGTTGACCGGATTTTGCGGCGTAGCGATCTGCGCCTGATTAAACGGAATGGGCAGGACGTCGTGAAGGCCGTGGTTGCCCACGTATCCGGCGCTGAACAGCCAACTATTGGATGCCTGGTATTGAATATCAAAGGTCCAGTTCTCGGTGTAGGGAAGCTTGTTGTTGATATCGTAGCCGCCAAACAAGAAGGGGCCGAACCCATTGCCTGCCGGGTAGTTACCAGACTCGGTCTGCGATATGTTCGGCAACAACGCCTGGAAGGCGGCGGCGCTGCCCGGCGGGGGTGGAGGCGGGGTGGTCCCGAACGGGGTCTGGAAGGTTGAGCCTTTTTGGGCGAAGATCGGAGAGACGAAGGGCGGCTCCAGGGTGACGCCAAAAGGCCCGTTAAATCCACCGCCCGCGCTGGGTGAGAGGTAGCTGAAGAATTCGCCACGGTCATAGTAGATGCCGAATCCGGAGCGCACGGTCAGCTTGGAAGTTGGCGACCAGGCCACTCCAATGCGCGGAGCGAATCCCCATTGACGTTCTCTCATCAGGGAATTGCTTGCGCCCGGCGTTCCGAATTGCGCGTTGTTGCCAGCGATTTCAAGGCCTGAGTTGGTAATGGTGTCGGTGCCGGCGTTATACGAATAAAGATTCCCGTTGAACGCCGTCAGCCTTCCGTACTTTTCCGACAGCGGCCCATCGAAATCCCAGCGCAGGCCGAGAGTGACGGTCAAGTTGCTGCGGACTTTGTAGCTGTCGTTGACGAAAGCGCCGACGGTGTCGGAACGATAGTAGCGATTGGCCGAGCCCGAGAACGCATCCGACTCAGTGCCGGTCCGGACGCCGCCTTCTACAAAGTTCAGAAAAGTTTTGAACGAGATTTTATCGTTGTCGGTGTTGTTGTTGACAATGTTGAGCTGCGTGTGATCCCAAAGTCCGCCGAACGAGAGCGTATGGCGGCCTTTCACCCAATTCAGAGTGCTGCCGAATTCCCATTGATTTTGGTACATGCCGGCATTTCCGAAACTGGTGGCGTTACCGAACTCCAATCCGCCGCCGATGGTGGGGTCGGAAGTGCCGATTTCGATCTGCGGAAAGATGGTGGAGCCGAGCAGATTCATCCCAAAACCGCTTGGTGAAAATTGTTGGCTGGTTGAGGAGTAGGCCTTGAGCCGCGTGAATCCGGCGCGCTGTTCCCAGGTTAAGGAGGGCGTCAGAATGATGGTGTTGTTAATGGAAACCACCTGGCTGCCGCCCGAGAGCGTCTGTGGGAAGCCGAGCAGGGAACCAACTGCGCCAAACGGGCTGGCGGTCGGGTTGTCCTGAATGTAATATTTGATGCCCAGGCGATCTTTGTCGTTCACCACGTAGTCGACGTTGGCGATTCCTTGGTCGACCCTCGCCTGCGAGTTCGGTCCTTGCACCACTGCGTCGAACCCCAGGTTGGTAGCGGTGGTTGGGTTGGTTATCTGAGCGCTCGGGATAAGATACTGCCCATTGGAAAGCTTAGCGTTCAGCATAGACATTGCAACGGGGCTGATCTGGCTGGCTGTGATGGTCTTCCCGAAACTGGATTGAACCATATTGATGATGCCTTGCGCGCTGCGATCGTCGGTAAGGCCCAGCGGTACGGTGGCATCCTGAGTGGAAGTGGCGGCGTCAGCGATACGAACCCCTTGGTAAGAGAGAAAGTAGAAGAGCTTGTCCTTCTTAATGGGGCCGCCCAAGGTGACGCCGAATTGATTGCGGTTCAAGAACGGGACTTTGGTGGTGATAATAGGGTCGGCGTTATAGAAGAAAGGCGCGGCATTGAAGACGCTGTTCTGAAATTTTTCGTAGACCTCGCCATGCAGGGCGTTGGTTCCCGACTTGGTGATCACGCTGATGTGCGCGCCGCTGTTGGCGCCCTGGGTTGCGTTATACATGGCGGCGTTCACCGCGATCTCCTGAATGGCTTCCGCTGGTGGAGTCGGGAGGGCCTGGCCGATGGCCGTGTAGACGGAATTGCTCTGGATTTGACCGCCGGCGCCGAAGTTCTCGCCGGTGTTCAGGACGAAGCGGTTCTCACCCACCTGGCTGGTCGAATTTCCGTTGAAGAGATTGTTGGTGCTGATGCCGTTCAGCGAGAAACTGTTGGAAGTGTCCCGCTGTCCGTTGGCGAAGATGGCCTGATTGCCGAGTCCGGTGTTGGTGCCCCCGCCTCCCAGAAAATCCGCGTGAACGCCGGGGCTCAGAATGGCCAGTTGCGTGAAGCTGCCGGTGCCGAGGGGAGTCTGCTCGATGGTTAGTTGATCCACGACGTAACCGTTGGTGGTGTCCACCTGGTTCATCAGGGGAGTGGCCGTTACTTCAACCGTGGTGCTCACTTGGCCCACTTTCAGGCCGGCATCCACGGTGGTGGTTCGGTTGCCGTTCACCAGGACCTCAGTGTGGGTTTCGGTGTCGAATCCTGGCTTGGTGAACGTGAGCCTATAGGTTCCGGCCGGAAGATCCCCGATCGAATACGAACCGTTCGACTGCGAATGCGCCGCGACCTCCAGATTGGTGGCAATATTCACGGCCTTGACTGTAGTGTCCGCCACGGCGGCGCCCGAGGAATCCATCACGGTGCCGGTGATTGCGCCGAGAATCTGTTGCGCTGAGAGCGGCGCATGAAGCGCGAGGCTCAAGAACAAAATGGAGCAAAGGATCTGTCTCAGATGGTGCGTACTCATTTGTGTCTCTCCCTCCGAAAGAAGATTGATGTTGAGTGCGACCGGGGATTAAGGCGTCGCCCGGTATTTCTATTTGCGACAAGAGGGGTGCTTACACGAGTGGCAGACGGAGACAACGAGGCTAAGCCTGAACATGACCCTCTTAGGGTCAAACTATACCAAATTTTGGTTACTGTTTGATGACCGTGTCAAGAGGGGGATTGTTCAGATGTTTTTCAGATTACTAACGAGCTGGGACGGCGACGTGGTTCATCGCCAGTTGTCCCACCTGCTGGAATAGTTGCTCAAGCGTGGACTCCGGAACGTTCAATCCAACGTTGAGCGTGCTGCCGTTGACGGAGGCTTGTAGATTGCCCAGCAACGCCACGATCCTCCCGCCTGCTGGGATGTTGCTGGTGTTCATTTGAAGTAGCCCAACAACAAAGTTAAGAACATTCAAAAGCGAAGTGGCGTCCTGCGGCGAATCCAGCAGCAGCTCGGCGGCGAATTGCGCGCCAGAACCTTGGGCCGCAGACGGGAACTTCACGCCACCGCTGATCTGTTGAATGGCTAGCAGGAGTTTGCTCTTCAGCACTCCGTTCAGAGGGCTCCCGGCGCCAGTATCACTAGCCGGTAACAGGCTTGAGAACTCGCTTACCGGGACCACCGATGCGAACCAGATATCGTCTTGCGCGCGCAGTTGGCGGCCTTTCATGGCGACGCTCGATTCGGGACCGGCCGAAGACGCACCGAATTGGACGGCTGCATACACGCTGGTACAATCTCCAAACAGATCTGTGAACCCGTCCGTGAATAGTGCGATGCAGACATTGGCTACGGGCGAATTCATGCCCGGCTGGGCCATTTCGATCAGGTCCACTCCGGGAAGGCGCGTGATGGTCCCGCCGTTCTTTAACACATTCACCTCTATGGTCGGGATGCTCTGGCTAAACGTGCCGTGCGCAGCGATCAACCAATGTCCATTGGTGTTTGGCGCGCCGTTCCAGGCTGCCACCACCTCCGTCACGTCCGAGCGCGGGTCTATGCCGGTCTCGGTTATAAACCCCTGCAGATACTTCTCGCCCATTGGAATCTGAGACAACACGTACTGGCCGAATGGCGAGTTCTTGGCAGAGGTGACGTTAGCGCCCGCCACCAGTTGCGCGTCTTGCATCACGAAACTGAACAAGTCGATATTGCTGCTTTGCGCCAGTGCCAGGGCGGGAACTACGAATACAGATAAAAGGACTGTCCTGCAGGTCGACATGAGGAACCTCTCACTCTATGGACGGCAAAAAGATCCGTCTATTACAGTGTAAGCGCTTTTTCTACCTGCCTCCATGGTGATGTCATTTAATCCAGCCGGCCAAACTTGTCCCCTTGCTGACGCGCGGGGCTACTCGCTGTCCCCACGTTCGCCGTATTATAGGCCCGCGCGCGTCAGTGTCAGCCGTCCATGTCAGGACCCGTGAAAAAATCGGCGCAGGCACCGACTCCCTCACGGTCGCGGTTCGGTAACACTCTCTAAACATGAGGCGTCGGCACGGGGGCTACCGGCGCACTAGAATGGAATCCATCATGTTACGAGCTTCAATTTTGATTGCTGTTCTCGGGATTGCACCGCAACTCGGCGCGCAGCAGCCCCCGGCCGCCGGACGCACACCCGGCATCGAGGAACGCACCAGCGCCATGCAGAAGTTGGATGGCTATTTTCCCTTGTATTGGGACGAGCGGACCGGCACGTTGTGGCTTGAAATTCCGCGCTTCAACACGGAGTTTCTGTACACCACTGGCATCGCGGCTGGTTTGGGGTCGAACGACATCGGCCTGGATCGCGGACAGGGCGGTGGAGGGAAGGTGGTGAGCTTCCAGCGCGTCGGACCAAAAGTGTTGTTGGTGCAGGGGAACGAATCGTTCCGATCGTCGAGCGCCAATGCGGCCGAGCGGCGTTCGGTAGAGGATTCGTTCGCCAAGTCAATCCTGTGGGGATTCACTGTCGCGGCTGAGAGTAACGGGCGTGTACTGGTGGATGCTACTGATTTTGTAGTTCGCGATGGCCATGGCGCCGCCAACGCGCTACGTCCCGGCACGTATCGGGTTGACAAAGCTCGCAGCGCGGTTTACATGCCGCGCACGAAGGCGTTCCCGAAGAACAGCGAGATCGAAGTAACGCTGACATTCGCTGCGGAACCTACTACAGGCGCGCGCGGCGGATTTAGCGGTCCCACGCAGGGCCCTCCGCCGATTGGCGCGGCCGGCGGACGAGGCGGTGGGTTCGGCGGCGGCCTGTTCTCGGGATCCGTGGCCAGCGTCACGCCAACACCCGACTCCGTTACGATACGAGAACATTATTCGCTGGTTGAGCTGCCTGACAATAACTTCAAGCCGCGTTTTGACGATCCACGCGCGGGCTACTTCGGGCCGAATTTCGTCGACTATAGCGTGCCCATTGGCGAACCGATGGTCCAGCGATACATTATGCGCCACCGTTTGGAGAAAAAAGATCCCACCACGGAGATCAGCGAACCGGTGCGGCCAATTCAATACTGGGTTGATTCAGGCGCGCCCGAGGACGTTAGGAAGGCGCTGGTGGAGGGCGCGAGTTGGTGGAACCAGGCATTTGAAGCTGCCGGTTTCCGCAACGCATTCAAGGTGGACGTGCTGCCGGAGGGAGCCGACCCCATGGACATCCGCTACAACATGATCAATTGGGTGCATCGCTCCACGCGCGGCTGGTCGACGGGCGGGGCTGTGTCCGATCCGCGGACCGGTGAGATCATCAAAGGCAACGTCATCCTCGGCTCGCTGCGCGACCGTCAGGATTATCTGATCTTCGAGGGTCTGCTCTCGCCCTACACCATCGGAAACGAGAAGCCCGACATTTTGTATCAAACGGCGTTAGCACGCATCCGGCAATTGGCGGCGCATGAAGTGGGACACACGCTCGGCCTGGGTCACAACTATTACGACAGCACTAAAGGCTGGATCTCGGTGATGGACTATCCGCATCCGCTCGAAAAGCTGCGGCACGACGGCAGCATCGATTTGTCAGAAGCGTATCAGGCTCGGATCGGCGATTGGGACAAGGTGGCGATCAACTATGGCTATCGGCAATTCCCGGCGGGCACGGATGAACCGGCGGCGCTCGAGAAAATCCTGAACGATGCGTGGGCTGTGGATCTGCGCTACATGACTAACCAGGACACCGATGCTCATCCCAGAGTGGATCAATGGTCGAATGGAGTGAACCAGGCCGACGAGCTGAACCGCATTATGAAGATTCGCCGCTCGGCGCTCGACAGGCTCGGCGAACATACCATCCGGACTGGCGCGCCCATGGCAACCATTGAAGAGCCGCTGGTGCCGATCTTCATGTATCACCGCTACTCGGTGGAATCGGCCTCGTCGATGGTGGCTGGTCTGGATTACATTTATGGGATGCGCGGCGATGGGCGCAAGCCGGTGAAGTGGGAGACGGCCGCGAATCAGCGCAAAGCTCTGGACGCGCTGGCCAACACTCTCAAACCGTCCGAGTTGGCCGTGCCGAAACAGGTGCTGGACGCGATCCCGCCGCGTCCGCCCGGGTTTGGGCGGCATCGCGAATTATTTCCGCGGACCACGGGCGACGGATTCGATCCGCTGAGCCCGGCCACCATCGCATCCGACGTGACGATAGGATTCGTGCTGGAACTCGACCGTTCCGCGCGCATGGTGGCGCAGCACGCGCTGGATCCGTCGCTGCCGGGTCTGGAGGAAGTGATCGATCGTCTCACCAAGGCCGTTTTCGATGCGTCCGTTGCGTCGGCATACGAAGCCGAGATCCGGCGCGTCGAGGAACGCGTGTTGGTGGATCGCGTGATGTGGCTTGCCACCGGCGCGTCCGCGAGCCAGGTGCGCGCTATCGCGTCCTGGAAGCTTGGGAAATTGGGGGCCCGGCTCGGAAGTGTAGCTGCCAAAGGCGAGGCTGAATCGGCGCAGAATGCGCTGCTGGCCGCCGACATCAAACGATTCCTGGAACGTCCCGCGGAGCCCATCAAGCCGCAACTGCCATTGGATGCGCCTCCCGGCGCGCCGATCGGCGATGGCGGAATGGATTGGCTGGCGCGGCCGCCGATGGGGCGGTAGTTGTTGGCAGGCGAAACCGCCTGCCCCACGTCAAAGGAGTAGAATTAACCAGGTCCCGAGTGGGTTCATGGCAGTAAATCCAAACCTCCGGTGTTTGCTCGTGCTCGGGTGCACGCTGTTTTGCGCCGAATCCGGCGGCCAGACGCCCGAAGTATCGTCTCAAGATGTCCAACCAACTTTCACCACCAGGGCGAATCTGGTATTGGTCCGCGTAGTGGTTCGCGACAAGGCAGGACACGCCAACGGAACTCTTCAAAAGGAAGATTTCCAGTTGCTCGACAAGGGAAAACCGCAGGTTATTACCAAATTCTCGATGGAGAAAACAGTGGGGCGCAAGGTGGACGCGCCTGCGCCTGCTCCTGGTTCAGTTGGCCCAGCGGAAAAGTCACCAGGTGAGCCTGCGCCGCCGATTCCGCCGGATCGCTACGTGGCCTACGTGTTCGACGACGTGCATTTGAATTTTGGAGATTTGGCGATAGCACGGAAGGCTGCTGAGAAGCATATAGCCGACTCGCTTCCGGCCACCAGCCGCGCGGCCATCTACACCACGTCGGGCCAAACCATGTTGGAGTTTACGGACGACCAGGCTAAGTTACGGGACACGCTGCTGCGCCTGCAACCGCGGGGAAGAATGTCCCAGCCCGGATCGGAATGCCCGGACATGAGTTACTACCAAGCGGATTTGATTTACAACAAGCACGATCCAATGGCATTGCAGGCGGCTGCTTCGGATGCAATGCAATGCGCGCAGCTGGACACGGGCTCGGCGAGTGTTGCGCAGAGCATGGCACAGGCGGCAGCCTCCCGCGTGGTAACCATGGGGGAGACGGAAACGCGTCTTTCGTTGAAACTGCTGAGTGACGTGGTCCGGCGCATGTCCGCGTTGCCCGGCCAACGGAGCGTGGTGGTGGTTTCCCCGGGTTTCCTGGTGCTGGACATGCGGACCGACGAGCTGGACTTGATCGACCGCGCCATTCGGGCCAATGTCACCATCGGCGGACTGGACGCTCGCGGGTTGTACGCTCTGATTCCCGGAGGCGACGCCAGCAACGCCAGCGTGACTAGCGGCAATCCCGCCACGGTGACTATCAAGTCGCAGTACCAAAGTGACAGCGCGATGATGGAGGCCGACGTACTGGGCGAGCTTGCGGACGGGACGGGCGGTAATTTCTTTCACAACAATAATGACCTGGGCGAGGGATTTAGGCGCGTGGCTGCACTGCCCGAATATTATTACGTGCTAGGTTTCGCGCCCCAGAACCTGAAATTCGACGGCAGCTATCATAACCTGAAGGTCACTCTCAAGAATCCCGCCGGGCTCACGCTGCAAGCGCGCCGCGGGTATTTCGCTCCCAAGCACGAAGTGGATGCAGCCCAGGAAGCTAAGCGCGAGATCGAGGAGACGCTATTCTCGCGCGACGAATGGCACGACATTCCCGTGGAACTGCATACGCAATTTTTCAAATCCAGCGATGTGGCCGCCAAGCTGTCCATTCTGGCGCGTATCGACGTCAGGCAGCTCCGTTTTCGAAAAGCGGATGGCCGAAACGCGGACACGCTGACGGTGGTGACGGGCGTGTTTGACAGGAACGGAAATTATATCAGCGCGGTTGAGAAGACCGTTGACATGCATTTGAGAGATGAAAGTCTCGCTGGCAAATTAAGCTCGGGGATTACTGTGAGGTCCGCGTTTGACGTGGCGCCAGGGGGCTATTTTATTCGGGTGGTGGTTCGGGATGCCGAAGGGCAAAAAATGGCGGCGCTCAACGGTGCGGTCGAGATTCCCTGATACCGCTGCTTTAGATTGCGCGATCGGGCCCTATTAGGAGTAGAATTAGCACTAATCGTTCAAGATGGGCGACTGATCCAAATGGCAGGAAACTCAAACCTACGGCGTCCACGGGCACGCATTGTAGCGGCGGGACTGGTCTCGTTGAGCGTCCTGATTTGGGCCGGCCAGGCACAAACTCCCGCCCCGCCTCCAGCGGCTGCTCAAGATACCCAGCCGCAGGCGACGGCCAGTAAGAATTCGCCGGAGATGGCCACTCGCGATACAACGCCCACCTTCACTTCCCGAACGAACCTGGTATTGGTGCGAGTGGTGGTTCACGACCGGGACGGGCATGTCAACGGGAATCTTCAAAAAGAAGATTTTCTCCTGTTCGATAAGGGAAAACCGCAGTTTATATCGAGGTTCTCGCTGGAGAAAACCACGGAGCGTAAGGCTGAAGCTGCCGCGTCCGAAGTTGCGTCGGCAAGTGCCGACGGCAAGTCCACGCCTGAGCCGGCGCCACCGGGGCGCTACGTAGGTTATATTTTCGACGATTTGCATTTGAATTTCGGAGATCTGGCGCAATCACGAAACGCAGCCGAGCGGCACTTGTCGGACCTTCCGGTGACCAGCCGTGCGGCAATCTTCACTACTTCGGGGCAGGTCACGCAAGATTTCACGGATGACGTGGCGAAGCTGCGGGATGCGATGCTGCGGGTCCAGCCGAGGTCGAATCTAAAGCCTGGCACGGACTGTCCGGATCTTACCTACTACCAGGCTGACCTGATCTTTAATAAGCACGATCAGCAAGCGTTGAACGCGGCTGTCCAGGACGCTATTGTGTGCGCCAATCTTAATACGGGCGGCGCCCCCGGTTCCGCTCCGGACCCTTCGATGATCCAGGCTGGGCAGAGCTTGGCGCAGGCCGCGGCGTCGCGAGTGGTGTCGATCGGGAACCAGGAAACTCGCGTGTCGCTGAAGGTGCTGAATAGCGTGGTCCGCCGAATTGCCGCCATGCCGGGGCAACGCGCTTTGGTACTGATTTCACCGGGGTTCCTGATGCTCGATCAACAGATGGATGAGTATGAGGTGATGGACCGCGCCATTCGGGCGAATGTGACCATCAGCACCTTGAACGCGCGTGGCTTGTACACTATGATTCCGGGCGGTGACGGGAGCCAATCTGGCGGCAATCTCGACAGCCTGACGGTGAGGTCGCAGTATCAGAGAGACAGCTCGATGGTGACAGACGGCGTGTTGGGCGAGATTGCGGATGGCACGGGCGGTACCTGGTTCCACAACAACAACGATCTCGTGGAAGGCTTCAAACGCACCGTTGCCGCGCCGGAGTATTATTACCTGTTGGGTTTCTCGCCGGAAAATCTGAAATTCGATGGCAGCTATCATAGCTTGAAGGTCTCACTCAAGAAGCCGGTCGGGCTTACCTTGCAGGCGCGGCGCGGATACTACGCTCCAAAACACGAAGTGGATGCGGCTCAGGAGGCCAAGCGCGAGATTGAGGAGGCGCTTTTCTCGCGCGATGAATGGCGCGACATTCCCGTGGAATTACATACGCAATTCTTCAAATCCAGTGATGTGAACGCCAAGCTGTCCGTTTTGGCGCGCATTGATGTCAGACAGCTCCGTTTTCGAAAAGCGGATGGACGAAACCTGGATATCCTGACGGTGGCATCTGGATTGTTTGACAGGAACGGAAATTATGTCACCGGCATGGAGAAGACGGTGGACATGCATCTGAGGGACGAAACCCTGGCGGTCAAGTTGAACTCGGGGATTACGGTGAGGAGCGGGTTTGACGTGGCGCCAGGGAGCTATTTTGTGCGGGTCGTGGTAAGGGATGCTGAAGGACAGAAGATGGCGGCGCTGAACGGCGCAGTAGAAATACCGTGATGGAGGTGTAATTGTGAATTTTAAGAGAATGATGGTATTGGCCGGATTTCTTGGCCTGACAGCCGGCTTGTCGCAAGCCCAGCAGCAGGCGGCCGACTCTGGCGCCGTCATCAAGACGGAGACCAAACTGGTTCTGGTGGACGCGGTGGTCACCGATAAAAAAGGCGCCTACGTCCGCGATCTCACCGTCAAGGACTTCAAGGTGGCGGAGGACAGGAAAGAACAAACCATCAAGACCTTCTCGTTTGAGGCCGATCCCAATTCATCCACTTCTTCGCAGAAGCGCTATCTAGTGCTTTTCTTCGACAATTCCAGCATGTCCTTCGGCGACCAGGCTCAAGCCCGAAAATCGGCGGCGAAATTTATCGAAACCAATGGCGGCGCCAATGTCTTGATGGCGATCGTCAATTTCGGCGGCAGCATAGTGATCTCGCAGAATTTCACCTCGGATGTCGACCGATTGAAGGCGGTGGTCACGGGCATCAAGGGTTCTTTTACTTCCCCCAACGCGGATACGGGTCCCATGGGCCAACTGAACAAAGCGGCAGCGGATTTCGGGGCGCGCGACATGATTCTCTCGTTGAGAAGCCTCGCGAAAAACCTGGCTGACATTCCGGGACGCAAGACGCTGGTTTTGCTGACTTCCGGCTTTCCCGTTAACGACGAACAGCGGCAGGAAGTGACTGCGACGATCGATGCTTGCAACAAGGCGAATGTCGCGGTTTATCCGATCGATGTGCGAGGCCTGGTAGCAGGTGGTCCGACAGGCAGCCTGACAGCTCCTGGCAATGGTCCTGACAAGGGCGGATTGTCGGGTTGGCTGCACCGTGTATCGACATTGGGATCGTCATTGTTGCAACCTGCAGCCTTCCAGACGGGCTCAATGGCTTTCTTCGGCCAAGCGCATCCTGGCGGCGGCGGGGGTGGTGGCGCGCCCAGTGGTGGAGGAGGGGGTGGCGGCCACCCGGCCGGTGGTGGCGGTACCGGCACTGGCACAGGCACTGGCACTGGCGGCGGAAAAGGCGGTGGCACCGGTACTGGCACCGGGACGGGCAGCGGAAAAGGCGGTGGCGGCACTTCCACCAACCCGACGACCGCGAATCCGTACAACATGAACAATCCTCTCGGCACTCCTAACACCGGGGTCCTGCTCCCGAAGATGCCGGAAAGTGCGACCACGAATCAGCAGGTGATGTACATGCTGGCCGATGGCACCGGCGGCTTCGTGATTCATGACACCAACGATCTGGCGGGCGGTCTGGACAAAATCGGAAAAGAGCTGAACGAGCATTACGTCCTGGGCTACTCACCAGACGACTCGGAGGAGGGAAGCTGCCACAGCTTGCAAGTGAAGGTGGACCGCGGTGGAACTACGGTCCGGGCACGGACCGGGTATTGCAACGTCAGGCCGCGCGATCTGCTGGCCGGTAATCCGATCGAAAAGACTCTCGAAGCCCGCGCCGCATCCGCGCAAGCTGGAAATATTCCTGGAACCATGCAACTTCCGTTCTTTTATACAGGAACCAACCTCGCCCGCGTCAACGTTGATATGAATATTCCGTCGGACTCGGTGAAATTCGCAAAGGAAAAGGGAAAGTTCCACGCGGATTTGAATATCCTGGGCATCGCGTCCACCAAGGATGGTACGGTTGGCGCGCGTTTCAGCGATACCGTGAAACTCGAGTTTCAAGATAAGAAGCAAGTGGAGGCGTTCCAACAGCGCCCCTACCACTACGAAAACCAGTTTGATATCGCGTCTGGCGATTACAACCTGAAGGTGGTCTTCGGCTCAGGCAACGACAGCTTCGGCAAGATTGAGTTGCCGCTAGCGGTGGAAGCCTACGACAGCAAACAATTCGGCTTAAGCGCAGTAGCCCTCAGCAAGGAATTCTACAAAGCGTCTGATATGGGAGGCAGCCTGGACGCGGAGCTGATCTCCGATAGGAAACCGCTAGTCGCTCAAGGTTTGCAGATCATTCCTAACGGCTCGACTAAGTTTAAGAGCACCGAAAACACCGTTCTCTATTTTGAGGTGTATGAACCGCTTCTTTCCGTTCCGGATCGAAAGGATCCGCTGGAAGTCGCGGTAGCACTTAAAATAGTGGATCGGAAATCCGGCGAGAAGAAGGTAGATTCCGGGTGGATCCGGCTTCCGATCCCGGATAAGAGCACGAACCCCGTGTTATCGGTCGGCATGAAGCTGCCGGTGACTGGGCTCGCTCCGGGAGCTTATCGCCTTGAGATGGACGCGATGGACAAGCCCGGTAAGCCCTCGGTTCGCTTCACCGATTTCGACATCGAATAGCGCACGGCAGTGCCGACTCTTACATACGATGTGTGCGTCATCGGCTCCGGGGCGGCCGGGGGTGTGGTGACCAAGGAGTTGTGCGAGGCGGGAGCGAAAGTACTGCTGCTCGAAGCCGGAGCCGAGGTGCCACCGCACCGGTTCCGCTCGCATTGCTGGCCCTACGACATGCAATTTCGAGGATTCCGCTCCGAGAAGCAGGCGCTGTTCTATCCCGGCGACGTTTCTAGCTCGATCCGTTACGCTGATTCGGACGCAATATCTGTGGATCGCATTCGTGTCCTGGGGGGCCGCACGCTGCATTGGAACGCCGTGGTGCTGCGCTACGCGCCGCCTGATTTCCAGCAGCATTCCGTCTATGGAATCGAAGAAGACTGGCCGCTGACCTACCAGCAGATCGAGCCTTACTACGAGCGCATCGAGCAGACCATCGGGGTGTGCGGCCAGGACGACCATATCCCGAGTCTTCCCGCGGGAAAGCATTACCTGCCGCCGCTCCCGTTCCGCTGCAGCGAGGAAATTCTGAAGCGCACTTGTGCTCCCATGGGAATTCCGGTTATCCCGACTCGCAAAGCGCTGCTCACCCGGAATTACGACAATCGTCCCGCGTGCCATTACTGCGGCCACTGCATGGATGGGTGCGACGTTTCGGCCATCTTCAGCACGCCCGGCTCCATGCTGCCCAAAGCAAGGAAAACCGGCAATCTCACTCTTCGCCAGAACGCGTTGGCGCGAGAAATCCTGATCGATGACGAAGGACGCGCGAAAGGCGTGTCCTTTATCGATCGTGAAACACGGCAGGAGGAAGAGGTTCGCGCGCGCGTCGTGGTGGTGTGCTGCGCGACCATCGAAACCGCCCGGCTCCTTTTGAATTCGCGCTCACGCCGCTATCCAACTGGCTTGGCGAATTCAAGTGGAGTAGTGGGCCGGTATCTACACGGACACATGGGCGACTCCACGCACGTTTATCTGAAGGAGCTGGAAGGCCAGAAGCCATCCAATCAAGACGGGGCTCTGGACCACGCTCTCATCCCACGCTTTGAAACATCGACTCCGGCCGGAGCCTATGATTTCCAGATAAACTTTGCCGGCAATATGTTCCCTTACCAGGCCTATCATGTCCCAGGTTATGGCTCGAATTTCAAGAACACCGTGCGGAGGATGCAGCCCGGATTCCTGATGCTGGGAGGGTTCGGCAAGGTGGAAGCGCGGGCGGAGAATCGCGTGACGATTGATCCGGATCAAAAAGATGCTTTCGGAATTCCGATACCGGTGGTGCGGTTCCGATTTTCCGAACAGGACAAGATTGTCTATCGCGCCCTGCGCCAGACTGGCGAAGAAATCTGTGGCCGCCTGAAGGGAACAGTCACGGAAACTTTCGGCGAGCGGCCGGGCGGCTTCGCCAGTCATGAAGTGGGTACCGCGCGCATGGGGAAAGATCCGAAGACGTCCGTGCTGAACAGCTTCTGCCAGACTCACGACGTAAAGAATTTGTTCGTGACAGACGGCAGTAGTTTCACAACATCGAGCGAGAAGAACCCGACGCTGACTATCATGGCTCTATCGCTACGGGCCACGGATTATATTCGCGAGCAGCGGCGTAAAGGCGAGTTGTAACGGGGGCTAGGGACTAGTGGACTGTCGTTGCTGAATCTTTACTACTGCCGTGCGTCGCCATGAGTGGCGACGCGGCACGCAAGCGTGCGTGCGCTACGCGTGGCGNNGCTAAAGTTCTTTCGCCGACAGCCCACTAGGGACTGGGGGTTGCGGATCAGCGGGTGGATTTATGCTCCGGATGTTCGCACCTCGGCGAAGACGTGAGGTGCTCATTTCCCTGATACTTCATATCTTGAT
>PMUN01000061.1 GCA_003166875.1 Bryobacterales bacterium | reverse complement strand
GAGCGTGCTACCTGTATTATCCACGCGGCTTGAATGAGATGTATCTGGCCAGTGATACGGGAGTGTGGCAAGGGCCGCTGCCGATCGGAAGCACGGGGACGTTGCAGAACAGCCAGTGCACGCTGAACGTGGGCGCATCCTCGGCATCGATGTCGGGAAACACATTAACGCTGAACCTGGCGCTGAGCTTCACGGCTGCGTTTGCAGGGGCGAAGAACGTGTACATGGAGGTGGAAAACGCGACGCACGATAGCGGCTGGTCGCAGTTCGGCTCTTGGACAGTTGCGAGCAGCGTACAGTCATTATCACCACCTGCGCCGGTCTCGGTGACGCCGAACACGGGCAGCGGATTGAGCCAGACTTTTGCATTTGTTTTCACGGACGGAAATGGAGCGGCGGATATTACCACAGCGCAAATCGACATCGCCGCGACGCTGTCAGTGTCGGGAGCGTGCTACGTGTATTATCCACGCGGCTTGAACGAGCTGTATCTGGCCAGCGATACGGGAGTGTGGCAAGGGCCGCTGCCGATCGGAAGCGCGGGGACGTTGCAGAACAGCCAGTGCACGCTGAACGTGGGCGCATCGTCGGCATCGATGTCGGGAAACACTTTGACGCTGAACCTGGCGCTGAGCTTCACGGCCGCGTTTGCAGGCGCGAAGAACGTGTACATGGAAGTAGAAAACGCCACGCACGATAGCGGTTGGTCGCCGCATGGCGCCTGGACGGTGCCGTAAGAAGCGAGCGTCACAGCGTTATAGTTAGATTGAATCGTGACTCCTTCCGCTCTGCCTCTGGTCAGTATCATCACGCCTACCTACAACATGGCGAAATACCTGACCGAGACTATCGAGAGCGTGCTCTCCCAGGACTATCCTAATATCGAATACATCGTGGTGGATGGCGCTTCCACCGATGGCAGCCTGGATATTCTGGAGCGCTACCAGGGACGCTTGCGCTATTTCTCGGAGCCCGATCGTGGCCCTTCCGATGCGGCATGGAAGGGTTTTCGCCAAGCGCGCGGTGAGATTTTTGCCTGGTTGAACGCAGACGATACTTTTCTTCCGGGGGCTGTTCGTAAAGGCGTGGAGTACTTTCAGGCACATCCGGAAACCGATGTCGTCTACGGCGAAGGATGGTGGATCGATGAGAGCGGCGCGACCATCGGCCGCTATCCCACTTTGCCCTTCGACGCGAAAGTCCTGGAGCGGGACTGCTTCATTTGCCAGCCAGCGTCATTTATTCGAGCCACGGCTTACCGCCGGTGCGAACTGGATCCCAGCGTCAACCGATCCTTTGACTACGACCTGTGGATACGCATGGCCAAGGCGGGTATCAGCTTCGACGCTATCCCGCAGTATCTGGCGAACTCCCGAATGCACACAGGAGCGAAGACCATTTATGAGCGCGACAGCGTTTTCCAGGCCTCGATGGATCTGCTCAAACGTCACTATGGGTACATTCCGCTTCCCTGGATTTTCGGCTACACCGCATATCGTCTGGATCACCGCGACCAGTTCTTTGAGCCGTTGCGGTATAGCGCCTGGAAATATCTGGCAAGCCTTCCGGTGGGTCTTTGGTACAACCGCGGGAAACCACTCCGTTTCATGACCGAGTGGCTGGTGAAGGGCGGCAGCGAACTGGTCCGCCGGCGTTGAATTTTGTCTCACACTACGCTATGATGGAAACTCCTGTAAGGAATCCAGTTAGAGCATGGCAAATACTTTTTCTTCCCTAAAACGGGTGCGCCAAACCAGGCGAAAGACCGATGTGAACCGTCTTCGCAAAACCAGGTTGCGCCATCAGATCCGGTCGGTTCGACGTTTGATTGAACAGAAGGACGCCGGTGCCGCCAAGGCCGCGCTTCCCGCCACTTTTTCTCTGATTGACCGCTCCGCGAAATGGGGCATCATCAAGAAGAACACAGCGGCGCGATACAAAAGCCGGATCACCGCGCGGCTCAAAGCAATGGCGTAGCGCAAGCTCCGGCTTGCCGATGCTAGCTACAACCAGACGTTCGTCCTACGCGAAACTCTCCCTCTGCGAAGATTGCCCAATGAACACACGGGCCACCGTCTTATTGCTTTGCTCTTCCCTGGCTGTTTCGAACGCGCTCGCAGAGAAGCGTGCGTTCCCAAGGAGTTTGCTGCGGCCCTGGCGCCACCGGCCTCCCGTACAGCCCAGGTATCTTGATCGACGGCACTCTCTACGTGGCCGGGCAGGTTGGACGCGATCTCAAGACCGGCCAAATTCCAGCCGACTTCGAAAGTGAAGTACGCAACGCCCTCGATAACGCCGGGTTGGTCTTGAAGGCCGCCGACTTACTTCAAAGACCCGCGCCCGGCGCACCACCGTAGGTGTGGCCAAGTTAGTTGGACCCGCGCGCATCGAAATTACGATCACGGCTCGTAAGTAGAGCGCATTTCATGCATCCCGCAAGCTTAGTAAAACGTAGAAGAATAGCATGAACGTTTTTCGCTTGGCGTGTGTAGGGTTGACGCTCATGGCGTGGTTGGTTTCTGGCCAGGCTCAGAACGGCTGCAAACCGGGTGATCCAGCCGGCTACTTTGAAGGCACCGCGGCCAGTCAGCAGGCAGGCAAGCTCGATATTTCGCTCAACCTCCATTGCGATAACGGGCGCTATGCGGGCGAGTTGGTCACTCCGGCCGGCACTTACACCGTCAAGGACGGTCATTTCGATCAAGGCCAACTGCATCTGAATCTTGACTCCGGCGCGGATACGGTAACAGTTGATGCAATACTCGACGCGGAAGTCCTGCGTGGAAAGTTCGCCGCCGGCGCCGACGCCGGGCCCGTAGAATTGCGCCGCACCGGCGACGCCAAAAACGCGATTGTCGGAGCCGCAGTGCTAAGTTTGTCCAAGGAACAGTGGCGCCAGGACCTGGCCTATCTGGCGGCCGAATTGCCGAAACGCCACGCCAATGCCTTCCACTTCATCTCTCGCGAACGCTTCGAAGCCGAAGTGGCCGAGCTCGATGGCAAACTGGACCGCCTGAACGCCGACGAAATCTACGCCGGCATGGACCGCATCGCTAATTTGATCGGTGACGGACATACCTATATGAAAGTCCCGGAAGACAATGCCAACTTCCCCATCGATCTCGAGCGTTTTAGAGACGAGTATCGTGTGGTGGCTACGACATCGGGAAATGAAAAGGCGCTCGGCACGCGAGTGATCAAGATCCAGGACATTCCCATCGCCCGTGTCCAGGAACTTCTCCTTGCTCTGACACCGGCGGATGAAACCCAAGTCCTACGCGATTTGCGGGTCCTTGGTTTTCTCACAACGGGAATTTTCCTTCACGGAATGGGAATCATCCCCGACCGAAACGTGGCGCGTTACACGCTTGCCGGCGACAATGGCCAGGAATTCACCATCGACATCCACGCCGTTGCGCCAGGGGAAAGCTCAAAGATAAGCTGGATTCCCGCATTCAAGGAGCGCCCGTTGTTTCGCCAGAAACCTGGCGGCAACTTCTGGTATACCTATCTGCCTGACTCCCACACCGTCTACTGCAGCTTTCGCGGGTATAAGGGTTTGGGCAAGCAGTCGAAAGGGCTTTTCGACCTGATCCAGCAGCAGCATCCTGACAAACTCGTCATCGACTTGCGCCTGAACGGTGGCGGCGACTACTTCGAAGGCCTCAAGTACATGGTGCACCCCATTCGCGATCTCTCGGATATCAACCGCAAAGGACACCTCTTTGTTCTCGTCGGTCCGAACACGTTCTCCGCTGCCATGTCTAACTCCGCACATTTCCGCTATCAGACCAATGCAATCCTGGCCGGACAGCAGATCGGAGAGAAGCCGAACAGCTACCAGGAAGTCCATGAGACGAAGTTGCCGAACTCACACTGGACGCTGCGCTACTCCGTGAAGTTCTATAAGTTTGTGGAAAGCGGCGAGAACGTGATCCGGCCGGATCAGGAGATCGTTCCCTCATGGGATGACTACCGGTCCGGACGGGATACGGTATTGGAGTGGGTGTTGAATTACGACGCTCGAAGCGGAACCCGTAAGTAGAGGGCAGTCACCGTTGGCTGCCCTCTAGTACGGACGGCGTGTTCTTAGCCGACGTAATTTATGGTGACGGTTACGGTAGTGCTTTTGCCGGCACTGTTAGTGACCGTGACCGTGAACACGTAAGTGTTCGGGCCGTTATCACCGAGTTGCGCGGAAGCGACAGCCGAAGTGCCATGCAGCAGAGATACGTTCTGCTCTCCTCCCGTCACGCTCCACTGGTACGTTAAAGCCAAGCCATTCGGATCAGTAGATTGAGAAGCGTCCAGCGTGATGTTCTTGGTGGTCACCGTTTGGCTTAGGCCGCCTGCAATCACCACGGTTGGGGTGCCGGTAGTGCCGCCGCCACCACCGCTGGGCGGAGGCGTCGTGACAGTGAACGTATTTATAGTGGCGGTGGGCGAATAGATCACGATGGCTCCTGCCACGGTTTCAATCACCGTATTTACCGTAGCTGGAGCGGCGGCGGTGGTGCCGGCCGCGGCGGTGGCGTTGGTAAAGCCCACGGAGACAGTGGACACCGCTCCCTGATAGCTTCCGTACGGAGTGAGGGTGCTCTGGGTATCGCTTCCCACAAACATGACCGACATGAACGGTTTTTCAGTGACGTAGATCCGGTCGATTGTCATGGTGACATCCGCGACCAGCGCGGTTCCCAGGTTGGCGAGCTCGGCGGGCGGTGTCGGGATCGGCGCTCCAGTTGGGAGCGCGAAGAGTGTTGACGTTAACGTGTTCGCCTGAGAGTTATAGACCAATGTCTCGTGAATCTCCAGGGCTCCCCCGGCCAGTGATGCTAAAACACTCGCGGGAAGGTTGGGGGTGATGGGACTAAGAATGTCGTTGAGCGCGATAGTTCGCTCAATATTAAACGCCGTCAACGTTTGTGCAGGCGCCGATGCCGCCGAAGCTAGCACCAAAACTAAAGC
Source organism: Bryobacterales bacterium (assembly GCA_003166875.1). GTDB lineage: Bacteria > Acidobacteriota > Terriglobia > Bryobacterales > Bryobacteraceae > Palsa-89. Next base: position 8,227 of record PMUN01000061.1, on the reverse strand, counting down.
CAATGCAGATACTGCAACCATACTCCGAAATCTCATAATGTTTCTCCTTCTTTCATCCGCTGAAATGCGAAATGATAACCGGTGGTGCCAGGTTGAGCAACGCCTCTGTAGAAATACTATGTTTTGGGGGTCCCGGTCAAGTGACCGGTAGTGTGCTAAACCTATATCCCTTACTTAGGCGACCTGGCGTTTGGCCCTGCCTTTCTGAGGGCGTAACCTAATAAATACACCCTTGGAAGCGCTGTGTCTGCTCAAAAGTGCTCACTCCTCACTCCCTGTTATCAGTCTGGAACCGACTCAGGGCAGTAAGCTCAGGCCAGCGGCGATCGCTCACGCACGGCGGCGGGCCGCAATTGCGCCTCTTCCAGCCGCTTGGCTTCCTGGTAAGTGAAAACCATGCGGTGAATTACCGTGACGTTGGCAAGTACGGCAATTACCCACAAGACGGGAGCCATGCGGTCGAACAGCGCGCCAATGATGAACAGGACCACGCGCTCCGGGCGCTCCATGAATCCCACCTTGCAACTGGGAATGGTATTTTCGGCGCGGGCGCGAGTGTAGCTGACCATCACCGAACCGGTCATTACGATCGCCGTCAAGACTACATAGAATGGCCGATTGATAATTCCGTAATAAACCAGCAAGCCCATGAGCAGGGCCAGATCCGAGTAGCGGTCCAGCACGGAGTCGAAAAACCCACCGAATCTGGTCACGCGATTGGTTTCGCGCGCCACTCGGCCATCCACCATGTCAAATAGACCGGCGCCGATGATCACGAAACCGGCGGCCCGAAATCGTCCAGCGCCGAGCAGCACCGCGGCCGCGATGTTGATGAGCAATCCCAGGAAGGTCAAAACATTCGGATGGATTTTGGAAAGGGCCAGACCGTGAACGATCAGACGAATTATTTTGTCGCAAGCGATACCGATCGCGCGGGTGAACGTTATCTGCACAGTTCTCTATGATTCTACCCGAATCCAAGCCATCCGGGGGTGTCAAATCCCGTCAGGATGGCGTGTCCAGCTTCGCTGCCTCGTTAATGTCGTGAATGGTGGCCATCCCTACAATCTCAAACTCGCGAGCCCCTCCCGGGATCTGAAACTTCACAGTGTCGCCCACCTTTTTCCCCAGCAGCGCGCGGCCGATGGGCGACGTGGTGGATATACACCCGTTCGCGACGTCGGCATCCTCGCTGGTGACCAGCTTATAAGCAACCTCTTCGTTCTTGTCAAGGTCGAGCACCGTGACCGAAGAACCTAGTCCAACGCGGTCGCGCGGAATGCGGTCGAAATCCACCATGGACAATTCGCGCAGGCGCGCCCGTAGTTGCCCCAGCCGTGCGTTCACCATGCCCTGCCGCTCTTTGGCGGCGTGATACTCGGCGTTCTCGCTCAGGTCGCCATGGGCGCGCGCTTTGGAAATCTCGCGTGGCAGATCCACCCGCAGTTCCATGTCGAGCGCGGCGATCTCGTCCTCGAGTTTCTTCTTCAACTCTTGCATCTGTATAGATTATAGGGGCTCCCCGCTAGGGACGGGGGACTGGGACTCGCGGCTGCCCTGAAGTCGACAATAATATCCCAAAATGTTACAATTTTACTGAGAGGCCCCAGTACCCCCCCTTTATGGCTATCAAACCAGCTTTCGCACAAGGTGCGCAGATCGAACACGCCAAGTACGGTTTGGGCTCGGTAATGTCTTGTACGGAAGAGTACATCGTTATTAAGTTTGACGACCATGGCGAGAAGAAGTTTGTGCTTTCCATCTGCCTGCCGGCTCTAAAAAAGAGCGATCGCCAACCTCCCGTGGAGAAGCGCCGTTCCACCCGCAAGAAGGCCGCGCCCGCAGTTGCTCAATAAGAGCCACTCAATAAAAGCTGCTCAATAGTGTCCCGTTATTCCGTTCTCAGCGTCGCCATCGGATCCACCCGCGTGGCTTTCCGCGCCGGGATGTAGCAAGCGAGAAGTGCCGCTCCTGCCAGCACCGCCAAACCCGCTCCGAACATTGCCGGATCGTATTCCTTTACGCCGAAAATGATATTGGCCAGTAAGCGCGCGATTCCGAGCGTAACAAGCAATCCAATCAATAGGCCAGTTCCGGTTAGAACCAAACCGCGGCGGACGATCATCCACACTACATCTGTTGAACGTGCTCCCAGCGCCATGCGCACGCCGATTTCGTGCGTTCTTTCGCTTACCGAATAGGCCATTACCGCGTACACGCCGATGCTCGAAAGAAACAGAGCTACAAAGCCGAAGACTCCCATCAGAACCGCCAGGAACCGGAAGCCGGCCAATTGGTCGTCGAAAAGCTCTTCCAAGGTCTTGAACTCGTAGACCGGCTGGTCAGGATCGATCGCGGAAACTTGCGCGCGGGCCGCCGCGGCCAGAGCTTTCGGATCGCCGGAGGTGCGCATCAGGACATCGAAGCTGCGGATTGCGTGCTGCTGGTAGGGCCGATACATGGCCGGCCGATAGAATTTGTCGAACGGATCGCGCCTCAGGTCGCCCACTACGCCCACGATGGTCAACCACGGCGCATCCATGGATGGCAGTCCAATTTTGATGTGCTTGCCGATAGGATTTTCGCCCGGAAAATACTGATTGACCAGCATCCGGCTGACGATCACCACCATCGGAGCATCCTTTCCGTCGCGGTCCGTGAACGGACGGCCCTGCCGCACCGGAAGGTACAGAGCGCTGAAGTAGTCCGCGCTGATGCAGGCGTTGATAGCCACAGGTGGGCTGCCGCTTTCCCGCGTATCGCGGCCCTCGATGGTAAAGTTTGCGTTCGTGCTGCTGCCCGAATACGGAAGATTGGTGGTTACTGCGGCAGCCTTGATTCCCGAAATCGCTTGGAGCGAGTGCACCAGCCGCTCCTGGAATGCTGCGATCTCCGTTTGCCCCGCATATTTCGATTCCGGCAGCGAAATACGCATGCTTAGCGCATGCCCGGGATCGAGACCTGGCGCCGGATCGGTGACCAGCGCGCTACCTTTGGCGATGAGGCCCGCTCCTACCATCAGCACCAAGGCCAGAACAATCTGGCCCACCACCAGCACGCTGCGGATGCGATGGCGCCGCACACCGGTTGAGGTGCCTCGATTGCTCTCCTTCAGCATTTCGTTCAGATCCGCGCGCGATCCGAACCATGCCGGTACAATTCCCGACACCACGCCCGCTACCACTGCGGCAATCAGCGTAAACCACAACACGCGGCCATTGATGCCCAGCCGCTCCCAGCCTGGCAGATAACGCTGCACTTCGGTTGGCAGGGACGACCGCATTATGTACAGTCCCCAAAATGCCAGCAACAACCCAAACAGCGCACCGAGGAGGCCGAGCAATGCGCTTTCAAACAGAAACTGGCGGAGTAGCCGGAACCGGCTGGCGCCCAGCGCGGAGCGAATTGCCATTTCTTTCGACCGCAGCGAGACTCGCGCAAACTGCAGATTGGCGACGTTCGAGCATGCGATCAATAACACGAAGGCAACCGAGCCCATCAGCATCACGATGAAGTCCTCGACAAGATTGCCCGAAACATATGCCCTCAGCAGCTCCACGCGGACGGTGCGATGACGGTGAGCTTCCGGATCGAGTTCCGAGATTCTTTCAGCCAGCGCAGTCAGCTCCGAATCCGCCTGAGCCACCGAAACGCCCTCATGGAGACGTCCGACTACATCGAGCGACATCGCCGAACGCTGGCCGCGTTCGCTTGCATCCATGGCGAGTGGGATCCATAAATCCACGCCCGGCGGATAGCGGAAATCCTTGGGCATGACGCCTACTACGCGATAGCCTTGGCCTTCCAGCTGAATGGTGCGGTTGAGAATGTGAGGATCGGATGCGAAGCGCCCGGCGAAGAAAGCATGGCCCAGAATCACGACGCGGTCCTGCCCCGGTGTGTCCTCGCCCTCGAGAAAAATCCGTCCTTGCTCCGGCTGCGCGCCAAGCGCCTTGAAAAAACTCACCGAGGCGCGCGCGCCCTCCACTCGCTCCGGCTCGCCGTCGCCGGTGAGGTTCAAGTTGGCTTCCACCCCGGCCCCCAGATTGTCGATGGTGCGAGTCTGCCTCTGGAAGTCAAGGAAATCTGCAGGCGACACGCGGTCGAATGACTTGCGGTTGCCCTTCTGAGTGCCGATCACAGTAACCACTCGGTCCAGATCGGGCAGCTCGAGGGGATGATAGAGCAGAACGTCGGCCAGGCTGAAGATGGCTGTGTTAGCGCCGATCCCGAGACCAAGGGCGAGCACGGCCACGGCTGTGAATCCGGGGCTCTTGAACAGCATGCGAGCCGCATAGCGAAGGTTCTTGGGGAGGAGGTTCATGCGGGGCAGTATCTTCAAGTGTCTCACGGCCCAAAGAAACGGTCCCCTTGCTGACGCGCGGGGCTGCATTGCCGTAACACTTGATTCTGAGCCTTCGCACTGTAGCCCCGCGCGTGAGCAAGGGGACCGTTCCCGCCCGGCGTGCGCGTTTGCGTTTGGATTTAATAACCGTCATAATGAAGCCCTAAACATTTGTTTCGCGGGTTGTTCGCCCGCGTTTATGCATTCCGTATGACGTACCACCCCCGCGAGGACATCGCGCAGCGGTTCGCCGAAATTCATCCGCCGCTCGATCCAATAGCCGCGCTGGTGGAGGCGAACCGTTGCCTCTATTGCTTCGACGCGCCCTGTTCCGCCGCGTGCCCTACCCATATCGACGTTCCGCGTTTCATCAAAAAGATCGCCACTGGAAATTTGCGCGGCTCGGCCCTCGGAATTCTAGATGCAAACATCTTGGGTGCAAGCTGCTCGCGCGTCTGTCCCGTGGATGTTTTGTGCGAGGGCGCCTGTGTTTTGCACCGTTACAACAAGCAGCCCATCGAAATCGGCCGCCTGCAACGTCATGCCATGGATCATTTTTACGCCCACGGCGCGAAGTTGGCGGTCTTGCCGCCACGGGAAGGGGCTGCCAAGGTGGCGTGCATCGGTGCGGGTCCGGCATCGCTTGCTTGCGCGGCCGAGTTGCGAAAGCGCGGCTATGGTGTGACTATCTTCGAAAGCCGTGCCCTGCCAGGCGGATTAAATACTTATGGTGTGGCGGAATACAAGCTCCGGCCTTCCGACAGCCTGCGCGAAGTGGAATTGATCGCCTCGCTCGGAGTTGAATTTCGCTTCGGCGTTAGTGTGGGCCGCGACGTCACAGTGGAGGGGCTGGAGCGCACCTACGCAGCCGTCTTTTTGGCCGTTGGTCTGGGACCGGGTGAGCCGCTCGGGCTGCCTGGTGAGGAACTGGGCCATGCTGTCGACGCGCTCAGTTTCATCGCGGGCTACAAAACCGCGCAAGCTGTCTCGGTGGGGCGCAAAGTCGCGGTAATCGGCGGAGGCAACACGGCGATTGATGCCGCGAACGCTGCGCTCCGGCTGGGAGCCGACGAGGTCTACCTGGTTTACCGCCGCAGCGAGCGCGAAATGCCCGCGTTCCAGTTTGAATATGAAAACGCCAAGCTGGAAGGCGTCCGGTTTCGTTTTCAGACTCAGCCGGTCGCGATTCTGCCGGCCGGCCTCGAGTGCGTGCGAATGGAGTTAGGCGCACCCGACCAGTCCGGACGCCTTAAGCCGGAGCCTGTGCCGGGATCGAATTTTGTTATCGAGTGCGACATGGTGATTCTGGCGATCGGCCAGTCACGGTTTCTCGAATTTCTTTCCGCCTGCCGAGGCGTCGAACTGCGGGACGGAAACGTGGTGGTGGACCCCGAGACCGGCCGGACATCAAATCCGCGCTATTACGCGGGCGGCGACTGCGTAAACGGCGGCCGTGAAGTGGTGGACGCGGTGGCGGAAGGAAAAAGAGCGGGAATTGCAATGGCAAGTTGGCTGGACGGGACCAATGCGTAGCGCACGCAAGTGTGCGTGCGCTACAAGTCTGGAGGCGCGGCATGGCTGACCTGACAACCGTATTCGCGCGCGGTATTCGCTGCCCGAATCCGTTTTGGCTCGCGTCCGGACCACCCGCCAATTGCGGCGAGCAGGTGATGCGCGCCTTCGATGCCGGATGGGGTGGCGCAGTCTGGAAAACGCTGGGCGAGCCCATCGTCAATGTCTCCTCGCGCTATTCATCGGTGGATTGGAACCGGCAGCGCATGATGGGTCTGAACAACATTGAGTTGATTACGGACCGCCCGCTTCACGTCAACCTACGCGAGATCAGCGAAGTCAAGAAGCGCTATCCCACTCACGCTGTGATCGCGTCGCTCATGGTGGAATCCAAACCGGAAGCCTGGCGCCAGATCGTGCGGCAGGCCGAGGATGCCGGCGCCGATGGCCTCGAGCTCAATTTTGGATGCCCGCACGGTATGAGCGAGCGAGGAATGGGCAGTGCGGTGGGTCAGGTTCCCGAGTACACCGCGATGATTACCAGTTGGGTGAAGGAAGTGGCGCGCACTCCTGTACTGGTGAAGCTCACGCCCAACATCTCCGACATCCGCATGGTTGCGCGCGCGGCGAAAAATGGTGGTGCTGACGGCCTTTCCGCCATCAATACCATCAACTCCATCACCGGCATCGATCTGGACACGCTCACGCCGCGGCCGGATGTTGGTGGCCAATCCTCGCATGGCGGTTATTGTGGCCCGGCGGTGAAACCGATCGCGCTTCACCTGGTGCAGCAGATCGCATCCGACGAAGCATCACGCCTGCCGATCTCAGGCATCGGCGGGATTTCGGATTGGCAGGAGGCCGCCGAGTTCATCCTGATGGGCGCAGGTACCGTGCAGGTTTGCACCGCCGCCATGCACTACGGCTTTCGCATCGTCGAAGACATGATCGACGGTTTGAGCAACTGGATGGATGAGAAGGGCTTCCGCACCCTCGACGATTTCCGTGGCTTGAGCTTGCCGCGGGTGGTGGAGTGGAAAAATCTCGATCTCAATTACAAGATCATCGCGCGCATTCATCCCGAAAAATGCATCGGCTGCGACCTTTGTTACACGGCCTGTTGGGATGGCGCTCATCAGTGCATTCATCTGGATCGCGTAGCGGGCGCGAACGGCAATGGTCACCGCACGCCGGCCGAAATAGAAGCCGAGAGCAGCCGCAGGATCGCGGCCACGCCCATTGCGAAACTTGACGGAGCCGCCCTCGATACTGGGTCGACCCCGTTGGCGCGAATTCCTCGCGTGGACGAAGACGAATGCGTCGGTTGCAACCTGTGCGCGCTGGTTTGCCCGGTGGACGGCTGCATCACCATGGAGCGCGTCGACAACGGCCGGCCATTCGAATCCTGGGAGCAGCGCATGGCGGCACTATGAGCATATTGATCCGAAACGGCACGGTGATTACGGCGGAGTCCACGTTTCCCGCCGACATTTTAGTGGACGGCGAAAAGATAAAAGAAGTGCGGCCGGGCATTCCCTCGAACGCGGGCGATACGGTGCTGGATGCCACCGGACTCCTGCTGCTGCCGGGCGGAATTGATGCGCATACTCATCTCGATATGCCTTTCGGAGGCACCACGTCGAGCGACGATTTCGAAACCGGTACGCGGGCTGCGGCGTTCGGAGGAACCACCACCATCGTGGACTTTGCGATCCAGGCGCGCGGTACGCGCATGCGCGACGCTCTGGACACCTGGTGGAAGAAAGCCGAACGCAAAGCTTGCATCGATTTTGGGCTGCATATGATCGTCACCGATCTCGGCGGCGCAGGCCTGGAAGACATGGACGACATGGTGCGTGAGGGCGTGGCCAGTTTTAAATTGTTCATGGCCTATCCGAACGTCTTGATGGTGGATGACGCCACCATTTTCCGCGCGCTCTCGCAGACCGCTAAGAATGGCGCACTGATCTGCATGCATGCCGAGAATGGCGGCGTGATCGACGTGATCGTGCAGCGCGCATTGGCCGAAGGAAAAACCGCGCCCATCTATCACGCTCTAACCCGCCCCACCACCGCCGAAGCTGAAGCCGTGCACCGGGCGATTGCTTTGGCGGAGATTGCGGGTGCGCCGGTTTACATCGTGCATCTGTCATCGGAAGATGCGTTGAATGAGGTGCGCGAGGCGCGCGATCGCGGATTGCCGGCCTTCGCCGAAACCTGTCCGCAATATCTGTTGCTCTCCATCGAAGAGCTCGAACGGCCGAATTTCGAGGGCGCGAAATACGTGTTCACGCCTCCGCTGCGCGAGAAGAAAAACCTCGGAAAGCTCTGGGACGGTCTCAAGCACGACCATCTGCAGGTGGTTTCGAC
>PMUN01000062.1 GCA_003166875.1 Bryobacterales bacterium | reverse complement strand
GCCCAATGTCAGATAGTTCTCCCACAACCGAACCTCTGCACAAATTGTGGGGCGGACTCCCTCGTCCGCAGCCGGCCCCCCGGCCGGCTTGTCGATCGAGGCAAGGTCTTGATTCTTCGACACGGGTGCGGGTCCTGGGGGACCCCCGCGGACCAGGGGGTCCGCCCCACAGTTTCCAGGACTGAGAACGAAGTGCGTTGCGGATCATTTGATAACGCTGATACCAGACGAGACGAGAGACCATAAAGAAAGCATACGAGAGCGGTGAGAGTTTCGTTAAGGCCGGCGACAGAGTCGACACTTCGTACAACCGTGTTCCAATTCGAACTGTAGCGAGGCGAACGCGCGCGCGTCCACTATCTTTTAGCCAATCGGACGGTTATCTTTCGGCTATCGCGTAGATTAGTGATGGGCTCCATAAGTAGAATGAATAAGGATAAGCGCGACACATCTATGTTGTTCTTTTTACTCCGAGGCAGCCCTCGGGCCGTATTGCTTCGAGCTGGCCTGATGATCGCGCTGATCGCATTCGTCGACTGGCGGGTGGAGGGGAACATCCCTTTGGGGTTCCTCTACCTGTTTCCGATGCTGCTGGTGGGCAGTGTACTGAAGCGCTGGCAGATTGCGGGCGTGGCCGCGCTGTGCACGTTCCTGACGGAGATGTTCGATTCGTTCGAATGGTTCCCGGCGGCCGGGGTGCCGCGCGACATTCTGATTTTTGCGGCGTTCCTGGGGATGGGTTTATTTGTATATGAGTTGGTTCGGAGCCGCCAAGCCGCGCTTCAGCATCTGCAACAGATCGAGAGTGAGGTTGAAGCTCGCCGGGAGGCGGAAGAGCAGCTCAAGGTTTTGGTGGAGAGCAGTCCGGCTGCGATCTTTACTACGAACTCGGAAGGTTGCGTCCTGCTGGCCAATGACGCGGCGCACCGGATGCTGGCTCTGGAACCTGGCACACTGCACGGGAGATCGATCCGCGATTACCTTCCCGCGCTGATGAATGTTCCGGCGCCCGATAACAACCGGCCGTCCTTCCGCACGGCGATGCAGTGCCGCGGGCGCACCGAGGATGGCCAGGCATTTCTGGCGGACGTCTGGTTCTCCACTTACCGTACCAGCGCGGGATCGCGTCTGGCGGCGATGGTGGTGGACAGCTCCGAAGATATGAGAAGCCGCGAAGAGTTCAACCTGCATCAACTGATGGCGGGCTCGCGCATCCTGGTAGGCGCGGTATCGCATGAGATTCGCAATGTCTGCGGAGCGATCGCGGTAGTGCATCAGAATCTGGCGCGAAGCGGGGCGCTGGCGCAGAATAAGGATTTCGAGGCGCTGGGGACATTGATTCTGGCGCTTGAGAAGATCGCAGCCATGGAATTGCGGCAGACCGCCAATCAAGCCGCCGGTCTGGATCTGCCGTCGCTGCTCGAAGAACTGCGGATCATCGTGGACCCTGCGTTGCGAGAAGGCGGGATCGAGGTGCACTGGAGCGTGGAGCCGGGCCTTCCGCGCGTTTGGGCCGATCGGCAAAGCCTGATGCAGGTTTTTCTGAACCTCATCAAGAACAGCGAACGAGCCATGGCGAATCAAGCGCACCGGGTGATGACGGTGAGCGCGCGAGTGGAGAAAGAACGGGTCGCAATCGCGTTCCGGGACACCGGTGGCGGGGTTCGAAATCCCGAGCGGCTATTCCGGCCGTTCCAGCACGGCGCTCAGGCCACGGGCCTGGGTTTGTATTTATCCCGCGCCTTCATGCGAACGTTCCGGGGGGACCTGCGGTATGAGCCCGAGCCAGAGGGGTCCAGCTTCATCGTGGAGCTGTCGCCGCTACTATCGGGCGCTGCGAAAGAGGGCCATGAGTCAGGAGATCAGGATTCTATTAGTGGACGATCACGGCTTGTTCCGCGAGAGCCTCAGCCGGCTGCTCCAGGCCGAACCTGATTTTCGGATCGCCGGGACTTGCGGTTCCGCAACGGAAGCGCTGGCTATTCTCGACCAGGAACAAATCGACGTGGTTTTGCTGGATTACGACCTGGGCGAGGAACAAGGGTTGACCTTCCTGGAGTCCGCGCACACGAAAGGCTTCGCTGGCCGCGCCCTGATGGTGACCGCCGGGATGAGCGACACAGGCACGCTGCGTGCGCTCGAAAGCGGCGCCGCCGGAATTTTTCTGAAGCACAGCCCGCCCGCGCAACTGGTGGAGGCTATTTACAAGGTCATGAGTGGCGAGATGTGGCTGGACTCACGCGCCGTCCGATCCTTGGTGGCGGGCGCTAGCGGAAAATCGGATGAGCAACGGACGTCGCAGCCGCTGACGGAGCGTGAGCGGGCGGTGCTGAAGGGCGTCTTCGAAGGTCTGACGAACAAGGAGATTGGCGTGAAGCTGCAGACTTCGGAGGGGACTGTGAAGGCGGTGATGCAGCAGTTGTTCGATAAGACGGGCGTGCGGACGCGGAGCCAGTTGGTGCGAATTGCGCTGGAAAGATTGACCGAGGATTGGCGGCCGGGAGAGACGGAGGGGTAGATCGATGCGCTGACGGATGCGTTACGCTTGACGTAATTCATAACGAACGATATCCTAAAAGATGATCGTCAGCTATCGGGACAAGCGCACCCGGGACCTCGCCGCTGGGAAGTTCGTGAAGGCGTTCTCTGGAATTGAACGGGCGGCGCGATTGAAGCTCGACCGGATGGAGGCTGCTACGGGGATCAGGGACCTTACAGCTTTGCCCGGCAATCGTTTCGAAGCGCTGGTAGGCGATCGCAAAGGACAGTACAGCATCCGCATCAACGACCAGTGGAGAATATGTTTTGAGTGGCTGGATGGAGCGCCTGGACCGTCGAGGTTGGAGATTGCTGACTATCACTAGGGAGGATCTATGACAGTGCTCGCGATACATCCAGGGGAACACCTCGCCGAGGAACTGAAAGAACTCGGGATGAGCGCCGCCGCGCTGGCGCGTCAGCTGGATGTACCGACCAACCGCATCACCGGCATATTGAACGGACAGCGCTCTATCACCGGTGACACGGCCTTGCGGCTTGCCCATTTCTTCGGCACGAGTGCGGAGTTCTGGCTCAACCTACAGAGCATCTATGAACTTCGCGTTGCTCAGAAAAAGATGGGAAGAGTGATAAAGGCGCTTCCGCGGTTGAAGCACGCGGAGCGCGTTTCTGCGTAAGCGTCGTGGTTGGAGCAGTGCACCGACTTCCTTGAAGGCGCGGGTTCAATTATTGATTCTGCGTGACCGATTGTAGCGCGCGCACTCAGGTAGTGCGCTAAATCTTCGTGTTACGCCCTCGATGGCCGCCGGAATCGCCGACCACGTGTGGAACGTGCGGGAACTTTTGGAGGCAGCTTAATCCCTGATACTGAATAACATGCGGCGAAGTTTAGTGGGAGAGAATTACAATCGAAAGGGTGAAGGGCAGCTACGTTATCCTCTTATTGCTGCTGCTTACCGCATGCGCGGAGCCCGTGCGTATAGCGGAGAGAGACCTGGTGAGAGTTGCGAATGACTCCCAAGACATTCGAAAGATGATATTCGCTGAAGGTAATCGGCAGATGCTCGCACGTCGCGGACGCAGCTCGGCAGAGTGGGAGACGATAATTCGGACCGAGAACTTCGAGGGGCAGGAACCACCGCGCCGGCGCGAGTTTTTGAAGAGTATCAAATCTGCGCCGGGATTCGATCTAGTTACCGCTTCGGATGCTAGAATCCTTCAAATTGTGCCCGATTGCCGGTGCACTATGAAAGAACAGTACGGTAACGCCATGGATAAGATCCAGATTACCTCGGGTCCGTTCAAAGGTCGAATTGGATGGGTTTGCGACGACCGAGTTAGACGCATCCTGATGTGGCCATAGTCATTCGCTCTATGGCAGGCGCACGGATTTAGCGAACTGCCGGCACTCATGCGTGCCGTGTTCGTACTCTTGCGAACACAGGTGTTCAGAAAAGATCCCGGCGTTCACACGAGTGTGAACGCGGCACGCNNGAGTGCGTGCGCCACGGGGCGTCTTCATCGCCTTTGGTGGGCCAGTAGGCCCACGGAAAACTCCTTTACGGTCGCGGCTCGGTCACGCTTGCTACCACATGCCCAGTAGTTTCCACCAAAGGGATCCGACGCCTAGCCAGATGATGAGGTTTACTAGCGATATCAGGAATCCGAGGCGCCACCAGGTGGTTTGCGATACGTAGCCGGCGCCGAAATATACTGGGGCGGAGCCGGTGCCGTAGTGGGTCATAGCAGCGTCTAGATTCGAGAAGAACGCCAGTAGCAGCGCCATCAGCAACGGCGGCGCGCCTGCCACCAGGCCGGCCGCGAGGAATCCTGGATAGAGCGCGGTGACGTGCGCGGTCATGCTGGCGAATCCGTAGTGAACGTACAGATATGTGCAGGCGAGAACGGCGGCAGCCACGGGCCAGGGCCACCCGGTCATGTGCGCGAAAACGGCGCCGGAAATTATTTTGATGACGCCCGAATCCAACAGCGCGTCGGCCATCATCAAGAGTCCGGCGAACCAGATCAGTGCGTCCCAGGCTTTGGTTTCGTGCAGCAAATCATCCCAAGTGAGCACGCGGCTGAGCAAGATCGCTGAGACGCCCGCCAGCGCGACGAAGGCGTTGTGCAATCCGTGCCAAGGCGATGTTACCCAACCAGCCATCACGCCGAGCAGGATCGCGAGCAGCCTCCACTCGCGGCTGCTGAGCGGACCCATGCGATGCAGTTCCTGCAGGGCGTGGCGTTGCGCGGCTTGTGTGTCCCGGATCTCGGGTGGGTGTAAGCGATAAATGAGGTAGGGAATCACGGTCAGCGAGAGGAGCCCCGGTACGGCGGCGGCTAATGCCCATTGTCCCCAGGTCAATTCCACATGCGCGATCTTGTGAGCCAGTTCCGCAATTAGAGGATTGGCGGCCATTCCGGTCAGGAACATGGCGGATGTAGCGTAGGTAGTGTGAAAGCCGACTAGCATGAGGAACGCCCCGATGCGTCCTGCGGTGGGGCCTGGTTCCGATCCGAAAACTTGCGCCAAGCTGCGGGCTATGGGATAGATGACGCCGCCGCCCCGCGCGGTATCGGAGGGAATGAATGGCGCGAGAGCCAAGTCGGATGCCGCAACCGAGTAGCCGAGAGTGAGAGCGCTGTGGCCGAAGCGGCGGACAAACAGGTACGCGACGCGCAGGCCGAAACCCGTTGCCGTGATGGCTCGGGCGAACAGGAACGCGGTGAAGATCAGCCACACCGTGGCGTTACTGAATCCGGAAAGGACTTTGGTTCCCGGCAGCGTGTTGGTCAGCACCAGAATGGTCATCGCCAGCAACACGCTGACGCCCATGACGACCGGCTGAGCCACCAGGGAAATAATGGTCCCAACGAAGATTGCGAGCAGATGACGCTGGCCGGGATTCAGGCCGGGTACAGGGAGAAAATAAAGTAGCAGCGCCGGCACGAGCACGATGGCCCAGCGCGTACGAGTACTCAAGCGCCCGCCAGCTTCTGCACGGTCTGGAACGTGTCCGCCTGCGCGGCCGATTTGTCGGTGCGATATCGCTTCACCCGCGCAAAGCGCAGCGCCAGGCCGCTCGGATAGCGAGGGCTCACTTGAATTTCGTTGAACGCGATTTCCACTACCAGTTTTGGCTCGACGTACACGGTATAGCTATCGCGGCTGATCTCGATCTTGAGAAGTTCCTGCGTCTGCCAGGCTAGCATCTCATCGGTGAGTCCCTTGAATGTTTTTCCGAGCATGGCGAAGCCGCCTTTCTGAGTGTCCGGCGCGCCGAGATGCAGGTTGCTCAGCTTCCCATGGCGCCTGCCGTGTCCCCATTCGGCAGCCAAAATAATCAGATCCAGCGTGCGCGCACGCTTCACTTTCAGCCAGCTTTGCCCACGCGCTCCGGCTGCGTAGCGGGCGTCGATGGCTTTGGCCATGATCCCCTCGTGCCCGCGGTTCAGAGACTGCTCCAGGAATTCGCCGGCACGTTCTGCATCCGAGGTGGTGGTATGAGGAATCAGCGAAGCTCCGGCTATTTCAGACAATGTAGCAAAGCGGCGCGACTGCGGCTCATCCAGCAGATTGCCGCCGTTCAGATATAGCAAATCAAACCAGAACGGGGTCATGGGTAGTTCGGTGCGCATGCGATGGACGTCCAGCTTGCGGCCGAATCGCCGCATGGTGACTTGAAACGGCTGGGGCCGGCCGTCCGGCTGCAAGCTGAGAACCTCGCCATCCAGGATCAAGTCTTTCACCGGAAGAGCGCGCACTGCTTCCACCACTTCAGGCACCGCCGCCGAGACGTCGTTCAAACTGCGTGAGTATACCACTACATCGTCGCCGGACCGATGTACTTGCACGCGCGCGCCGTCGAGTTTGAACTCCAGGGCGGCTTCCCCGAGGCCGAGTTCGGCCAGCGCTTCGATGACATCGTCCGCGGTTCCAGCCAGCATCGGCTGCACGGGGCGAAAAAGCTGGACATCATATTGAGCGAGCGCGGCCTCGCCTTGTTCCAAAAGGGCGCGCGCTACGGGGGCGATATCTCCGGCCAGCATCACGGCGCGGCGGACGCGTTCCACATTGGCGCCGGATGCTTTCGCGAGCGCTTCCACCATCACGGCCTCGAGCGCTCCCTGCCGGAGTTCGCCCATGAGCAAACGCACCAAGAACTGTTGTTCCGCCTGGGTTGCGCGAGACAGCATTTGATGCAGAAGCTGGGAACGCTGGCGCTGGGAGCCGCTCCCCGAAGTTTCGACGATGGATTGAAATGTTCGATCCACTTCCGCGATTTCGAGGCTCGGGGTTTCGGCCGCGGAACCTTGGGTGTCACGCAGGGTGGCGTAGCCGATACCAATGCGTCCTTGGCGAATGCTGCCCGCGAGGAACCGGACTACGATTTCGATTTCCTCGGGGCGAAGCTCCAGCAGCAAGCGCGCCAGCAGACCTACTTTTTCGAGACGCTTGGAGGTTTCCGATACGCGCCTGGAAGTCTCCACCACTGCCGCCAACAGCATGTACGAAGAATAGCGGAAATGGTATGGTTACTCCGTGCGTGTCCTAATCGCGGATAAGTTTGAGGAGTCCGGCCAGGAGGGGTTCAAATCCGCCGGCTACGAAGTGATCTATCAGCCCGGCCTGACGGACGAAACGTTGCCCGGCGAAGTGGACCGGCTGCGGCCGGACGTGCTGGTGGTCCGATCCACGAAAGTCACCGAGGCTGCGCTCGCTACCGGCGCGTTGAAGCTGGTAGTTCGCGCGGGAGCCGGCTACAACACCATTGATGTGGCCGCCGCATCGCGCCGCGGTATTTACGTATCCAACTGCCCGGGGAAGAATTCCATCGCCGTGGCGGAGTTGGCCTTTGCGCTGATCCTGGCACTAGACCGGCGGATCGCAGATAACGTCATTTCGCTCGGAGAGGGCCGTTGGAATAAAACTGAATACTCGAAAGCGCGCGGTTTGTTTGGGCGCACGCTGGGGCTGATTGGTCTGGGCCAGATCGGCCGTGAGATGATCCCGAGAGCGCGGGGCTTCGGCATGCCGGTTGTGGCGTGGAGCCGCAGCCTGACTCCGGAAACTGCCGAGCAGCTTCGAATCGAATACAAGTCTTCGCTGGATAATGTCGCCTCGGCATCGGACATCGTAAGCGTGCACGTGGCGCTGAACGCGCAGACACGCGGCCTTATTGGAGCAAAGTTTTTCGAGCGGATGCGGCCGGGCGCGTATTTCATCAACACATCGCGCGCGGAAGTAGTGGATCACGACGCGTTGAGCCGCGCCGTTCGCGAAAAGGGAATTCGGGCCGGCTTAGACGTGTTCGAGAAAGAACCAACCGCGGGAACTGGGGAGTTCACGGATGAGATTGTGAAGGCGGGTCTAGTCTACGGAACGCATCATATTGGTGCGTCCACGGATCAGGCGCAGGAGGCAATCGCGGCTGAGACGGTACGAATCGTTCGGGCTTTTGAGGAGACGGGAAAAGTTCCGAACGTGGTGAACCTGGCCAAGGCGACGCCATCCACTTGCGCTGTGGTTGTTCGGCATCTGGATCGGCCGGGTGTCCTGGCGAGTGTTTTGGATGCCATCAGCGAGGCGCGTATCAATGTACAGGAGATGGAAAATATCATCTTTGAGGGGGCGGAAGCTGCGGTGGCGAGGATCAATCTGGAGAAGGAACCGGACGCTGAAATGCTGGAACGGATACGGGCTTCCAATGCGGATATTCTGGAGATCGGCCTGATTCGGTTGGGTTAGAAAGGCACCGACTCCCTCACGGTCGCGGTTCGGTAACGCGTTTAGGCCGACTCCCTCACGGTCGCGGTTCGGTAACACTCTCGAACACGGTCGCGGCCCGGTGACCCACATTGTTCCGAGCCGCGCGCTCGTCTTCACGCTTTTAATTGGTGCCGAGGCCGACGGTGGTCACCTGCGCACGCTCGCCTCTCACTTTGTGCACCGGGAAAATGAACGCTTGCCCGATGGCAGCGGCGTTGAACGCCTTCAGAGTGTAAAGTCCATTGACATTTACAAAAACCAGCTTGCCGTTGTCCCCGAACGGCTCGGAGCTGGATGGACCGGCGAACATCACCAGCTCTTGGGATCCGTGCACGCGAATCAGTTTCTGTCCGAGTGCTTCCTCTACCGTAATCGTGTACTGACCAGGCTCGATGACGGTGCTACCCCACTGTGCTTCGAACGGTAGCGTGAATGTTGCCCGATAAAGTTGCTGAGCATTAGCCGGGACGGCCGACGCCACTATTACAATTGCAAGCGCCAGCAGACCAAGCTTTAACTTCCTTTGTAGATTCATAACTAGTCTCCTTTTTTCCTGAACCTTTGAAGAATTGAAACGTCCAATGTCAAAGACGAATCAACAGTCGAGAACGGCCGTCAGCAGCAGATCAAATGGTTGTCAAGATCTAAAGTGGTGATGCCAAGGGATTTCACGGAAGAACTGATTTTACGCGGCGATATAAGGCTCCGCTTCGGCGTCTTCGACCTGGATATGCAGAATTGCGAGTTGCGGCGGCGCGGGCTGAGAGTGAAGCTGCAGCAGAAACCGTTTCAGATCCTGCATGTGTTGCTCTCTCGTGCGGGCAAATTCGTCACGCGCGGGCAACTGGCTCAGCATCTTTGGCCGGATCTGCACGTGAACTTCGATCGCAGCCTGAATACCGCAGTGAATTCGCTGCGGCGAGCCTTGGGCGATTCCCCGGAGAATCCGCGTTTTATCGAGACCAGAGCCGGACTCGGCTACCGGTTCATCGCTCCGGTGGAACCCATCGAGGAGCGCGTAGCGCCCTCCGCCCAGACAATGAATATCGAGAAAGTCTACGCGGGTAATCTGGATGCGTATCACGACTACCTCAAGGGCCGATATTTTCAAAATAAAATGACGGAGGAAGATCTCAGAAAGAGCGTGGCCTACTTTGAAGCCGCGCTCGGAGCTGAGCCAGATTGCGCGCTGGCCTATGCGGGATTGGCGGACACCTACAGCCTGCTCGCGTATCTGGGCATCCTGTCTGCGAAAGAGGCGCACGAACGCGCCAGCGAATTCATCTCCGCCGCTCTCGGCATCGATGACAAGCTCGCGGAAGCACATACAGCGCTCGCCGGTGTTAAGAAGCTGTATGAATGGGATTGGACGGGCGCTGAAGCGGCATATCGACAGGCGCTCGGGCTGAAGCCGAACGATGCACAGGGCCACCGGATGTACGCGGCTCTGCTGTCGGCATTGGAGAGGCATCCGGAAGCCATTCAGGAGATTCGAAGGGCGCAACAACTGGATCCTCTCTCGCTGGCAATCAGCGCGGAGGCAGCCTGGGCACTTTACATGGCGCGGGACTATCAAGCTGCGATGGAACAAGCCTGGAGAACGTTAGCAATGGAGCCGAGGTTTGCGCCGGCACAGCTTTCGCTCGGACTGGCGTGCCAGCAGATGGGCAGGCTGGAGGAAGCGGTTGTTGAATTTCAAAATGCTCGAGTTTGCTCGGCCAATCATCCGGCGGCGACGGCCGCATTAGGTCATGCATACGCGATAACGGGACAGCGCCCGGAGGCCGAAGAATTATTACACGAGCTGGAACGGTTATCTCAAAACCGTCGCGTCTCCGCTTACTGGGTGGGGCTGGTATACGCAGGTTTGGGCGAGAATCGCAACGCCGTAAAATGGCTCAAGCAAGCCTGCGACGATCGCGATGTGTGGCTCGGGTGGCTAGCGGTCGAGCCGAGATTCGATCGGCTTCGTTCGGAAGGGCGGCTCGACAATTTGTTGGGAAGCATTCGCAGGGGTGGGCGGCAATAATCCGCGAGTTAAAGCACCGACTCCCTTACGGTCGCGGTTCGGTTAGAATGGTTCATCCGCGTCCGAGAGGAGAAATATGAAGTTCGTCACCGCTCTCGCGGTATCGTTTTGCTTACCGATTGCTTATGCGCAGTCGTCCACGCCACGGCCCCCCTTCATTCGGGCCGTGGGTCAAGGTAGTGTCTCGGTAAAGCCGGACCTGGCTCAGATCGACTTTGGCGTGGTTACGACGGCCACCACGGCGCAGACTGCTGCCGCGCAAAATGCCGCGCAAGTCAGCGCGTTGCTTGCCGCGCTGCAAACGCTGCTGGGGTCCACCGGGAACATTCAAACCATCGGCTATTCGCTTAGTCCAAATTACAACTATCCGCCGGGCGGAAACCCGGTCCTCACGGGATATACGGCGTCCAACACGGTGCAAGTATCCGCGAGTGATCTAAGCATGGTTGGGACCATCATCGATACCGGAGTGCAAGCGGGAGCCACGACTGTGCAGAGCCTGCAGTTCACGCTCCAGAATCCGGATCCGGTTTTGCAACAAGCGTTGAAGCTGGCTACCACGCAAGCGAAGGCGCACGCGGATGCCATGGCGTCTGGCGTCGGCATGCACTCGGGCGCGGTTCGGTCGATCCAAGAGAACGTTTCGACGAGTGTAACGCCAGTGGTCGCCACCCCTGGAGCGACCACTACGCCGGTCCTGCCTGGACTCGTGAATATCCAAGCCACGGTGACGCTTGAAGTTGACCTCACGACGTAGCAGCTTGGCGCGGCTGGTTCTGGCCGCGGCGCTTTGCGAGTCTCTATTCGCGGCCAGTGGCCCGGTCCGCGTGATCTTCGACACCGATATGGGTAACGATGTGGACGATGCCCTGGCGCTCGGGATTCTGCATGCGCTCGAGACCCGCGGCGAGGCGAAGCTGTTGGCCGTGACCATCACCAAGGACAATCCGTATGCTGCGGCGTTTGTTGACGTGGAAGATACATTTTACCGGCGCGGGGAGATTCCTATCGGCATCGTGAAGAATGGCAAGACGCCGAACGACAGTCCTATGATCCGGGTGCCCTCGGAGCGCAGGCATCCGGATGGGTCGTACGTTTATCCGCGGCGGATGGCTTTGGGCGCGGCGCCCGATGCAGTCGCAGTTTTGAGGCGAGTACTGGCACACGAAAGTGACGCGAGTGTCACCATCGTGCAGGTGGGTTTCAGCACCAACCTGGCGCGGTTGTTGGATTCCCGCGCGGATGAGAGCAGTCCTCTTAATGGTGCGCAATTGGTAGCGCAAAAAGTGCGGCTGCTGGTGGCGATGGCGGGACATTTTCCGCCGGCTCAACCAGAGTACAACGTGGTGACCGATATTCCATCCGCGCAAAAGGTATTTGCCGAATGGCCGTCACCAGTGGTGTTCAGCGGGTTCGAGATCGGCCAGGCGCTGCTGTTTCCAGCGCGCGGCATCGAGCATGATTTTTCTTGGGCGCCGGACCATCCGGTGGTGGATGCCTATCGCAACTATATGCACATGCCCTACGATCGGCCAAGCTGGGATCTGACCGCGGCGCTTTATGCGGTGCGTCCCGACGCTGGTTATTTTGCGCTATCTCCGGCTGGCACGGTGCGGGTGGACGACAAGGGGAACACGCTGTTCACGGCTTCCTCCGATGGAAAGCATCGCTATCTGATCCTGGACGAAGCTCGTAAGTCGCGAACGCTGGAGGCTTTGATTTTATTGGCCAGCCAGCCGCGATAGTTTATTGAGTAGCGTATATGATCTTCCTGCGGCCGGGCCTATCGGTGAGATAGCGCTTGAGCGAAAGGATGGGGCGCTCGAAAAAACGGCGGGAAACGAGCGCCAATCCGTACGACGCGGAGAGCACCACCACTGCGCGAAGCAACAACTGGGGGAATGTGAGACCGGCCGGGACATAATGCCGGAACACAGCCATATAGCCATCGAGAAGAGCCAAGTGAATCAAGTACAAGCAGTAGCTCAATTCACCCGTAAGGCGGGCAAACGGCCAGCGGAGAGGCGCGGTCAGCCAGGTTGACCGCCGGGAGATCGCCACCAGCATTCCAGCAACGTACACCAGCGTCGCTTGGTTGTATCGCAAAGACATGCCGGCCACTGTCTTTGCCATAATGCCGAATGGAAGACCGGCGATGGTTATTGCGATGGCGGCGGCAACCGAAGCGGCAGCGGCGATTAACGATCGCCGTTGGGATGCTGACGGAGACCGGAACCAAACGGCCAGCAGCGCACCGGAGGCGAGTCCATCGAAGCGGAACCAGGAGGGATTATAGACGTCCGTACCGTGGGCCGCGAATACCGCGCGCAGAATCGGTTCACTGATTATTATGAACGCGCAAGCTAACACCAGAGCTCGCCGGCTCAGCGTACGGACCAGCCATGGCCAGACCAAATAAAAGTGCTCCTCAACGGCGAGTGACCAGAATACTCCGGGCCCGTGCGGCACGCTGACGCCCAGCAGGCCGGCCACATTCGCAAAGAACACCAGGCTCAACAGGAAATACGAGCCGTTGCCGGGATAGAAGTAAGCCATCACCACGATACATAGAAAATAGAGCGGAAGAATCCGGAGGACCCGCCGGCCATAGAAATGTTGCAACTGATCTGGGCTGTATAGCAGGATTCCCGTGATCAGGAATCCAGACAGCACGAAAAACAGGTCTACGCCCAGCCATCCGTGTCCGATCAGTACGACCAATGCTCGAGGCACGACGTTCAGCAGCGCGGCCGAGGACTGGTCGTCGAGCGTGAAAACGTGCATCATCAGGACCATCAGCACGGCAATGGCGCGAATGCCATCGAGTTCAGGAATGTAGGCCGGCAGCCGGCCTGCGGTTGGCTCAGTGGAGAACAATAGCGCTTCCGTCCAATCAGCTTCACTGCGCACGTAGAATGGCCGAGGTTCGGAAGGCGTAGGAGTTGATCATCGCAGCGTGATACTGCGAGTTGGGGTTAAAGCCCGGTCCTGTCTGCGGTCATTGAGTACGCGATTCTACCCTAGATAGTGCAAGCAGGCTCGGGAAGCGCTCAATAAAAAATTCAGCGCGTGGAGGCAACTTGGGGCTTCACGCCCTTTAATTCCGCATCCAGAATCGGCTTTATTGATTCCAGGCTGAGCGGCCCGTTATAGTGTTTGCCGTTGACAAAGAACGAGGGCGTCCCATAAACACCGGCAGTTTCGCCATCGGCCAGATCCTTCTTGATCACGGCTTGATATTTGGGGGAATCGAGATCGGCCGTGAACTTGTCCATGTCGAGCCCGATTTCTTTCGCCAACGCAAGGATGTTTTCGCGGGAAAGCTTGCGGAAGTTCTTGAACAGGGCATCGTGCATCTGCCAGAACTTACCTTGTTGGTTAGCGGCTAACGATGCCGCGGCAGCCAAAGGCGCGTGCGGATGCATGGAGAGGGGGAATTGCTTGTAGATCAGCTTCACGTCCTTGGGATAGGCGGTCATGATGGTGTTTACTTCGCCAACCGCCAAGGAGCAATACGGGCATTCAAAGTCGGAAAATTCGATCAGCGCAATTCGCGCGTCGTTTGGTCCGCGGGTCGGCGAGCCGCTTACGGGAATCGCAACCGGATCTTCCAGCAGCTTCGGACGATGCGCCTTGGGCGATGCGTCCATCAGTTTGCTGATCTCGACCAGGCTCTTGCCTTCCTGGACGCCCTTGATGGCGAGGGCCACCAGCGCCTTGCTGTAGGTGCAGTTCGGGTCGCGATTGACGCACTCGGCCACTTTCATGCCGCACAGGCAGGAGCAATCCTGTTCACGCGTCAGCTTCAGGACAGCTTGTTTTTGTGCCGGGGTGAGGGCGGAAAGATCGATGGCGCCGAGCTTGTCGGAAGTTTGCCAGGAGGGTGCCGACGTCTGCGCGAACAGGGACGCGGTTGCGCAGAGGATGATAGCGGCGAAATAGACTCGCACGTTCATATTATGAAGCAAACGGTGCCGGTCCGTCGAATTACGAACGTCGACCGCGTTTTACCGGCGCGTCTTCCGAGCCGCGCCCGGAAGGAAGCGTGACAATTCTAGCAAGGCATTGCCGACCGTGGTATCGCTCCCTTCCGGTCGCGGCTCGGTTTTGGAATCGCGATTTTGGAATCGCGATTCAGGATAATGGAGAATCGCACTTCCGCTGTTGGCGGTTAGCGAAGGACGTCGTGGTGTTATTAAACATAGACATCGGCCGGGGCGCGGAAGTGATCGACATTCTCGATCGTGCCAAAGTGAAGGTGAGCGTTGCACTCTGGGCACATCTTTCGGAATACGAGGATTGGCGCCTAGTGATCGCGGCGCGTGGATTCGACGCACTTGAACTCAGGGCCGCATACCGGCTGCTTCACGATTCGTTAAGGGCTGAAGGTATGACATCCGAGAAGACACCCGTCGCGATGATCTTCGCAATGACAGATCCATTCATCAAGGGGCTGCGTAAGATCTTCGGGAAGACCAAAAGCGTTGAAGGGATGCGGCTGGGCGGACAAATGATCGGCGACCGGTTTATCGAGGACGCCTTCGTTTACCGCATTTCATAAAGCTAACCAAGCTCGGCGTGGAGGAAGCTCTTCAAGTCCTCTTCGTTCACACCAGGTTCGCCGGGCGCCACATTGTTTAGTTTGCCAGCCTTCATCCAAGCTTCGAGTTGGTCTACCAGTCCGAATAGATGATCGAAGGAATCGACGATGAACAGCAACGGCTGGTAATGGTGGATTTCGAAAGCCTGGTTGATGGCCCATTCCAGCTTGATTGGGAAACGCTGCACTTCAGGCGCTTCAATAGCGTGCGCGATCTCGCCGTAGGAACTGAGCAATCCGCTGCCGTACACCTTGAGACCGTCGGCGCCGCGCATCAATCCGAATTCGATTGTGAACCAGAAGAAGCGAGCCATAGCCTTAATGATGCTGGTTAGGCAGTGCATCTGGGTCTCGCGGCCGCGAATTCCGGAGACCAACTCGGCGGCTGTGTGCGCGCACTGACCGAAACGCACCAACGCTTCCGCGAAAAGCTTGTCGGTGTGCATGGGTACGTGTCCGGCGATGTCGTGAAAGATATCGGGCTCTGGCAGATAATCCAACTGATCGGAGCGGCGGATAGTGATGGTGGTGGGGAATTCACGATTGCGAAGGCTATCAAAGAAAAGGAATGCGGGAACATAACCGCTCACGGCTTTGGCTCGGAAGCCCGTTAGCGGTCGAAGAAAGCGGTTGACGTCTTCCAGGCGCGGTAAGCGGTTCGGGTCCAGGCAGAGCGAACCGATCCCTTCCAGGAAGTGCGGGTTGGCATAGCGCTGCCAGCGCGGCAACATTCGTTGATAGAGTTTTTGCCAAGCCTGATGGTTTTCCTCAGAGTAAAGCTCGTATGGTTGTGTGACGTAGAGTTTTCCGTCGCGCTGGGCTTGTTCTATAAATGGAGCTTCGGTGGTGGTGAGGCCGGGCGGGCTGGCGATAGATGCCGAGGGCCGATTCATACCTGCTCCGAAACCATGCTACCCCATTGAGACACCACTTGCAAGTGGTGTCTATAAGACGATTGATTTGACCATTTGGAGTGGTCAGATCTAAAATGGATGTATGAAAGAAGTCACCGTTCCAGTAACCGAGTTCAAGGCCAAGTGCCTGCGGCTGCTGGACGACGTCGAAAAAAAAGGCGACCGAATCGTCATCACAAAGCGGGGACGGCCAATAGCGCAGGTTGGTCCTACCGACGCTCAGCGGCGTCCGCTGCGGGGAACGTGGAAGGACACAGTCAAAATCCTTGGTGACATCGTTCATTTCCACGATGATCCGTGGGAGGCCGACGCGGAGTGATTTCCTACCTGTTGGATACGCACATCCTGCTTTGGTGGCGCACAGAGTTCCGCCAGTTGAGCAAGGCTCAGGCGCGGGTCCTTCAGGAATTGGAGGACCAAGGACGGCCGGCCGGTTTGAGCGCAATTTCATTGCGAGAGTTTGCGATGATGATACACCGGCGCAGAATCAGCATTGACACACCGCTGGACGCCTGGCTGGACAGTATCGAATCCCACCCCTTGATCACGATTCTTCCCTTGACGCCCAAAATTGCAGCTGAGAGTGTGCGGCTGGGCGACGACTTTCCTCGAGACCCGGCGGACCAGATCATCGTCGCGACGGCTCGTTGTCACGGTCTCACTCTCATCACTGCCGATGAGGGAATCCGAAAATGGAACAAGATAAATCTGGTCTAGCCGGGCGTTTCCTATACTGAAAGCAGGAGACAAACCATGTATCCGTTGAAAAAGGGCAAGATCACCAGCCAAGCCCATGTCGGTCTTCCGGAAGGAACCTACGAGGAAGAACACGGGCGCAAGGGATTTTACGGAAAGTCGGCTCATCTTTATCACGCGCATCCGCCTACCGGTTGGATCCGCTTTGAGGGCAAGCTGCGTCCCCACTGTTTCGATCTGAATCAACTGAGACCATCTGATGAGAACGATGCGGAAGGCATGCCGGTGGCGTTTCTAGGCAACAATGACGTGCGCCTGTTTGTGTCTCGCCGCGCGGAGGCGATGCCGTTTTACTTCCGTAACGCGGACGGCGACGAGCTGTATTTCGTTCATCGCGGGCGTGGGAAGATCGAAACTGATTTTGGCCCGATGGCGTACGAAGCGGGCGACTACATCAATATTCCGCGAGCTGTCACTTATCGCGTGGTCCCAGAAGAGCGCGACAATTTCTTTTTGATCATTGAGTCTAAGCACGAGTTCGAGCAACCGGAGAAAGGGTTGCTGGGGCAGCACGCGCTTTATGATCCCGCAACGGTGGTGACACCGGAGCCAGCGCCAATGTTGGACGATCGCGCGGAGTGGGAAATCCGGATCAAAGCGGACGACGAGATTTCGAAGGTGGTTTATCCGTTCAATCCCATGGACGTGGTGGGATGGAAGGGCGACCTCACGGTATGGAAAATCAACATGCGGGACATTCGTCCCGTGATGAGCCATCGCGCGCATCTGCCGCCCAGTGCTCATACGACGTTTGTCACCGAGGGCGCGGTGGTGTGCAGCTTCCTGCCGCGGCCGCTGGAGCAGGATGAAGATGCTCTGCGCGTGCCGTTCTTCCATCGCAATACGGACTACGACGAGTTCATTTTCTATCACGACGGCGATTTTTTTAGCAAGGACAACATCAAGGCGGGCATGGCCACGCTGCATCCGCGCGGCATCCATCATGGGCCGCATCCCAAGGCGCTCGCCAATCAGAAAAAGAAAACTCACACCGATGAATACGCGGTGATGCTGGACGGATTGAATCCGATTCAGGTATTGCCTGCGGGCGAAAGCGTGGAGTGGAAGGATTATTGGATGAGCTGGATGGAGAAGAAGCCGGTGGAGACCCGCTGATTGATCATCGATCCGCGGGAAGCCGGTCATCAGAATGTTTATAAGCTGCTGATCGGGGCCGTTGTACCTCGCCCCATCGCCTTTGTCTCGACGATCAGCCAGGATGGAATTCCGAATCTCGCGCCATTCAGTTTCTTCACCGCGGTGAGCGCGAATCCGCCGGTGATCTGTTTCTGCCCGCTGCGCCGGCCGGGTCCTGATCCATATAAGGATACGCTGCGGAATATTTTGGCGACCAAGGAGTTCGTGGTGAATATCGTCTCCGAGGAATTCGCGGAGAAGATGAACGCGTGCTCGGCCGATTTTCCGTCTGAGGTTGACGAGTTCGAAGCTTCCGGATTGACTCCGATTCCAAGCGATCTGGTGAAACCGCCGCGAGTGGCTGAATCGCATGTCCATATGGAGTGCAAGCTATATCTAACGATTGAGTTCGGCGAGTTGCCGGGGAGCGGGAATCTGGTTCTGGGCGAAGTGGTGCGATTCCACGTGGACGATCAATACTTCGACGATTTCAAGATTGATCCGGATAAACTGCGGCCGATCGGAAGGATGGCTGGCGCAACGTATACGCGGACCACGGATCGGTTTGAGATGGTGCGGCCGAAGTTGTGATCAGTGCGGCCGCTTTGCCTTCAGCGCGAAGATCACCGGCTTCTCGAGTAACTCAGAGGCCGAGGGAATTTGATCGACTAGTTGTTGATCAGCCCTGTACTCGAAGGAGCGGATTTCGCGGAAGCCCGCGGCCCACGTCAATTCAAGATAATCCGACGTGGTGTAGCGGATGGCGCCCAGACGATATTCCGTGTGGCCCAGTTGGAAATTTGCTTCTTTGCCGGCCTCGGCTAAGTCGGGGTGATAGACCGAGAACACCAGCCAGCCGCCCGGTTGCAAGGCTTTCCACAGTTGTGAAAGCGTGAACGCTAGCTTCTCGATATGCTCGCCGATCAAGGCGCAAAGCGCGGCCGAGAACTGCGCTGAGCGAAATGGGAGTTCGGCCTGCAAGTCCGCTTGAACCACGGGCACGCTTGGCACGTTCTTTTTGGCGACTCGCAGCATGCCGAACGAGAAATCCAATCCATAAGGATTTGCGCCCGCCTTGCTGATTCGCGCGAGATTGCGTCCGGTTCCGCAGCCGGCGTCCAGAATCTTCTCGCCCGGTTTTGGATCCAGCAGGTGCAAGGTGTGGCGGGAATCCATGGCCACCACGGGATTGGGAGTGCGATCGTAGGTGCCGGCCCAGAGATCGTATCCTTCCCGCACTGTGACGCGCTTGGTTTCTTTCCTGATCATGCGCTTCCATCCGTGCGGCGGTATAGAATCTCAACAACGTTTCGCACGTACTGCTCGTCGCTTAGTTGCTCAATGGCTTCGAGCGGGAACTCGACCAGAGACCGGAAGTGATCCGCCAGGCCGGCGAAAAGCTGCAGCCGGGCTTGTGGCTCCAACTCATCGCGGCGGAGCAACGCCTCCAGCGCCACAGCGGCAGCTTGTGGCGACGTCCGCTGGCGTAGGCGCGCCGCCAGGTGCCGATATTCCAAAAGCGAATTAAACTTTCCGCCCAACAATTGTTCCAGGTTTGGCTGCGGGACTTCTTGATTTCGCACCACGATGGTGTTGGCCGCGAGATCACCCAGACGCTGGAATCTACGGCTCAGGACGCACGCAGTTCCGCCAACCAGGTATAAGCCAGGCAAGAGGTCGACGAAGCGCAGCAGGTTACGCACCACCACCTGGCCGAACTCGAGGCGCAACGCATGCTCGTCCATTACTCGCAGCTTCAGCACTCGCTTTCCAACTGTTTGTCCGCGCCAAAACCATTCGAGCGTGATTCCGTATCCGATGGAAATGAGGAAGTACGCGATGATGTAAGTCGCCCGTGCGAAGCCCGCATTGCCGAAGAGGCCGAGAATCTGCTCGACCACGCTCGATGCGGTTATGATGCAACCGACATCGATGCCCCAGGCCAGGAATCGGCTCACAGGGCCGGCGAGCGGGAGCGAAAACACAATTCCTTCCGGCGTGCGGAGCAGTAACGTGTTGGTTCGGGCGTATCTCAATTCGCTCTCTTTTCAGACGCAGTGCCTGATCTCGCGAGAAACAGCGTAAGCGCTACCAACTCCGCTGCGCCGAATGCGATTTTGAGCGCATACGGTATCACGGGTTGATGATATTGCGATAGGAACGACTCGACGATGCCCGCCCATATCAGGAGAACACCCGCGCCGAAGATGATGGTGGTTAAATCGGGCGCGATCTCGCGCAGTCGCTGGCGGCGAGTCTTGCGGCTGCCCCATCCGATGAGCGCGCTGGCTAGCAGGAATCCAGCTTGTCCTCCCAACAGAATCGCCGGGATCTCGATTGCGCCGTGTGGAAGCAGCCATCCAAGCAAGAATCGAGCCTGCCCGGCGTACACATAATCCACTGCGACTGCTCCTAGGATTACGCCGTTATAGAAAAGCGTGATGGTGGTTCCCGCGCCCCA
>PMUN01000307.1 GCA_003166875.1 Bryobacterales bacterium | reverse complement strand
AGCAACACGCCAAAGCTATTCGGGAGGCAACGGTCATCCTACGAAAGCAGACCAAACGGGAAGACGCAAAGTTCGAGGGGTTCGAGCTCTACACCCTCCGTCACACCTGCCTCACGCGCTGGGCACCTTATATGGACCCTTGGACGCTGGCATACCTCACGGGCCACCGCGACATGAACATCACGAAACGATACGTTCACCCTCAGGAGCAGACGATACGTGCTGCGATGGATCGGGCACAAATGGCAACCAGTGGGCATACTTCTGGGCATANNTGGCGCGCCCGGAGGGACTCGAACCCCCGGCCTATTGGTTCGAAGCCAATCGCTCTATCCAGCTGAGCTACGGGCGCGGATCTCATGTCCATCGTAGCATTCAGCCGTTCGTGATAACAGAACTCGGGCCAGCTTGCCTCCACCGAGTAACTCGCAGAACGTTACTGCGTAACGTTTACTCCTCGCGCGCTTTCAGCTTGTTCTTGCTCCCCGGGGGCCTTCCCATACGCTTCGCTTCCGTCATCCACTTTGGTGGTCTCCCGCGACGTTTGCCCTGGCCACGGGCGAGGTGTTCCAGCGCCATGATCGTTTGCTCGACCTGTTCCCGTTCGGCTCGGAGTTCCGCCAGCATTTTGTTGAGGTCCATCGGAGGTATGATCGCACAGTTCCCAGCATGCGACCTTCGGTAGTGCATGCGACGGACTTGGGAAACACGTTCGGCGCTGGGAGCGGTGAGTGCTTAGTGGTGGTGGGGACGGTGCCGGTTCTTTCGAGTGGCCTAACGGCCCTTCCGCGCTAACCACATCGCGCCCAGTCCCAAACCAACGAACACCAGTGAGAATGGCTTAGGGACGGCGTTCTCCGCGACCACCTGCTGTTGGTTAAGCGGTGGAATGTAGATCGATACGTTGCCGACTATCGACGCGGTTCCCGTGAATTGGAAGCCGGGTGGTTCTGCGCTCGGATCGACAAAGATATTCTCGACCTGAAAAACGGCATCGCCGGCTCCCGGGGGAATGAACGGCACACCCACGAACTCAACCACCTCGCTGCTCTTGAGTGTGCCTGCTGTCGTGTTCCCGCCCTCACTCAAAATCCATCCGCCGGTGTTGAGTACCGGCACATTCATTTGGATGGAGAAGTCTATCTGTATGGATGGAGTTTCATAAGGGCAGATTCCCATCAGCCGAGTATAGAGTAACCGCCTCGATTGCGAACAAGTCCTGGGCATCGCCTCCGAACGAGCTGAAATATCTTCTCAATGTGTCTGATGCCACTAACCTTCAGGGACGGCCAGCTAACGCGCCAAGATCCTGTGCATAATGCAGACCAGCACTTCGATTCGATTCGCGGGGAATTGCAAGGCCAATTGACCATCTGCGATATTGGCCGTCCAGCGCGTATAGCGAATCTCAGGTGAGACATCAATCGGAGAGAATTGGAAGCGCCAACCAGCGCTCACCTCAAGCCCTGGGTACCATCTCTTCCGTAAATCGGGAGGATTGCTCGTTTCAATGCCGGCTGTCTTCGTTGTAATTGGACCACCCAACGAATATGTCGATTCGTAGTCAACCACTTGATCGAGGCCGCGCAGGTTTCTGATTGCCGGTCCGGCGCCGAAGTAAAGCGGGTGACGCCGTAATGGATGCCAGTTAAAGAGGATCGGAAAGGACCACGCATTGCCCGTGGTCTTCGACCAAACGTTCGTGACGCCCGGACTGAAGGTGTTGATCAATTGGCCCCAATAGGTGTAGTGAAAGCGCTGGTACAGGACGCTGCCCTCAATGCCGAACCGATGCGACAACTGAACTTCCGCGATTCGACCCACGGTGTACGGGACTGGCTTCGAGTTGTAGTACAAGAAGCCTTCATTTAAACCGCCAGTCAGGTCAGGTGAGAAGAGATCGCCGAAAGGTACCCCGCCCTGAATCCCAAGCTGAAGCGACTGGCAATAAACAGTGCCCGCGAAAAGAACCAGCAGACAACAATGCCGAGGTATCATCGTGCACAATCCTCTACCTTTAAAGACCTCGCGGCGGACGTCTTACACTACAGAGCGCGCGGTGTTTGTTGTGAGTTCCCCGAGATCCTGGATATCATAATCAGGCGTGAGCGAAAAGCGTGTATCAAAAAAACGGCGTGGACCGGCGGGCAAGCCGGTTGAAGTCGGCGCTGCGCCTTCTGAAGGAGATAAGACTGCGTTGACCGCGCGGCAAGCCGGTTGAAGTCGGCGTTGCGCCTTCTGAAGGAGATAAGACTGCGTTGACCGCGCGGCAAGCCGGTGTGATTCTGGCCGTGGGTCTGGCGTTCGGACTGGGAGTGATTTACGAATGGGGGCCCCTCAACGGTTTCTTCAGTCTGACCAAGTGGGAGTGGCCGTGGCAGGACCTGGGAACGATCCAGATGGGGCTCGCATTGCTAGCGCCGTTCCTCCTGATCGTGGGAGTGGCGTGGAGCGTGGATCGAACCGCTTCGCGGGTGCCTATGTGGTTTTGGCTGGCGGCGCTCGTAATTGCCAATTTCTGCTTTCAACTATTCAGCGTACTGGCCGATCCACGCGGGCCGGAGCGAATCATGCAGATTGTCTCCTCCGTCGATGCCACCGCCTATTTCACCGACGCGCTCAATATCCATGACCTCAGGGACTGGATGTCGCATTTTCCGCAGGCCAATCTCACCGGACATTCGAAATTCCATCCGGCTGGTCCTATCCTCTTTTATTGGGCCTTCGCCACGCTGTTCGGCCGGGATGCCGGCGCATTTCTTGGGGGCGCCGCTGTAGGTCTCCTGGCGAGTTTCGGAGTGGTTGTCATGTACCACTTCGCGGGACTATGGACCACCGACCGCCGTGTGCGTCTGGTCGCAAGCGCCTTTTATGCACTATTGCCTGGTTTGACGGTTTTCTTCCCGGAGTTTGACCAAATCTACCCGCTTTGTTCGATGTTGATCATGCTCATGTTCGTGAAAGCCTTGAATACATCGAGCCGATGGTACGCGTATACCTTGACCATGGGGGTCATAGTGTTCATCGCGACTTTCTTCGCGTACAATCTTCTGACGATCGGTGTGTTCCCGGTCTATTACGGCACTTACTGGTTATGGCGGGAGCACGGTAGCTGGGGAGCTATCCGAAATGTCTTACGAACATCCGCCCTGGCATTGACTGCCGCGATCTCACTTTATTTCCTACTCTGGGCGGTGGCGGGCTACAACGCACCCGCCGCCTTTGGCCACTCCTTGGCGAATCTGAGGGGTGGCAATGAACTTTTGGGGCGGTCTTATAAGGTTTCCGTGCTGGTGGATTTGTACGACTTTATGCTCGGCGCTGGCATCATCGCAGTGCCGATACTGTGGTTTCATCTGCGCAAGCTGGGCGACGAATTCAAGGCGAATCCAAGCGGAGCGGCGCTGACACTGATCGGTTTGGCGACAATCCTCACAGTGGATCTATCCGGGCTGCTACGCGGCGAAACAGCTCGGATATGGTTATTTCTGCAACCATTGTTGGTGGCTCCGGTTGCAGTGGAACTCGCGCGCGTCCGGTGGCCCTGGCGTGTGTCCGTACTCACGCTGCAGTGGTGGATCCTGGTGCTGATCAAAGCGAAGATGTCCTTTATCGAGCCATGACTGCTGCATGCGTTCTTCCGAGCCGCGCCCGGAAGGAAGCGTGACGATTTGGCAAGAATGCCGGTCGTGGTGTCGCTCCCTTCCGGTCGCGGCTCGGCTACAGGAAGGCTTCCCGACTCGATGTAATATCTATTTCCCAGCGCGGACCAGGGGGTCCGCCCCACACCCATAGTCCATCTCCCGGAAGATTCTTCGGAACCAAACATCTGTTGCTTCGTAT
>PMUN01000312.1 GCA_003166875.1 Bryobacterales bacterium | reverse complement strand
CTCTGAGTAGCTCCGTTACCGAGCCGCGAGCGTAAGCGACCGGTTGCTGCTATCTTCTGACGCTGAAAGGCACCGACTCCCTCACGGTCGCGGTTCGGTAACCCCATCTAATAGGCGCAGGATCAGGCGGATCGGGATTCCTACCCACGCCGGGCGTTCGGTGAGTTCGCGGCCCACCTCTTCCAGAGCGCGTTCCATTAGGAATACATCCAGCAGGAGGCGGACATCGGCGTCGTTCTGGAGGCTCATGCTCTCGATGTAGCTCTTCAAGAACATCGCGCTCACCCAATCGCGCCAGTAGGCGGCCCAAAATTCTAGCGCCGGCGTGATTTCCGGGCGGCGCGTGACGCCGGATACTTGATCGAACAGAACAGCGTGAGCTGCATATTCGAACGACAACAGCAGGCCGGCGACGTCCCGCAAGGGAGGCCGCTTGATCCTGCGCTCGCTCAAAGGGCGGTCGGCGCGGCCGCCAAAGCCGATGAAGACGAAATCCTTGCCGGTATAGAGGATCTGTTCCAGACGCAAGTCGTCGTGCAGGCGGATTCGCGTGGCTGGAACTCTCCGCTCGGGAACGGGCCGGAAGAAGCGCCGGATTTGATCCTCTTTCTCGATCAGCTTTCGCGCGTCTTCCTGAGCCGGGTCAGGCAAACTTGCTAGTTGCTGCCGCAAAAGCTGAACAGTCTGCGTGGTGAGGCTCAGCATGCCGTGATAGAAGGCTTGGCGAGCGTGATCGGTGAATATTTCTGGTGCAAACCGCGGATCGATTTTGTCGGAGCTGAGTGCCTGATGCAACTCGCCGGTCCGGTGGCCGAGCAACTGCGCCGAATCCGCGTAGGTCCCGATCAATTCGTGCACGCGCTGGGGAAAATCGGCACGGAGCAAGTCCAAAGGATGGCCGTTCTGCTCGGGACTGGCGTGTTCCGGCTCATGATGCGCGAGCGCGGCCTCGAAAAACTGGCTCAATGCATCCAGCGTATAGCGCCAGGCGTTGCCCTGGTTCTGCACGAAGCCGTGCAGCACGGCGAGGCTCATAGAATCGCCGAACTGGCCGCGATACTCGATGGTCCCGGTAAGCGGCGCGGCGTGAGGGAAGTTTCTTTCCGTGAGAAAGGCGCCGATCTCGATCTCGGGGTGAATGCCGGGCTCGATGCGTCGATACATCTTCAGAATGAAACGGTCGCCAAAAACAATGGACGTGTTGGATTGTTCGGCGTTGAGGACGGTGGGCGCGAGATCCGGATGGCGTTCGCCCCAAACCTTGCGAAACTCGCGAGTGTGAGACCCGGCCAATTCTCCGAAGCGCCCGCGGAAGCGGCGTCGTCTGGCGATGGCTCCTAGCAGTGCATCGCCGAACGCGGGGTTCCACACGGCGCTGTACAGAATGCCTTCGTGGCCGCTAGGATCGCGCAGACGCATCACTGACACGTCGGACAGCTTCGCATTCACCTGATCCGCTGCTTCTCCCGAAGCCACCGAGCCGGGCAGAACGTAGATTTCCGGGTCGCCTTGTGTGTACTCAACCTGGGCTAATAGGATTTGGGATGCAGTGTCGGTGATGGTCAGCGTATCCAGGACATCGATGGAGCGGATGGTCCGGTTCTTTCCCAGGAACCAGCGGCGAGTCTTCAAGAAATCCGGCAGCATGCGCAGCAGGACGGCCAAGCTTCTGCCTTGGAATACTTGGTCGAAAGAATCCACGGTCACTAACGGAAGGCTGGGCTGGCTCGATTCGCTCGGAACCGATTCCTGGCGGACCTGTCTGGATTCGAGCGAGAGCCAATAGAAACTGAGAGCACCGAGCGTGAGCAGGT
Organism: Bryobacterales bacterium; assembly: GCA_003166875.1. GTDB lineage: Bacteria > Acidobacteriota > Terriglobia > Bryobacterales > Bryobacteraceae > Palsa-89. The sequence continues at coordinate 1,391 of PMUN01000312.1, read as the reverse complement.
ACGGCTGATCGCCGATGGGAGGGAATTCGGTCCGTCCGAAAATTTCGACCGGCGTCATTCCTGTGGACGGCGCCAGGTCCAACTCGACGTGCTGAGGAAAACGCGAGAGATTGGCCACCACCAGTATGGTTTCGTTCTGATAGCGGCGGTAGAAGGCCAGCACCTTGCGATTGGAAGGACGCAGAAATTCGAGCGTTCCCCGGCCGAATGCCTTGAATTGCTTGCGTTGTTCGATCAAGTGCTTCATCCACCACAGCAGCGAATGTGGATTGTCACGCTGGGCTTCCACATTGACGGATTCGTAGTGGTATTGGGGATCGATAGTGATGGGCAGATACAGCTTCTGCGGATTGGCGCGCGAAAACCCGGCGTTGCGATCCGAGCTCCATTGCATGGGCGTGCGGACGCCGTTTCGGTCGCCGAGATAAATGTTGTCCCCCATGCCTATTTCGTCGCCGTAATAAATCACAGGCGTGCCGGGCAGCGAGAACAGCAGGGCGTTCATCAGTTCGATCTTGCGGCGATCGTTTTCGAGCAGCGGAGCCAAACGCCTGCGAATGCCCAGGTTGATGCGCATGCGCCGTTCCTGCGCATACACGCGATACATGTAGTCGCGCTCTTCGTCAGTGACCATTTCGAGCGTGAGCTCGTCGTGATTCCTCAGAAAAAGGGCCCACTGGCAGGTGGGAGGGATGGGGGGCGTCTCCTGCAAAATTTCGAGGACTGGAAAGCGGTCCTCCATGCGAAGCGACATGAACATGCGCGGCATGAGAGGAAAATGAAAGGCCATGTGGCATTCGTCGCCCGATCCGAAATAGGCAATTGCATCCTCGGGCCATTGGTTGGCTTCGGCCAACAACAGGCGATCCTTGTATTTCGAGTCGATGTGCGCGCGCAGCTGCTTGAGGTAGTCGTGGGTTTCCGGCAGATTCTCGCAGTTGGTGCCTTGCCGCTCGAAAAGATAGGGCACGGCGTCCAGGCGGAAGCCGTCGACGCCGAGGTCGAACCAGAAGTCGATTACTTCGAGAACCGCCTCGCGCACATACGGACTGTCGAAGTTGAGATCGGGCTGATGCGAATAGAAGCGATGCCAGAAGTAGGCTTTGGCGACCGGGTCCCACGTCCAGTTGGATGTTTCGAAATCTTTGAAGATGATGCGGGCGTCCTGGTACTTGTCGGGCGAATCATTCCAGACGTAGAAATCGCGCCAACGGCTGCCGGGCGGGGCGTTTCGAGCGCGCTGGAACCAGGGATGCTGATCCGAAGTGTGGTTGAGCACCAGCTCCGTGATCACGCGCAGGCCGCGGGCATGGGCCTCGCGCACAAAGGTCTTGAAATCGCGCAGATCGCCGTACGAAGGGTTGACGTCCGTGTAGTCGGCGATGTCGTAG
>PMUN01000190.1 GCA_003166875.1 Bryobacterales bacterium | reverse complement strand
TCCAGCCAGTCCGGACGTTGGCTGACGCAGTTGCGAAAAGGCTCGATGCTCGAAGCGTGATCGCCCCGCAGCAAGCGGAAATAACCCAACCGGAACCAGGCGTCTCCACGTTCGGGCTCGTTCTCAACCACCTTTTCCATGCACTTCTCCGCGTCCTCCGTGTAGCCCAACTTTTCGTAGAGATGGCTGAGATTCCACAACGCACCCGTGAGCGACGGGGCAATCTGAAGCGCGCGCTCATAAGCCTTGCGAGCGGCGGGCAGGTCGCCGCGCTCTTGCAAAGTAGTGCCGAGGTTGGCGTAGGCCAGATCGCTCTCCGGCTGTAACTTAATGGCTTCCGAATAAGCCTGGCCGGCCTGTTCCAAGCGGTTGGTCTTTTGATAGGCCACTCCAAGGTTGAACCAGGCTTCGTACGATTTGGGCGCCGCTTTCGCCAGCTGTGCGGCATGTGTCGCCGCAGTCTTATAATCGCTGCGCGCGATGGCCGCGGCCGTCAGTCCCTCGAGCGCCGCTTTGGCGCCGGGCCGAACCTTTAGCAGCTTCTCCGAATACTCCCGAACCTTGGCATCGTCGGATTTGGCGAGCGCCAGTCCGATCATATTGGTCAGCAATTCCGCGTTGGAGCCGTTGGACGGAAGCAGTTTCGTGTAAAGCTCCCAGGCTTCATCCACGCGCCCCAGCAACTGCAGCGCAACAGCTTTTCCGTACAGAGCGTTGTCGTAGGCAGGCCTCGACTTCAGGCATTCTTCGAACGCCGCCAACGCTTCTTCCGCGTGCTGCAGATGGAGTTGGCAAATGCCGAGGCCCAGCGCGGCTTCCGCCAGGTTCGGAGAAATTTCAGCGGCTTTGCGGAACGCTTCGGCGGCCAGTTCGAACCGTTGCAGCTTCTCCAGGCATAGCGCGGAGTTGTAAATACCGGCCCTGTGATTCGGATAGGCGGCCAGCACTTTCCCGTAATCCTCGAGCGCAGCTTCATATTGCCCCAACTGGAATTCAAGATGCGCCTGCGTCCAATCCAGCTCCGGCAATGCTTCCCCGTTCTCGATGGCGGACCGGATCTCGCGCAACGCCTGCTCGGTTTTCCCCTCCATGTTGAGCGACAACGCCTTGACCAGCGCAACGGACTGAACCGCCCGCTTCTTGCTCTGCGGGTCTAAGACGTCGTGCCGCGCCAGCGCCTCCACCAGTTCGTCATCGACGAACCATAACCATTGGTCGCTGGTTTGTTCCATGGAAGTTTTCTCTGCCTGCAGTCTTTTCAATTCTTTCCTCCAGTCAGATACGAGATCGCCGCCGACTTGATGCGCGCCCGTTCTGCGCGTTCATTCAAGAATCCGACGCCCCCCGACTTTAATTGTTCATCTGTCCACACGTCCACCGGTTGCCCCTGCACGAAGGTGCTGAATTTCGAGCCGCGAACGTCCATGCGAACATTGAACAGCGTATCGTTTCGAGCGGCCATATCCAGCGCCACCCGGCCCAGCTCCGTCTCATGTCCCTGCACCACAGCGTACTTGATAAGCGCCATCTTGGGAGACAATCCAGGCGTTACAATGGCCAGTTTCATTGCGTAGTAATTGTACGGATCCATGGCGCGGAATACCCAGCCGATGCTCTTGCTATCGATCTCGCCTTGGAATTCGATGCGGTAGTCGGACAGTTTGAGAGACGGGCGATAAATGGTAATCTGCCGTCCCACGTGCGAGCCGTTTGTATCGCCGCCCCAGTTTTGTACCCAACCGCCTTCTCCCAACATGATGCTTGGACCAGCGCCGTCTTCGGTGGTGGTGGCCGGTGTTGGCGCCGGCTGGTGCTGTTTGTTGCTCTCGCTGTAAAACACGCCGCCTGCGATCACCACGAACAATATCGCGAGGATCAGCTTGCCTTTGAGCGATCCGATAAAGGAACCGTTCTTGCCGGATTGGATGGATGCGAAAGTGGGCATGGCCTCTTCAGAAGGCTGGGTGGCCTGTTGGGGGACACTCGGGACCGGAAGCGGTTGAGCGGAGCCTTTGGTCTCGTGGGCTGCGGGCTGGGCCGGCGCCGAGGCCGGCGGCGTCTGCGATGTGGATTGTTTCGGCGGCGTCTCGGCACCGGAGCCGGGAGCCTTGGCGGTCTTAACCGGCTGCTGGGTTGGTTTCACCGCTTGCGCAGGTTTGCCGGCTTGCACCGGTGTCACGGGTTGCCCATGTTTCGAGGGCTGGCCGGGCTTAACCGACTGCACCGTTGGCGGCGATTTTACAGGTGGCGCGGGCTGCTTCGCCGCTGGCGCTGGAATCTGCGTGGTCCGAACCTCGGGACGCGGCTGCGGCGCGGACTCTTTCGACTTCGGTTCTGTGGCCGCGGGTTTGGCTTGGACAGCGCCCGATTGCGGAGAGAATCCAGGCGGAGCTTGCGCCACTTTCGGCCGCAACGGCAGCGCCTTCAGCCGCGGCATCTCGGGCGAGTGGCTGACCAGCGCATTCGATTCGACCGCTAAGGCTGGTTTCGCGGGCGCGAAAGTCTTCAGCGGAATTTCGAACAGGTCGTGAGCCGATCCAGGAATCGGTTGCCCATCAGCGGGCTCAGCGGAAATGTCGATGGTGGTAGCGGTTGGTTCCGCCGGCCCAGCTGCAATTGTGTTTTGCCCGACGGGCTCGGTTACCAACTCCAGCTCCGTGGCTCGCGGTTCGGCTGGAGGCTCGACAACTTCCTCTTGCTGAGCTGCCAAGTCCTGATGGAGCTTCGACAGCGCTTCCAGCACTTCGCGCGGCGAGCCGGAACCCTCCTCGTCGGTCAGTGCGCTTTCGTAGCCCGAGTTGAACCCGTTCGAAGGAGTGAGCAGTTCGTCGGCCCAGGGCGCAACCAGGATCACCTCGGAATCTTCGGCAGGGAAATCGATTCCGGCCGGGTACAGATTCAACAGGGAAGAATCCTGAAACGTGATGCGGACGGGAAAGCGCAGTGCCCCGTTCGAGCTGGTTTGGTGGCCGGCTCCGGAAGCCGTGACGCGAATATCGAGCTCAATCGGCAATGCGGTTGGAAATGCCCGCGCTGGCGTGGCAGTGAACGCAAACGGCACGTGAAGATTCGCTTTTTCTTTGGTGAATTCAGCAGGCTCGGCGGCCAGATCCATGGCCGTGAGGGGCGTCCCGGCCACGGTGGAACAGATTTCGAGTGGCGCTAACTCGCCCGAAGGAAGGGAGGAAAACAATTGCTCACTCTCTGCTTCCGCTAGGATGCGTGATGTCGCCTGACTGGCGATTGTGCGTCCCGAGAGAGCGCTCAGGTTCACGCTCTCTGGCGCGAACTCCAGCGGAGCGGCGTCCACTGCCCTGGCACGCATCTCGACCTCACCCGCGGGCGGACCGCCGAGCGCTACCAGGGTTCCGAGCAGCAAGTTGGCAGACCGGTCGGATGCCTGCCAGACCGGCCTGGCTGGAGCCGCCACGATGTCTAACCACGGTTCTACGTAAGGTATCCCGTCGGCGAGCGACGTGTAAGCCGGGATTTCCATCGAGAACACCGTCACTTCAGGCGGTGTTTCTTCGGTGGCCTCAAGTGGTGGCGTTTGCTCCACCGGTTCCTCGAAAGTCTCTGCCAGCGCTACCGGTACTGTTTCTTCCACGGCCTCTTGTACTGTCTCTTCCGGCGCCGCAGGAGCATAGAATACTCGCTCGGAGCGTACCGGCGTGCGTGGTGGCTCGAAGGTGGGCTCAGGCTCAGGGGTGGGAGCACTAGCGGGCAACGCGCGGCGTCGCGATGCACCCGGAGGCAGAGGTTGCCCTAGGCCTTCTGTCGGCGCGGGAGCTCTCGTGGCAAATGTCTTGATCTCGCCAGGCTTCGACTGCGCCTGCAGCAAACGGCTGAGCGCAAGGCGGTTATACTCCTCCTGATAGCTGTGTTTGTGGGCGACGGAACAGAACTCGCCCCCGCCCGTCAGCCTCTTCAGCAGCGCCAGTTGCTTTCCGCAGTACAGGCAACGCATATGAGTGTAATCGGCTATTTGACATGAAATCGTTAAGGCCAAAGAGAGGTCCTGTCCTACGGTAAAGCTCTTATCCACCTTTTCTAAGGCGACTACATTACAACCACAGGTGAATCCGCAGCATTCTGCTCCCGGCTTTCGGCTACCCCTGCCGCCGCAAGTCACTCGCCGGGAAGTGGGATGAATGGTGATTAGCCCTACACAATTTTCCAGAAAATAATGTGTTTGCCGCAAAGGTTCGCTAAAGTTGCCGCCTTATCGGACGATCTACCTAACAGGGCATGGTGCGAAGATGAATCCCGTGCCTGGTTGTTGCGCGGTTGGGGGTTGCGCAGGGGTTCGCGCAGCGGTTTGTGTATGTTTGCGTAGTGTGTTTCGCGCGGTATTGAAGCAAGAGCCTGGTCAAGCCGGAGCGCTTGACTACAGACGAAATCTTTCTGCCTCGCATCGGCTGCAGGTGCATAGCCGTTAAGGAGAGAGGGTTATGGTTAAACAAGAAGCTTTGAAGAATCAGCTCGAGATGCTTCGTAATTCGATTCCGGAGTTGAGGGGCGTATTGCTCGCCTCCAACGAAGGTTTGCCAGTGGCGCATTCGCTATCGAACGGTACAGATCCGAATCGCGTTGCTGCGATGGCGGCCGCCGCCTCTAACCTCGGGCGCCGGATCAGCGAGAGTATGGCCACGGGTGGATTGTCCGAAGTGAGTATCCGGGGAGAAGAAGGCGTGCTCTTTGTTTACTCAGCCGGCGCCAAAGCTGTGCTGGCCGTGATGGGCCCCATGGGTTCCAACGCCGGCTTGATCCATCTGGAAGCACGTAACGTCGCCAAAGAAATCGGCGAACTGATCTAATTTCTCTAACCGTGCGGCGTCCGCGCACCATCGCGGGGCCGTGCGCGCCCCTCGATCCCTCGCTTTACAACCATTTCATCTATATCCATCAATTAGTTACGCGCCAGCAAGGGTGCCTAGCTACCATTACTGTTGACATTCAACAGGAGCTGCCTTAAACTTACTTCTGTTGACATCCAAAAGGAGCGGTTATGGGCCAGCCTAAGTCCGACGTCCTGCAAGGCACGCTCGATCTGATGATCCTGAAAACCCTCGATACGCTCGGCGCCATGCACGGTTGGGGGATCGCGCAGCGCATTCGCCAGGTGTCCGGGGATCTCCTCCAATTGAACCAGGGCACGCTGTATCCGGCGCTGCTGCGTGTCGAGCAAAAAGGCTGGATCAGCTCCGAATGGAAAATCACCGAAAACAATCGCCGCGCGAAATACTATTCGCTGACCAGCGCCGGCAAAAAGCAGCTTGAAGCCGAGACGTTGGAGTGGGAGCGATTCGTCGGTGTCATGGCGCGCATGCTGAGCGCGACGGAATGAAACCATGACCTTCCTGCGCGTTCTTATCTCTCGCGTCCGTGCGCTGTTCGCCGCGCCGCAATTGGATCGCGATTTGGATGACGAGCTGCGTTCTCACATTGAGATGGAGACCGAAGCGAACGTACATCGAGGCATGACGCCCGCCGAAGCCCGGCGCAGGGCTCTGCTCGAGTTCGGCGGCGTCACGCAAACCGCCGAAGTTTATCGCGAAGCCCGGGCAGTAGCGTGGGTGGATGCTTTACTCCAAGACATTCGCTACGCGCTGCGCGGATTTCGAAGAGCTCCTGGATTCACGACGGTTGCAATTCTGTCGCTCGGGCTCGGCATCGGTGTGAATACCACTCTCTTCAGCCTGGTGAACATGCTGATATTGCGCCCGCTGCCGGTGAAAGACCCAGGCCAGTTGGTGACATTCTCCTCCCAGCAAAAGGGCAGTTTTCCCATGCCCGTGTTCTCCTACCCGGACTACCGCGACATCCGCGAGCAAACCGCGGGCACTCTTTCCGGCATTCTGGCGTATTGCGACGGTCTGGACGGACTGAGCGCCGACGGCCACGCGGACCGGGTGATAACGCACTACGTAACCGGCAACTACTTCACGCTGCTGGGGGTCAAACCGTTGCTCGGCCGCGTGATCCTGCCGTCGGAAGGCAAAGTGGAGGGTGCCGACCCGGTTCTGGTTCTAAGTTACTCCTATTGGAAGGCGCACTTCGCGAGCGATCCAAATGTAATCGGCAAACGCGTCCTCATTGATGGGCATCCGGTGACCGTGGTGGGCGTGGCTCCCAAGCAATTTCATGGCGCGCAGGCCCTGTTGGATGTGCAGGCTTACCTGCCGCTCGGCATGAATTCAATTTCTGCAGGGTTTCCGGGCTTCCTGGAAAATCGAAGCCTTCGGAACATTTATCTCCTGGGCCGGCTGTCGCCGGGAGTTACGTTGAATCAGGCGCAAACCAGGCTAAACATCGTGTCCGATCACCTCTCCGCTGCTTATCCCAAAGACTCGGCGGGCGTGACAGTCATGGTTGAAAAGCAATTGCTGGGCAGAATTCCAGGTGGCAAGGAGCTAATGGCTATCGGGGCGCTCTTCCTGGTGATGGCCGCGCTTGTGTTAGTGCTGGCGTGCATAAACCTGGCGAATCTTCTGATGGTGCGCGCCGCCGCGCGGCAAAAGGAGATTGCCATGCGCGCGGCGCTGGGAGGGTCCCGGGGCCGGTTGATCCGGCAACTGCTCACAGAAAGTTTTCTACTCACCTGCTTCGGCGCCCTGGCGGGACTGCTGCTGAGCACCTGGACCTGCAGCATATTGAGCACCCTGAAAATGCAAGGCATTCCGATGTATCTGGACTTCAGCTTCGATGGCAGAGTGTTCGCCTACACTCTCGGCGCTGCAGCTTTGACCGGTCTGATGCTCGGAATCGTGCCGGCTCTCAGAGGATCGCGCGCAGACCTGGCGACGGTGGCTCGCGACGGCGGACAGCGGAACTCCGGCCGCCCGCAACGCACCCGCAGCGTCTTAGTGATTGCGCAAGTCGCGGCCTCGTTCCTGTTACTCATCATTGCGTCTCTGCTCGCGCGTAGTTTGCAGAACGGCCGCCGCATGGATCTCGGCTTTGACCCGCGGCATGTCCTCAACTTCAGCATGGACCCGCACCATGTCGGCTATGACGAAGCCCAGGGACGGCAATTCTACAACGAGCTTCTGCGGCATGTTCGTGGGCTCGCCGAGGTGGAATCGGCCAGCCTCGCGATAAGCGGGCCGATTAGCGCTCTTCCGCTTCCAATGCAGGTGCAACCGGAGGGCTATTCGCCGCCCAAGGGCCAAGCGGCGCCCACGGTTTACTACGACGTCGTATCCAACGATTTTTTTGAGACACTACGCATGCCGGTAGTCCGTGGCCGATCCTTCAGCGCGTCCGACCACCAGCACGCGCCGCGCGTCGCTATCGTTAGCCAGACGCTGGCGGAACGTTTCTGGCCGGGTCACGATCCTGTCGGAAAAAAGGTCCAACTTACGGTTGACCCCGCGCACTGGATTCAAGTGGTGGGAGTGCTCCGGGACGCCCGATCCCTGGCCTTTACAGAACTGAGGCAGCCATATCTCTATGTTCCGTTCGAGCAAAATTATGCGTCCATCCAGACTTTACGCGTTCGCTACCACGGCGGAACGGAAACCGCGATTGCGGAGGTGCTTAAGGAAATTACGAGCCTTGCTCCCGGCTTGCCCGTCGCAGGCGTCGAGACCATGCTTCAACAAATCGACAGCTCAGCATACGGATTCCTGGGCCTACGCCTGGAATCGGGATTCGCGACCGCGCTAGGGCTGCTTGGTCTTGCTCTTGCACTGCTGGGGCTTTACGGCGTGGTGTCCTATTCCGCAGCGCAACGCACGCATGAAATTGGTGTGCGCCTGACGCTGGGCGCTTCGCCCAACGATATCCGAAAGCTGGTTCTAGGCCGCGGACTGCTGATTGTTGGCATCGGACTTCCCGCGGGTCTTTTGCTATCGCTAGCTGCGGCGCCGATCGTCCGTGGATTAATGCTGGGCGTCAGCACCACTGATCCGCTCACGTTAGCGGGCGTGGCCGTGCTGCTAGCATGCGTGACTCTGGCCGCATGCTACATCCCGGCCCGTCGAGCGATGCGCGCCGATCCGACGGCAGCGCTGAAGAACGAATGACCGGTGTTACCGAGCCCCGACCGTGAGGGAGTGGGTTGCGCTGTTAGGAGGAGACGGTTATGAATACTGATTGCGTGGCGAGATTGGCAGAAGTAAGCAAAAAATTTGGCAAAACCATCGCGCTGGATGGTTTAGATCTCGAGGTGCGCCGCGGCGAGCTTTTCGCCGTGCTCGGTCCCAATGGCGCCGGAAAATCCACGGCCATTTCCATTTTGCTCGGGCTGAAATCGCCCGATCAAGGATCAGTCCAAATGTTTGGCGAATCGCCCCGCCGCGTAGAAGCACGCCGGCAAGTTGGCGTGATGATGCAAGAGGTCGCACTCGCGCCGGAGCTCCGCGTCCGCGAGCAGATTGATCTTGCGGCCAGCTACTATCCGGATCCGCTCACCGTAGACGCCGTGCTGGAGATGACCCACACAACACCTCTCCGCGATCGTCCCTACGGAAAACTTTCGGCTGGCCAAAAACGTCAGGCGCAATTTGCCGTGGCAGTGTGCGGACGCCCGAAATTGCTGTTTCTGGACGAGCCTACGGTCGGTCTCGATATTCAGGCCCGGGAAATGATGTGGGGCGTGTTGCGGCGGCTGGTGGAACAGGGAGCTTCCATCGTGCTGACCACGCATTATCTCGAAGAAGCGGAAGCGCTAGCCGATCGCGTGGCCGTGCTCGCCCGTGGACGCCTGATCGCCTGCGGCACGGTGAGCGAGATCCGCGGCCACATCATACAGAAGTACATCAGTTGCTCAACCACGCTCGCGGTGGAAGAGGTGGAACGCTGGCCAGGTGTCGAAAGCGTAAGCTGCAGCCAGTTGAAAATGCACATTAGCGCGAACAATGCGGAAGCCGTCGTGCGGCGATTGCTGGCTGCCGACGAGGCCTTGGAAGGCTTGGAAGTACGCCGCGCTGGACTTTCGGAAGCGTTCGCGGAGCTGACACAGGAGACCCCACAATGAATGCGACTGCGATAGAGATCCCCGGCAGCCGGGCTGCCACGAATCGTGCGATGCCCATCGGTCGGGTATTGAACGCGTATTTTACCGAAGCGAAATACGAAACCGTGCGTATGCTGCGCACGCCGGCTTTCGGGATACCGTTCCTGAGCCTTCCCGTGGCTTTGTACCTTCTGTTTGCGGTGCTTCTTTTCGGCCCCGCCCTTCGCGCGGATCACAAGTCGGCTGTCTTCACTTTCGCGGCTTTCGATGTATTTGGTGTGATGGGACCAGGGCTGTTCGGCTTCGGCGCAGTGGTGGCAATGGAGCGCGAACAGGGTTTGCTTGCCCTGAAGCGCGCGCTCCCGATGCCGCCCGCGGCTTATCTCACCGCGAAGCTGATCATGGCGATGATGTTCGGCGTCATCGTGACGGCCACCATGATCGCTGCCGCTCTAACCCTAGGCCACTTGCCGCTGAGCGCCGGCCAATGCGCGAGTCTGACGGTAATCAACATCTTAGGAACACTCCCGTTTTGCGCGCTCGGGCTCTTCATCGGTACGCGAACCTCGGGCAAAGCTGCGCCGGCCATCGCGAACCTCATCTACCTGGCGATGATCTATCTCTCAGGAATAATGTTTCCGCTGCCCAAATCCATGGCAGCGATGGCGGTGATCTGGCCGGCCCATCATCTGGATCAACTCGCCTTCCGCGTTTTGGGCAATCCCAGCGAAGGCGCAGCGTGGGTGCACGTAGCCGTCCTAGCAGGCGTGACGTTGCTATTTACGGCCCTCTCGATTCGGCGGCTGGCGCGCGTAGGTTGACCGCCGCACATGCTACGAACATTATTCTTACTTGCACTCGGGGTCGGTGTCGCCTGCGCACAGGACGGCGCGGTCCTCTATAAGACGCACTGCGCGCAATGTCACGATGCACCAGCCGGACGCGTGCCACCGTTCAGTGCGCTGCGAGACATGAGCCCAATGAAGGTTCTAGTTTCACTTGAAAGCGGCGTCATGAAAGCGCAAGCCGAAGGGCTAAGCAGCGCGGACCGGCACGCACTGGTCGGCTACATCACCTACCCTGCGCCCAAAGTAACTCCTCCTCCACCANNCACCGCAGCCGCGGGGCTATCAGCGGCCGATCTTCCAAAACTCAAACTGAAATGGGCGTTCGGATTGGGTGAGACCAGTGCCGCGCGCGCCCAGCCGAGCGTCGCCGGTGGACGGCTTTTCGTTGGAAGTGAAGCGGGAACCGTTTATTCTCTGGATGCGCGCACCGGATGTATCTATTGGACCTTTCAAGCAGAAGGAAGTGTGACCGCGGCGCCGTCGATCGCGTCGGCGTCCCTCTATTTCGGCGATCAAAGAGCCAACGCCTACGCGCTGGACGCTTCCACCGGAAAGCTGCAATGGAAAGTTCACCTGGACGATCATTTCGCTGCGCGCGTGACTGCGGCCTCCTTGTTACTCAAAAATGTTCTGTACGTTCCGATTGCGTCGTTCGAGGAAGTGCTCCCGCTATCGCCTTCCTATGAGTGCTGCACATTTCGCGGCAGCTTGGTGGCGCTCAATGCCCGAACCGGAGAACGCATTTGGAAATCCTACACAATCGTTCAAGCACCACAGCCTACCAAGATAAGCAAGACCAAAGCGCAGTTGCGTGGGCCATCGGGTGCGTCCATCTGGTCGGCTCCGACTTATGACGAGAAGCGCGACGTCATCTACGTTGCAACCGGCAATAATTATTCCGACCCGCCGACTGAGACAAGCGACGCAGTCCTCGCGCTCAGCCGCAAGACCGGCGAAATCTTGTGGTCGAAGCAATTGACTCCGAAGGACGCCGACAACAGCGGTTGCAGTTCGCCGTTCAAAACCAACTGCCCCGATTCCAACGGCCCGGATTTCGATTTCGGCCAGTCGCCCATTCTTGTTTCGCTCCCCAACGGACACCGTGCGCTGGTGATCGGACAGAAATCGGGCATGGCGCACGGCCTAGATCCGGACCGCCAAGGCGAAATCCTCTGGCACACACGCGTGGGGCAGGGAGGCTCGTTAGGCGGATCGCAGTGGGGCTCGGCCGCCGATCACGACAACATGTACGTCGCGGTGTCCGATCTGAGCATCACTGGAATTGTCCTCGACAAAACTGCGGCCGAAGGCTACAGGCTGACCCTCGATCCCAAGCTAGGCGGCGGATTGTTCGCGCTTAAGCTCGGCACGGGTGAAAAAATTTGGAGTGCGACGCCGCCTCCATGCGGTGACCGCGCCCGATGCAGCCCCGCGCAATCGGGGCCCGTCACAGTGATCCCAGGCGTGGTTTTTTCCGGTTCGCTCGACGGCCATTTGCGCGCCTATTCCACCGCAACCGGCGAAGTGGTGTGGGACATGGACACCGCGCGCGAGTATGACACCGTGAACGGACAAAAAGCGCGCGGCGGATCATTGGACGCCGCCGGCGCCGTAATCGTGGGCGGAATGCTCTACGTCAACTCAGGCTACGGACAGTGGGGCGGCACGCCAGGCAACGTCCTGTTAGCGTTCTCCAAGTAGGACAAGCCTCCGGCTTGTCCAGAGGCAAGCCGGAGGCTTGCCCTACGGCGANNCGTCGCCAAATGCCCTGAAATCGCCGCCTCCTGCCCCACGCGCGTAGGAGCAATCACCTTGGCCTTCCCCTGAATCGCTTCCAGCCAATTCTTGATGTGCGCTTCTACCGCTTTGTTATCGTTTCCCGGCAACTCCACATGCAGTTCTTTGCGCGCCGACACGCTGGCCGGCGCTTTACCGCCGAACTTTTCGGGATAGAAATTCAGGATCTGGCGATTCAGCACTTCGATAGTCCCTTCATTCCCCATGAAGTTCTCGCCGTAGCCGTAATGGTCGTTGCCGAAGTAGGAGCTGTAGTTGACGTGAAACTTATCCCCGTATTCGTAAATGGCGCTGAAGGTGTCGGGCGTGTCCCGGTCGTCGCCAGCGCCGGTCCAGCGGTAGATTCCACCCGAAGCCATGCACGACGCCGGAACAACTTTTCCACACACGAAGTTGGTGATGTCGGTCTGATGCACCAACAAGTCGGTCGCGATGCCGCCCGAGTAATCCCAATAAAGCCGCCACTGGAAATAGCGATGCGGATCCCAATCGTGCTTGGGCGCCGGCCCCAGAAACTTATTCCAATCGCTATTCTGCGGCGTGGCGTCGTCGGGCACCTTGTAGCGCCAGGCCGGATTGTCTTCGAGCGAATTGCGATACCAAAAAGCACGCACATAGTGGATATCGCCAATCATCCCCTGCGCCACCATCTCCTTGGCCTGCTGGTAGAGCGAGTTGCTGCGATTCTGCGTCCCCACTTGCACTACCTTGCCGGACTTTTCGGCCGCTTCCACCATCGCTTCGCCTTCCTCAATGGTGTGCGCGAGCGGCTTCTCGATATAGATGTTCTTGCCGGCCTTGAGCGCGGCCAGGAACATGGGATAGTGCAGATGCTCGGGCGTGGAGATAACCACGGCGTCGATGCTGGGGTCTTGAAGAAGCTCGAGGTAATCTTCGTACGTCTTGGGCGAGTTGCCGCCCATGGTTTGGACGCGGTCTTTCGCGCGCGAAAGATGCGGGGCATAAGTGTCGCAGACTGCGGTTACCTGCGCCAAGTCCTTGCTCCCGGTGTAGAGCCGATCCATCAGGTAGTAGCCGCGCGAACCGACGCCGATCCAACCGATGCGAACGGCGCCCGAAGCATTCTGTGCGCGGAGAATACCGGGAGCGGCAACCGCGGCCACAGCCGTGGTCTTCATAAAATTACGGCGGGAGAGATCATCTTGCATGCCTTGAGAATATAACATCTGTTCCTCAAATTATTTCTCAGGCTCCAGCACCTTGATGGGGAACGGCTGCAAAGGTGAGGTTTTCAAGAATTCGGTTATCTGCTCGACACCCTCCACCGTAGCCGACGAGATGATTTCGCTCTCACAACCGGCCAGGCTGTAGTGGTCCGTGACGAAGACATAAGCGCCGATAGTTTTCGGTAAGGTGCATGTCCAAACACCAAGCCCAACGCGCCGTCGCGATTTCCTTCGGGCTGGGACAGGCGACATAGCTCTGGATCGGATAGTAGCGCGACGAAATCCTCAATTTCGGTTTAGGCGGAACAAGCGTTACGGACTTGCACAAGTGATCTCCAGCGCCTGCCGAAAGCCCCTGCATGACGTCGCACTTGCACGAGAATCCTCCCTTGCCATCGGGTTCGCAGATGGCCTTCGTGCACAATGCGAACGTGCCTGGGCAGACCCGAAAAGCCGGCATGGAGCTGGGACCGCAGTGGTGCCCGTCGAACGTGATGCGCTGTGCATCGCGATTCGTGCTAAAGTCCACGCCTCGGTCCGACGAACTATCGAGTGGGACCAAAGTCCGCATGAAGCGCCATCACTACGACCTGCTGTACAAGCTGTGCACTTCCACCGCCGTCATCTTAGTGTTGTTGGTGGTGATGGGGATCTGGCATCTGGGCAGCAATTCCATGATCGCGTGCGGATTCGCCGGAGCGTTTTTCTTCCATGTAGGCAGCCGGCCGAAGACGAAGCATCTGCTTTGGGCTGTCGCGGCCGGGACCGGTTATGGAATTGCCTATGCCCTGCTTGGAACATCATTCGGCCGCAGCGCGGTGCAGGTGGCCACCGGGCTCGGCGCATTTCTCGGACTCGGTAGCTTGACCGTCATGACACTCGCGATGGTTTGGACGGATACGCGAGCTTACGTCGAACCCTTGCGGCGGGCCCTGGTGCTTCCGGTCTTCTCGCTGATAGCCGGCGTCTCCATGGACGCAGTCACGAAGTCGCAGCCGCCTGCTTACGATTTCTATCTCTACGCATTCGATTCCGGCTTGGGAATATCTCCGGGAGCTTCAGTCGCAAAGTTGTTTGATGTGTTGCCGTGGCTTGGAATAGCGGCGTCCGTCACTTATGCGTTGTTGCTGCTCTTTCCCACGCTGTACGATGCCTGGGGATTGCGCCGAGGTTTGCGCAGTAGTTTGATGACTGCATTCGCTGTGGGTGGCGTGTGCGGGTTCATCTTCTATCAGATCTGCCCCGGCCTCGGGCCGTTGTACGTTTTTGGATTCCGATTCCCAGCTCATCTTCCAGCGCCGGGCGAATTTCAGCTCGCAATGTACCACGGCGCCGGGGCGCGTAACGCCATGCCATCTATGCATATGACGTGGGCGCTGCTGGTATGGTGGTGCGCTTGGGAGCTCACGCCGCTCGCACGATTTATCGCCACCGGTTTTGCGGCGCTGACGTTCTTGTCGACATTGGGCTTCGGCGAACATTATTTAATAGACTTGATCGTCGCCGTCCCATTTGCGCTTTTGATCGAAGCCATCTGCGCTTTAAAGAAGGAACGAAACGCAGCGATGGCCGCCGGCGCGGTGGGTCTGGGACTCACACTAAGTTGGCTGCTGATTCTCCGGACCACAGCGGTGGCCCACCTACCAGTGTGGGCATGCTGGGGAATGGTCGCAGCGACGATCGCAATTACGGTTCCGATCCAGTTCGCGTTCCACCGGAGGCTTCGAACGACGGGTCGCGGCACAGAGCTCTTCGCTATCCCTGCACAATTGAAGTTAGGTCGCGCAGTGGCATTGCGCTAGAATAGATGCATTCGGGCCGTGGCGCAGCCTGGCTAGCGCGCTTGCTTGGGGTGCAAGAGGTCCCGGGTTCAAATCCCGGCGGCCCGACCAGCCAACCTATCGTTGTTTCAAACAGTTAGGCTCGCGGAGGGGGTAGCCGTGCAGCCATGCGCTCGCCCTCACGCAGACTTCTTGCCCGAGTTGATAGGAACCGCGAGCAGTCTTGTCTGGCTTGCTATTGCGCTTTTTCTCGGGAAGAGCTTCCAACGTTCCGCTCATCGCTTCGTTCCACGTCTGCGCCGCTGCCACCTCGTCCTCAGGGAGGGCGTGAGAGTATACAGTCGCTGTGACGTGAACGTTCGCGTGGCCTAGCCGCTTGCTTGCTAACGACCGGAAGCGGGACGCCCAGGGCTAAGCAGTTGGGAACCGCGCGAGTGGCGTATGGAATGCATTGAACACGGGTTGAGGATCAAAGAGACCAAGGGCCGAACGCCGTCCCGTAGCCAATTATCGGCGCAAGCATAAATGAACCTCTGGGTTCCGTCCTGATCCATTGCCGCAGCTTCGCGAAGCGGCACTGGTGGCAGATCGCATGGATGGGCCGGATTGATTTTGAGTAGGCCCCATTTCACAGCGGTCTGCATCGCGATGTGGACCAGCCCGTGGACGTGACGGACGGTCTTGACCGCCAGTCCCTTGCCATTCTTTTTGCCAGAGTTAAGGAGACCGTTGTACACCCGTTGAAGTTGAAGTGTAGTCACCTTGGTCGTAGGCGCTACTTTCCGGGTAGCAAATTCTGCGAGCCATTGATCCAGGAACTCAGCACCGAGTGATCTTTATCCTAATCTAACCGGCTGTCTGAGCGAGCCCGCAGTCTGAATCGTTTCGGAACGAACGGTATCTAATTAGCAAGGACAATATGCCCAGCCCTATCGCCGGTCTCCACCACGTTACGGCAATCGCTTCCGATCCTCAAACAAACCTGGACTTTTACACGGAAGTTCTGGGTCTGCGTTCTGTCAAACGGACGGTCAATTTTGACGATCCGGGGACCTATCACTTCTACTTCGGCGATGACGTCGGCTCGCCTGGAACCATCCTCACCTTTTTCCCTTGGCCTGGCGCCGCCCGCGGACATGCCGGTGCCGGCGAAGTCGCCAGGACCGCCTTTAGCGTTCCGGCCGCGTCGCTCGAATACTGGCATCAGAGGCTTACGGACCAAGGTCTCTTGGTTGAGCGGACTGGAAAACGATTCGACGAACAAGTGCTGGCTTTTCCGGACCCGGACGGCATGCAGATTGAAATCGTAGCCCACGCCGATGCCGGTCCCGCAAATGCTCCGCGTTTTGCCTCGGTTCCTCCGGAGCATGCCATTCGCGGCTTTTTCGGCGTGACGCTGCTGGAGCAGAACGCCGCCCAAACCGCCTCCATCCTTAACATCATGGGATTTCAGAAAATCGGCGAGGAAGGGAACCGCTTGCGCTTCTCTGCCCCTGGCCGTGCGTTGGGAAACCACATCGATTTACTCATCGATCCCAATGCGAAGTTCGGACGTTCCGGAGCCGGTTCGGTGCATCACATTGCGTTTCGCGCCAAAGACGATGCCGCGCAGAAAGAGTGGCGCCAGGAAATTGCGAAGCATCTGGACGTGACGCCCGTGCTGGATCGCACCTATTTTCACTCCATTTACTTCCGTGAGCCGGGTGGCGTGCTCTTCGAACTCGCCACCGACCCGCCCGGATTCACTTTTGACGAGCCTATTGAATCCCTTGGTGAGGAGCTTCGCATTCCTCAATGGCTGGAACCGAAGCGTAGCTTTATCGAAAAGAGACTCCCTCCCGTCTCGCTGCATAAGAGCCTTCCGCCGATCGAGCTTCAGACCGAGGCGGGCGCCACCGTATGAACAACGATCCCCACAAGGACGCTCCCGTTCGATATTCCGGAAAGCCTTTGAGCGAGGCCGCCGGAGCGGTCATCCTTTTGCACGGACGCGGCGGCTCGGCGGACGATATACTGTCGCTCGCGCGCGAACTTTATCTTCCGGTGCTGGCGTACCTCGCCCCGCAAGCAGCCGGCAACAGTTGGTACCCCAATTCATTTCTGGCGCCGATCGCCCAAAACGAGCCATGGCTCACATCCGCGCTTCGCAAAGTGGAAGCGACCCTCGAAATGGCCGACGACGCAGGCATCTCCGCGGACCGAATTGTCCTGGCAGGCTTCTCGCAAGGAGCCTGCCTGGCTACCGAGTTCGTAGCCAGACATCCGCAACGATATGCCGGATTGATTGCGTTCACTGGAGGTCTCATTGGCCCTCCGGGAGCGGACCTAACGCACACGGGCGATCTGGCCGGCACGCCCGCGTTTTTTGGCTCCGGCGATCCTGACCCGCACGTTCCCTGGCAGCGGGTGGAGGAGTCTGCAAGAATTTTGGCCGGGAT
Organism: Bryobacterales bacterium; assembly: GCA_003166875.1. Taxonomy (GTDB): domain Bacteria; phylum Acidobacteriota; class Terriglobia; order Bryobacterales; family Bryobacteraceae; genus Palsa-89. The sequence continues at coordinate 9,460 of PMUN01000190.1, read as the reverse complement.
GGGAGCGGCCGTAACATCCCAGCGCTATCCAAACCGCCCTCATACGATTTCCGGGGAGGAGATTGACATCGCCAGAAATCTAATTCTCGACGCGTACGGCAGGAACGCCAACCACTCGGATGCTCGCGTCGCTATTTAGCTTCGGTCGCTGCCTCGCGCACTTAGCCCCCTTCGAAAGAGACCACCTTCGATTTCCGCCTTGCGGCGCCACCCATCGCCGCTGACCGTGCGCAAAAATGTGCCAGAAACTACTTCTTCGGCCATCTGCAACCAGCGGAAGCAGACGCCCGATTCCGTGTAACCCATAGAAACACCCCAAGCCACCGAACCCGCAGAATGCTGTCCCGTCTTTAACGTTTCAAACGTTTGCAGCCTTCAACGTTCAGGATGATTCTGCCGTCAGCTTTTGGCGGCGATGCGATCCGCAGTGCGTGACTATTCAGCCTTGCGGGCGTAGAATCGTCTGGCTTTCATGCGGTTGCCGCAGACTTTCATGTCGCACCAGCGCCGGGTCTGGTTCTTGCTGGCGTCCAGGAACAGCCAGCGGCAGGTCTCACTGGCGCAGCATCTGAGTTGCAAGGACCCCTCCGAGAGCAGGAAATCTACCGCTGCCTGCGCGAGTAGCCACACGGGAGCCACCACCTGGCTGTCGAGGCCGCGCCAGCTCCAGACGGGTCGATGTTGCTCTACGGTGAGATGGCGGTGAAAACTGGCTTGTTTAAAGTAGTCTTCCAGGGTGACCAGGGCTGAGGCTGATAGATTGTTTCCGTCGAGTTGGGCATAGGCGATTGCGGCCAGAGCTTCGCGCAATTCTTTCACCTTATGGAGCACCTTGGTGCGCTCGGCTTCCGAGGCGTTAAGACACTTGAGCTTCTTGGCTTGGTGCGCGGTCAGCAGTCCCGACTGCCAGGCGAATCCGAGGAGATCGTCGTAGCTGGCCAGCAATTCTTCAGGGCCGGTCTCCGAAAAACGGTTGTCGAGGGTGTTGACCAGGTCGAGGGCGACGTGGCCCGCAACGAGTTCGAAGGGCTTTGGGCTTGCCATATCTCCTTAACCTTCAATATCCATTTTACAGGTTATAGGCTCTTGTGGTATAACCATTCACGAGCACTTTAACGGTTAGCAACCTCATGGCACAAACTCCGCTCCGAAAGCCGATCTGGAAGCGATTCAACTTCCAGACGATTCTGGCGTTCTTCGCAATTTATGTGATTTGGGGATCTACCTTTCTGGCCATACGGACGGCAGTGTTGCTGGCTCCGCCTTGGTTTTGTGCAGGAGTGAGGTTTTTTGTTGCCGGTACGGTTCTGTTCGTTTTCGCGCTCATGCGAGGTATGCGCTGGCCGTCCTTGCGGGAGTGGCGAAGCCTGGGGATCATCGGCATGCTGATGTTTTCCATGACTTACGGCGCGCTGTTTTGGGGCGAGCAGTATGTGCCGTCCGGAATCACTTCGGTGCTGGAAGCTACACTGCCGCTGATGACGGTGCTGCTGGAGGTCTTTGTGCTGCGCCAGCAAAAGTTTCGCTGGCGCGTGCTTCTGGCTTTGACGGTGGGGTTTTGTGGCGTAACCATGATGGTGTTCAAGGGTGGGCACTCGAGTTTTGGCGGCTTCGGGGTGTTTCCATGCCTGGTGATTCTAGGCGGATCAGCTAGCTGGTCTTTGGGCGCGGTGTTGACGCGATCGCTAGCGCTGCCTAAGTCGCGCCTGGTGACGGCTGGAGCGGAGATGATGCTGGGCGGGGGGACGCTGCTGATGCTGTCGCTTGCTTCCGGAGAGCTGCGTCCATTTCCTGTGATTCCCCCCAAGGCTGCGTTTGCGCTGGTGTACCTGATCGTGGCGGGATCGCTGGTGGGGTTTACGGCGTTTGTGTGGCTGCTGGAGCGGATGCCGGCCAGCCGTGTCGCCAGTCATGCTTTCGTGAATCCGATTGTAGCCATTGCGCTGGGGTATTTTGTGGCTTCCGAGGAGATTACGCTGCGGACTTTGCTGGGGGCGGCCCTGGTGGTGGGGAGCGTGGTTTTGACGATGCGGGATACAGGATCCACCGTCTTAAAAGGGCGAAGGGATTCGGGCGACCCTCGAGGAAATCGGCGATCTCCTGCCTGGAGCGCATTTTGTCAGCTCTTATCAAAAGGGAACCAGCCCGCCAATTCGTCTCATCCCCGCTGATGTTCGTCTTCCTGCCCGCGTCACTACAAGATTTGAGTTGCTGTTTCTCCCGGCCAGAGCGATGATGTCATGCCGCAAATAGCTACCGGCAAAGGGGATCAAAATGCCTTGGCGGTTACACAGAACGCTGAACCTGTGACAAGACAGGTGAGAATCCACCTTACGGTGCTTCCCGTCAGGCTCGCCCATTGACGAGCCTCCCGGACCGCAGAATCTTGCAGTCTGGAGAGTCATTGAGTGCGGTTGCTATCCACGCGATCCAAATAGAAATGCAGATCGTCGTGGCCAAGGCCGCCGCAAAGATCGCCAATCCGAAGTTTGTCCTTTATCTTCAGGGGACAGCCTTCCCGGGTCTGACGGTGTCAGGCCCGACGCGCCGGCACTTTTCTGAGCAATGTATAAAACTTGCCCGATATGTACGCATCGGCAGTTTATTAAGGGATCGGCGCAGGAAAAGTGCAGGTGGCTACTTTGGGAAGCTTTGCTCGCGAGATCCCGGAGGCGGGCGATGGAACGGCGAAAAGTTATCTGACGTCGAGATCTCGTCGGCCGCTCAATCCACCAGCGCCTGGTACGCCATCCTCTTGAACTGATCTCGCGCGGAGACGCCCTGCGACGGAAGGATCTGGACCAGGAAAACGCCGATCATGTGCTCCTTGGGATCAATCCAGAAGCTGGTTCCCGCTGCGCCGCCCCAATAATATTCGCCTTCGGATCCAATAGTCGCCGACTTACCGGGGCCGAGGTTCACTGCGAACGTGAGCCCAAATCCATAGCCGTCCGTCAGTGATCCTCGGTTCAGATCGCCGAGGTGATCAGCCCGCATTAACTCGACCGTCTTTCGGCCGAGAATGCGAACACCATCCAACTGGCCTTCGTTGACCAACATCATCACAAAACGCGTGTAGTCGTCCATGGTCGAAACCAAACCAGCTCCGCCCAGAAGCAGCGCGGGCTTCTTCTTGAATCTCTCCTGCGCGGGCGAAGTCGAACGCTCCACACCTCCGCCCTTTTTCGGCGTATACAGCGTCGCCAGTCGGCTCCATTTTTCTTCCGGTAAGAAGAAAGCGGTGTCCTTCATGCCGAGCGGTCGGAAGATTCGCTCTTCGAAAAACTGATCCAGCGTCTTGCCGGAACATACTTCCACCAGACGCCCCAGAATATCGATCGAGTAACCATAGCGCCAGCTCGTACCCGGTTCCTCGTGCAGCGGCGCAGTGGCCAGTCGCCGCACGGCTTCGGCGAGGTCGAAAGACGCCAGTGGGGCGCCTCCCACCATGTCCAATTTCTTGTACGCAATTTCTCCGGTTTCGTCCATCGGCCCGGAGTAGTCGAAACCCGTGGTGTGGCGGAACAGATCGCGTACCAGGATCGGGTGTTCCACCGGAGTGGTGTAATAGATCCGCTTCCCCGCCGAATCTTTCGATTCGTGGGCCACTCGCATATCTGAAAACTCAGGCATGTATTTCGAAACCGGGTCAGTGAGCGAGAATTTTCCTTCCTCATACAGGATCATCGCGGCGACGCCCGTGACGGCCTTGGTCATCGAATACATCCGCACGATGGAATCCGCCCTCATTTCGCCCCAATTCTCACGGAAAACAATTTTGCCGTTGCGGGCGACGAGACCCGAGGCGCCGGCCATGTCACCGGCCGCCACATGTTCCCGCATGAGAGTGTTGATCCGTTGCAACCGTTCGCGCGAAAATCCCAATTGTTCCGGAGCGGACACGGGAAGTTCCGCGGCAAAAACCAGCGAGATGGAAAGAGCAAGAGTCAGCAAAATTCGCATGCCCGACAATCTAGCATAGATGCATCGTCGCCTCCACCCCCCCCTTGACACCGGGACTCAATTCTTATAGCCTTGCCCCAATCTGTCCGGGCAACCGGGCAATCTAGTTTTTAAAAGGAGTACTCCATGTCCAGAGCATTCTCCTGCTTGTTGGTGTTGCTGGCCCTTCTCGCTGGCCTGGCAGCCCTCGCGCAAGCACCTACCGGGATTATCACCGGAACCATCGCCGACGAATCCGGCGCGGTAATTCCAAACGCAACCATCGTCATCACTAGCAAAGACACAGGTTCTGCCCGAACGGCTACGTCGAACGCAGAGGGACTCTTCAGCGCTCCGGCATTGCCGGCCGGAGTCTACGAAGTGCGCGTCGAGCTTCCCGGCTTCAAGGCTCTACAGCGCGAAGCCACCGTCGTGGTCGGAAGCACCACCACCGTCAACCTGCAAATGCAGTTGGGTGGCACCAAGGACCTGGTCATCGTCGAAGGCGCCACCGCGCAGGTCAACTATGAAAACCACGCCATCGAAGGTGTCATCGAGCGCAGCACCATTGAAGAGCTGCCGCTGAACGGAAGAAGCTTCATGCAATTGGCTTCTCTCGAACCTGGTGTGACCATCTCTGCCGGAAGCACGGCTCAGTTCAACACGCTGTTTACGGTGAGTATTCTGGGTGCGGGCAACCACACCGTGTTTACTGTGGACGGAGGGAACATCTCAGACAACATCGACACCAGCGGAGGCATTTCCTCCATGAACTTCTCGCAGGAGACTGTGCAGGAGTTCCAGTTGTCATCGGCCAATTTCGATATCTCGACGCCCATAGCGGCCGGCGGAGCCATCAACATCATCACGCGTTCCGGCACCAACGCTTTGCATGGCAGCGCCTACTTCTTTTACCGCGACCACAACATGGCTGCCTATCCAAATCTGGTCCGCGACCCCACCGATCCGAGTCCGTTTTTTGTCCGCCGGAACCCCGGTGTTTGGCTGGGCGGGCCCATCAAAAAGGATAAACTGTTCTTCTTCTTCAACTACGAGTTCACTAACCAGGTACAGGCGACCCAGATTTACAGCACCACGCCATCCTTTGCACCCCTCAACCACGAGTATCCCAGCCCGTATCAGTCTAAGACACTCAGCGGCAAGGTGGACTACCACATCGATTCCAAGAACACGATGTTTGTCCGCTACTCTCACGACGGGAACAACGGCTTTTCGCAGTCTCTGGAATTTGGCGATCCTTCCAACTGGCCTCACAACACAAATTGGGCGGACCAAAGCATCATCGGCATAACCACGGTCTTCACGCCGGCGCTTGTCAATGATTTGCGCCTGCAATACAACTACTGGGACAATCACAACCTGCAAGCTGTGCCTTCGGATTGTTCGCTTCCCTGCGTGGCCGGCAGCCTGCCAAACGTTTTCTATTTCTACGGCTCAAACTTTCCAGCCATTGGCCCGAACTTTAACGCACCGCAAGCCCGCAATACGCGGCGCTATGAACTGGTGGAGACGCTGAGCTGGCAGAAGGGTTCCCACCGTCTCAAATTCGGTGGCGATTTGAACCCAACCTACTCCAACGGTCTGTGGGGATTCTGCACGCCGATGTGCGTCGGCGCCTTCACGCCGGAAGCCACAAGAGCGGCGCTGGGCGCTGCCCTTGGACCGGCCTTCAATTTCTTATTCCCCACCCTTCCCACCACGCTCACCAGCGATGCGTCGGTTCTGAACCTGCCCGTTCTCCCACTCGCGAGCAGCATTTTTAGCGGCGTCCACGTCGGCGCGGTTCCCTTGCCGGCCACCTANNAACTACGGCGTGGCTTGGAATGCGCAAGTCGGATTCTACAATGCCTTCCTCGCCAAGCCCCAATATCTGGAGCCGCTTCTTGGCGGCGGCAGCAATCTAAACCCGACCAATAACAACCTGCATGAATTCCAGCCGGCCCTCGGATTCGCTTGGAGCCCGGGAAAGAACCAGAAATGGGTCATCCGGGGTGGCGCCGGAATCTATTGGGATGGCACGCCGGGTTACTACAAATTACGTGAAGCCGCATCCCTTGGACCTCCCGGAACCGCGGCCAACACGCTAAGCGCGGGCTCCTTTACGAACATCTATCCCGGGATTCTGAATTTCAGCCTGGGAGGCGTGCCGATTCCCGTGGGAGCCAATCTCCCGGTTGGCGCCTTGACCAACATGACCGTCGGGGAGTTCGTGAACCTGGTTAATCAGGAATTACCCGCGATTGAAGCCATAATCTCCCCAGTGCCGGCGCAGCGGAGCGGTCCCATTGCGGTGACAGGCATCCAACTGGTGAAGCAGGGCGTGGAGTTGTACCCTCATGATTTCCCCCTGCCACGGAGCTACCAGACCAGCATCGGTGTGCAGCACGAACTTCCTTGGGGCATGGTGGCCCAGGTCGATTACGTGCGGCGGATAGGCGTAAACGTGAGCTTGGGCGAGATCGATCTAAACCAATTCACCCGCACCACTGCCGCGGGCGCGCCGAATCCGATCATTCCCCTTTGCACGCCCAAACAGAACTTTGTTGCCTCGGCGGAATGCTCCACCGGCGCCATTACCTTCTGGGAGGATCAAGGCCACCAGGTGTACCAGGGCATGTTAGTGAAGGTGCAGAAGCGATTTGCCAACCGGTTCGGCTTCCAAGCCTCCTATGCTCTGCAAAGGGACTGGAGCGACAATTATCCCGTCCCCGGCGGCACCACCCAGGTTTGGGATCTAGCCAACTGGCAATCTTCCTACGGCCAGGATCTGGCGCACCACAACTTCAACTTCGCTGGAACCATGGATCTACACTGGGGCTTTCAGTTGAGCGTCAACTCCTCCTTTATCAGCAGCACACCAGTGGGCGCGCAGGTGAGCGGCCTGGTGCTTCCAGGCACCGTTGCTTCCACCACCACCGAGCCGCTGCCAGGCATTCCCTGGGACAGCCTGGAAGCGGGAACCAGCAAAGCCCAGCTCGCCGCCGCGGTGGCTGCCTACAACTCTTCGGCACCGGCGGCCGCGAAATTGGCGCTGCCGTCGAACTACTCACTCGGGTCGCCCATTTTCTCGCAGGACTTCCGGCTCACCAAGAAGTTCACGTTCCGCGAGCGATACCAATTATCGATCACGGCTGACATGTTCAACGCGTTCAACATCTCCAATCTCATCTTTGGCTCCTATACCATCGACAGCGCGTATTCCGCTTCCCAAGCTTTCGGCCAGCCGGTCGCAAGGGTAGGTCAGAGCTTAGGCCAAGGCGGAGCGCGCGCGGTCCAGCTAGGAGCCCGCATTAGCTTCTAAGTAGGGCAGGTTGCCAACCTGCGGCGGGTTGCCAACCCGCCAGCTTTCGGGCGATGACCCCTAGTTGGTCATCGCCTGATAAACCATAGTCCGCGTCTGACGCCAGATCGCCCCGAGCACGGCTTGGGAAGCCTGTACCATCTGCACCGCCGCCAGCTTCTCCTTCGGATCAACCCAGAAAAGGGTGCCGGTAATTCCGCCCCACGAGAAGTCACCCACGGATCCAGGCAGCGGATTGCGTCCGGCATCCACGCGAACGGCGAAGCCCAGGCCAAAGCTGGTGCCCATTTCCGGGACCGGACCAAATGGTCCCAGGAGCACGGCCACCGGAGTGTGCCGCTCAGTTGTGGGCGGGAGTTGATCCGACGTCATCAGCGCGATCGTCTTCGGCGCAAGAATGCGCACGCCTTCCAATTCCCCGCCATTGAGCAGCATCTGTGCGAAGCGCGCGTAGTCCCCCGCGCTAGAGAACATGCCACCACCGCCCGATAATAAGCCGGGTTTTTGTGTCGCGTCGGAGAAGGGCAGGTTGGACTTGGCATCGGGTTTGGCAAGACGCGAAATGGCGGACGGTTTCACCCAGAACCCCGTGTCGTTCATCTTCAGCGGGCCGGTGATGCGCTCTTCAATAAAACTAGCGAGGTCCACCCCGCTCGCCACCTCTACCACCCGGCCGAGGACATCGGTCGAGACGCTATATTCCCAAACTTCGCCCGGCTGGTGCAGCAGCGGCAGGCTGGCGATGGTCTTCACCATGTCGGCAAGAGATTTGGCGCCGAAGATGTTTGCCTTCCGGTATAGCTGATCCACGTCCGAGTTACCGAACAAACCGTAGGTCAGACCCGAAGTGTGCCGCATGAGATCCTGCACCGTCATGGCACGTTTCACCGCGAGTCCCTCCAGGCCAACTTTGACGTCCTTGAACTCGGGAAGATACTGCGCCACGGCCGCGCCGACGTCGATCTTGTTCTCTTCGGCCAGGATCATCGCAGCAACCGTCGTGATGGGCTTCGACATGGACGCGACACGAAAGATCGAGTCCTTCTTCATGGCCGTCTTCTCGGCGCGATCCTGATACCCGATGGCGTCGTATGTTACCACCTTGCCATTGCGAACCAGCAGCAGCACGGCCCCGGGTACCTGATTGTTTTCGACATTGGCCTTGATCGCCTGCCTGGTCTTTTCCAGGCGTTTGGAGGAGAACCCGGCATCCTCCGGGCGATTGGCCATCGGAAGGGGCTGAGCGAACGCTGCAACACAAACCAGCAGGCCAGCAAACAATTTTGTACGAAGCATAGGGACTAGTCTACCGCGTAGGACAAGCCTCCGACTTGTCCAATTGACAAGCCGGAGGCTTGTCCTACGTATCAGTGGTATGATTTCCGGAGACCTATGACACTCAGCCTATTTCGCACCTGTGCATTCGCCGCGCTTTCCTTCGTCGCCGGATCGCTCCTCACCAGACAATTCACCGTACACGCGCAAGACTCGCGAGTCTTCGAACTGCGCGTGTACCACACGTACCCGGGCCGTCTCCCGGCGCTCCAAGCGCGCTTCCGCGATCACACCATCACCATCTTCAACAAGCATCACATCACCAGCATCGGATACTGGGTTCCACAGGACTCCCCGCAAAAGGAGAGCACGCTGATCTACATCATCTCCCACCCCAGCCGCGACGCAGCGAAAAAGAACTGGGCGGAATTTGTCGCCGATCCGGAGTGGCAACAGGTCTCCAAAGCATCCGAGGCCGACGGCAAAATTGTCGAAAAGATCGATTCGACCTATATGGACGCCACCGATTTTTCGCAGATCAAATGACCATTCTGGGAATCATGCAGTGGCTCGAGGCGAGCCCGGCGGCGAGTGCGATGAACGGCCCCGAGTGGGCGTTTCCGGTAGTCGAGTCCCTGCACTTCGTCGGATTCGCGTTTTTGATCGGGACCATCGCCATCGTGGACTTGCGCCTGCTCGGCCTCGGCATGCGGCGCCAACCGACCGCCCAGCTCGAGGCGGATCTTCGCCCGTGGACCTGGACGGGATTGGCGATGATGCTGATCACCGGCCCGCTGATGTTTTCAGCCGACGCCACGCGCTATTACGTCAATCCCTCATTCCGCATTAAGATAACGTGCCTTGCTGTCGCGATTGTGTACAACTTCACGCTGCATCATATGGCGGCGCGATCGGAAAAGC
>PMUN01000319.1 GCA_003166875.1 Bryobacterales bacterium | reverse complement strand
AGACTCAAGCGAAAGAGTTGCTCAAAGAAGCGCGCGCGGCGAGGCCAGAAGCGCTTGCGCGCTTGCGGGAATATCGCCGATCGGACCAGATCAAGCTTGCCGACGCCCAGTTCGTCATCGCGAGGGAAAACGGATTCACGAGCTGGACCAAGTTCAAGGAATTTATTCTGTTCCGCAATGCCGTTCAGGCGCTGGACTCTGGCGATCTGCCGCGATTGGAGGCGCTGGTCAAAGACCATCCATCGCTGATCCGGTATCGGTGCCGCATCGGCGCACGGTACGAGCAGGGCTATTTTGCCGGCGCGACGCTGCTCTATCATGTCGCCGGCAATCCGGACCGAGGCCCGCTTCCCCGGAATATTCTGGATATCGCCCGTCTTCTGGTCAGCCGTGATTTCGATCGCAATGCTGCCGAATACACCATCGGTCTGCTGCTCACGAGCAAACGGGCGTCGGAGGCAGGCGTCGCGTTGCCACTGGTGGATCTGCTGGTGAAGGCCGGAGCGAAGTTTGATTTGGATTCACCGGATGTCCTCGCCATGCCCCTGTTGAATGTGGCGCCGGCGACTGCTGAGGCACTGGTCCAACGTGGAGCAAAGATGGACATCCGGCACGCGGCCGGGCTCGGCAACATTGAAGTTTTGAAGAGTATGCTCGCGGAGAGAATCGAGCCCGCGCTGCTGGAAGAAGCTCTCGCCTTTGCTTGTATTCGCGGCCAGACAGAAGCTGCCGCTCTGCTTTTGCATCACGGAGCGAAAGGCGATGTTCTGGTCACTCCCGGCGGGCAAACGCCTCGCACCGCACTCCACGAAGCCGCCAACAGGGGACACCTCGGCATCGTCAAGACGTTGCTCGCGAACGGCGCCGACGCCAACATCATCGAGCCGCGTTGGGGTGGCACGCCCGCTGGTTGGGCCGAACATGGCGGCCATCCGGAGGCTGCCGCAATGCTCAGGAATTTTACTTAGTAGCCGCCAAGCCGCTTAACTTCGCTTCCAGCATGATCAGCAACACCAGCGCGAACACCATACAGGTGCCGAGCAGTGGAAGAACCATCACCGCACGAATGCCCCAGTTCTGCGCGAAATAGCCGAGGCACCAGGGTGCGATGAAGCCTCCCGTGATCGCAAACGAGAAGATGCCGTTGTAGAAGCCGGGATGATAGTAGGGAAAGCGGTGCGCGATTTTCTCCGTCACCAGCGGATACACGGAAGCGAAGCCGCCGCCTACAAACAGAATGCCCATCACGGCTCCGAATCGATTATTGGTGGATGCCAGAACTATCGTTCCCAGCAGCGCCGAGACGATGGAGCCGATCAATAGCAAGCCATGGCTCATGCGCTTCAGCAACAATTGCGAGACAATGCGGCCCACCAGCAGCGCCGCCCAATAAAGCGCCAGCAACAGCAACGAATCCGCCGGACTGATTCCGAGACGCCGGATCAGAAACAACGGCAACCAGCCCGCAATCGACCATTCGTTCCCGAACTGGAAGAACAGCAGCAGGCTGAACAGGATCGCGCCGGGATTCCGGAAGTCCCGCAAGAGTTGCGCTAGTGGAACCTGTTGGAGGAACGGCTGTGGCGTGATTTTGGCCTTGGCATAGTTGGCGGCGAAGAAGCCCGGAAGAATGGCGAACAGAATCAGGATGCTCGGCACGGTGTAGACGTAGTAGGTGCCAGCCACTAACAGAGCGGTCACGAGGCAACCCAGCCCGAACATCACGCCGGCCAGGTTCATGGTGGCGGCGCGATCGTGCCGGTACTGTGGCGAGATGGCTTGAAACACACCGGCATTCAGTAACCCGGCGCTGACGCCAATCCAACACAGTCCGAACAATCGCCATATGGCCGGAACGGGTGGAGAGGTGAGGGCCAGGTAAAGGAAGCCGGCGCATGCCATGGCATTCGCCGCGATCAGGACGAACTTCACGCCTCGGCGGGGCAACAGCACATGCGCGGTGGCCACCGACAACAGAAATCCAAGATTCAAGCTGAGGAAGTAATAACCGACCTCTTTGAAATCCGCACTCAGGTGATAGCGCCAGGCCGGTAGGATGGCGCCGAGGAACGACATCAGCATTCCCGAGATCAGAAACGAGGAGAGCGACCGGCGGCCTTCGGAGGCATCCAAGACCTGGGTCTCCACAGGCTCTCGGAGCTGCCAGGGAGCAGGACTCGACATCAGACGCTATTGTACCCCTTTGAGTACCCATTCCGAGCCGCGACCGGTAGGAAGCGCAACCGGTATGGTCGGTTGCCTCAGCTATCTCGCAACGCTCCCTTCCGGTCGCGGCTCAGTTTTTACTCCCGAATCTGGAAGCTTACCGCAGGCATTATCTTCCAGAATCCGGATTCATAGTGGACGTACTCCTGATTTTTCAGCGACTTACACCTTGGCGTCGAGATTGCTTGGAAGAGAAGCGAAGATCAAGGGTTGATCAGGGTATCTGGGGAGTTGCCTCGATTCGGGTTGGTTTTCGTCAGGGCCCCGCACTAAACTGCGGGGCTTTTCCTTGTCCGCACCTCAACGGCTAGTAGTTTAAATTACAACAACCACCACATAGGGTATTCCGCTAGAAACTGTTTGACAGCGCCAACTTTTGGGATTTATGATGATTACATCACTGAGAAAGGAGGTGGTCCAGTCTAACATGAGTAATAGTAGTGACTGTAGATTTAATACCCCGCGCGAGGTGGCCGACTGTTAAAGTCGCCCGTCGTTTTGAACGTTCAGGTTTCGTTCAGTGACGAAGCCGCTGCTCCTGTGGACCGGCCGCTTCATTGCGCGAAATAAGCTTACCCCCGCATTGCCCTTCCGGTGATGCGGGGGTTTGTATTTGCGCCCCTGCTTGACCCTCGCGCTATACTGGGTACAAACATCTGGGTACAAATCACCGAAAGGATCTCAGTTCTCCAATGAAAGCCGCGATTCACCCCGCCTACGAAGAATTAAATGTCACCTGCGCCTGCGGAAACACGTTCCGTACACGCTCCACTCACAAAGGCGATATCCGTGTGGAAATCTGCTCCAGCTGCCATCCGTTCTTCACTGGCCGTCAGAAGCTGGTGGATACCGAGGGTCGCGTAGACCGGTTCCAGAAGAAGATTCAGAAGTCGAAGGACATGAAGCAGGAGAAGGCGGACAGAACCAAGAAGCAGTTAGTGGCGAAGTAGTTCTACTTCTTGGACGATTTCATTCGCGCGTCGCGTTCGGTCCGGAACTGCTCATATTTGGGAAGCTGATCTGCCGTCAGAATGGCGCGCAGTTTCGCCCGGTGATCTTCCTTGATCTGCTCGATCTCCTGGTGGTGCTTGTCGCGAGCCTGGTTGAAGCTGGCGTCGGTTTCATCCAGGATCACGTTCATTTTCTGAACTTGATCGGGCGTCAGGTTCACGCGGGTCCGCAATTCGTCCAGGTACTGCCGCCGCCACGCTTCCGGGTTCACGCGTTGTTCGCTACGCGCTGAGGGCGGAGAGTACATTCGATATCCGAGCGCGCCTACCACGCCTCCGCTCACGAACACCAGAAACAGGTAGACGGCAATCGGAAAATTCCAGGGCCTCATTTTGTTCTCGGGTCAGTATCGCGTGGGACGATGCCCAAGGCCGCCAGATTGTCGGCGGGGTGGGCTGCCGCCAGCGCGTCCACATAGCTGGCGTGCACCTCGGGACGAGATCCGCTCGGCGCCACCTGGACCATGGCGAAGAGCAGACAGACCGCCGCTGCGGCTCCCATGAACACCTGAGTAAGCTTCCTGACGCGCAGCATCAGGGTCTGACGGGCCTCAATCTTCCGCCACAATTGCGGCATGAAATTCGCGCTCGCATCCGGATCCGGCACGGCCGCCTTATATTTCACGAACAGCGCATTCAGTTCATCATCGATTTGGTGCATTTTTCACTAATCCTTCCGGCCTCGACGCGTAGCTTCAAAGGCGTTGAGAACCCGTTGCCGGGCACGAAACAATCTCACCTTCAAAGCATTTTCGTTTACGGAATATATTTTTTCAAGCTCCTTCAGAGAGAGCCCTTCCACTTCTTTGAGCGTCAGCAAAATGCGGTCCTGTTCGGAGACTGCCGCTAGCAAAGAATCCACCAGTTCCTTGACCTGCTTCTGCCGTTGCTCCTCATTCGATACCTTACCACCGGCCGCGGCGTCCGCCATCATGACCTGTTGTTCACTCAGGTCCGACATTCGCGATTCGCTGCGCCGCCGCTGCTTTCGCAGATAATCATACGACGCGTTTACCGTCAGCCGATACAACCAGGGCTCGAAAACCTCCGGAGTCCGCAGTTGATCCAGCGAATAATACAGCCGCAGGAACACCTCCTGCGCCACATCTTCTACGTCCTCAGGCCGCCCGATCAGCCGGGCGATGGTCCCCAAAATCCTTTTCCGATAAGCAACCACAACCTGGTTGAAAGCGGCGTCATCGCCATGCTGCGCCTTCTCGATCTGTTCGAATTCAACCAGCATGCGGCCTTAAAGCCAGCCGCCTTTTCTCACATCTATACAGGCGTACCGGCAAACTGTTAGGTTACAAGGGGTTGTGCCAGTAGGACAAGCCTCCGGCTTGTCCAGGCGCAAGCCAGAGGCTTACGCTACGAGGAGCAAGCCCTTTGGCGTCAACATGCTAAAATCGGTTTGCACCCACCTTTTTTTACATGGACTTTCTCCAGGGTCTAAATCCGCAACAACAAGAGGCTGTCCAGCACGTGGAAGGCCCGCTTCTGCTGCTGGCCGGAGCCGGCAGCGGAAAAACGCGGGTCATCACGCACCGCATGGCGCACCTGATTCAGGCTCATCGCGTCCCCGGACCCGCTATCGTAGCAGTAACATTCACCAATAAGGCTGCAGACGAAATGCGCCAGCGCGTGAACAATCTGCTGGGCGGCGTGAGCTCACGCGAGGCCCCACTGGTCTCCACCTTCCATTCGTTTTGCGTGCGCTCGCTGCGGCGCGATGGCGCGCGGCTGGCGGATATACGTTCTGGCTTTACGCCGAAGTTCACCATCTACGACGAAGACGATCAACTGGCGTTGGTCAAATCGATTTTCAAAGCGACTGGCCTGGATGAAAAGTTTATCCAGTATCGCGCCATGTGCTCCTGGATCAGCCATCAGAAGAGCCACAAACACTCGCCGGAAGACGCGTACGGAGGCTCAACTGACGACCGCACCGAGCGCATGTCTTCCGTGTACCGGCAATACGAAGAGCGCCTGCGCCAGGCCAATGCGCTGGATTTCGACGATCTGCTGCTGGAATCCGTNNCAGTCGATTTACGGCTGGCGCGGCGCCGACATCCGCAACATCCTGGATTTTGAGCGCGACTATCCGAATGCGACGGTGATCCGGCTGGAGCAGAACTACCGGTCTACCAAGAATATTCTGGAAGCCGCCAGCGCCGTGGTGGCCAACAACGAAGAGCGTAAAGGCAAGTGGCTGTGGACCGAAGCTGGCACCGGCGATCGCATTGGCCGCTACGAGGCTTTCGATGGCGAGCAGGAGGCATTATTCATCGCCGATACCATCGAGCGGTTGCTTTCCGTGAATCCACGCCATCGCGTGGCGGTGCTATATCGCACTAACTTCCAATCCCGCCAGATTGAAGAAGCGCTGCGGCGCTATCGCCGCGAATACATCGTAGTGGGCGGCTTGAGCTTTTATCAGCGCGCCGAGGTGAAGGACGCTCTGGCATACCTCAAGGCCATTTCGAGCCCGCAGGATTCCGTGAGCTTGCTGCGTATCATCAATACTCCCGCGCGAGGCATTGGCAAGACCACCATCGAGCAGATTGAACATTACGCGCTGGAGCACCAGCTCACCGTGTGGTCAGCCATTGGCCGGATGCTGGACGAGAAGATTCTTCCTCCGCGTGCGGATGCGGCGCTGCAGGCGTTCCGCAAAATTATTCAGGAGCTTTCGTCGGTAGCTGAGTCTCAGCCGGTGCACGAAACTTTGAAGGAGATTTTGGAGCGCACCGGGTACAAAAGAATGCTGGAAACGGATAACGATCGGGAATCGGAATCGCGGCTGGGCAACCTGGCCGAACTGGTGAACGCTGCGGTGGAAGCAGCTGAGCGCGGCGAAGGCATCTCCGAATTTCTGGATCACGCGGCGCTGGTGGCCGACAGCGACTCCCTGGATTCGCGCGCCCAAGTCTCATTGCTTACGCTGCACAACGCCAAGGGCCTGGAGTTTCCAATCGTATTCCTGGCGGGTCTGGAAGAGGGCTTGTTCCCGCACATGCGCTCGCTCGATTCAAAAGCCGCCATGGAAGAGGAGCGCCGGCTCTGTTATGTCGGCATGACACGCGCGGAGCAGCGCCTGTTCCTGACGTATGCGCGCTACCGTCGGCGCTATGGAGGCGGTCAACCGGAAGCATCCATCCCGTCCCGGTTCCTGAACGAAGTGCCGCAATCGCTGGTCGAAGATCTGAACCCGCGAAAACGCACGCAGGATGTGGACCTTTTCGCTGAGGGCCGCGAGGTCCGAGAAACGGCCAAGCGCAACGTCTACACGGGTAAGACGTACAACTCGGTGGAAAACATCCAGCAGTTCTTCGCCGATCGCGCTAAAGGATCGTCGCAGGCTCCGCAAAGGGCCGAGCCAGTGACGAAAGCCGTCACCCCTGCCCGCGCCCCTGTGACTCCAATCCGCAAGAAGGGGCTCCGCACAGGAGCAACCGTCCGGCATCCCAAATATGGCCTGGGGACGGTGCTGCGCCGCGAAGGGGATGGCGACGATGCTAAGCTCACTGTAAGCTTCCAGGGTTATGGATTGAAGAAGCTGGTCGAAAAATACGCAGGAATCCAAGAGGAATGAATACTAAGAAAATTACCGACAAAACAGAGCGCAAGAAGCTGAAGCGCGCATCCCGCAAGAAAGCGGCGCCGAAACCCAAACGGGCAGCGGGCGTCGCGCGCGGCTCCCTGAAGAAACGGGTGAAGAAATTGACTAAGGGTCAGCGTAAGCGGTAGACCGTTTCTCGTTCATCGTTTCTCGTTCATCGTTTTTATTCAGGGTTAGAGAACGAGAAACGAGAAACGAGAAACGAGAAACGGAAAGATGAGCCAACTCTTTCGCACCAAGAGCATTGATGCGCTGATCGCGGCGTCCGAGGAGCCGGGAAGGGCTCTCAAGAAGACGCTCGGCGTGTGGAGCATTGTCGCGTTCGGAATTGGCGCGGTGATCGGCTCCGGGATCTTCACCGTCACCGGAACCGCCGCCGCGGGTGAGCACTTTCTCGGCAAGTCCATATTAAAAGCGCCGGTGCTGGATCTGCTGTTGAACGGCGGCAACGCGGCCACGTTGAGCGGCCGCGCGGGCGCTGGGCCGGCCATTTCTATTTCCTTCGTGCTGGTGGCCATCGCATGTGGATTCGCGGCCATCTGTTACGCAGAGCTGGCGTCTATGATCCCCATCGCCGGCAGCGCCTACACTTATTCCTACGCCACGCTGGGCGAGATTTTTGCGTGGATCATCGGCTGGGATCTTATTCTCGAATACGCGTTCTCGAACATGAGCGTCGCGGTGGGGTTCTCGGCATACTTCAACGATATTCTCGACAACCTGTTCGGATTTCATTTGCCGAAGGAATTGTCGCAGCCGATTTTCGAGGAGGGCCAGCGCACCGGCGCGTGGTTTAATCTTCCGGCGTTTATCGTTCTGCTGCTGCTCAGCGCCATCCTGGTGCGAGGTGTCCGCGAAAGCGCCAAGACCAACAACACTATGGTAGTGATCAAAGTGGTGGCCATCCTATTTTTCGTATTCGGAGCCGCCAAAGCCGTGAACACCGGAAACTGGCACCCCTTCCTCCCCAACGGCTTCTCCGGCGTGCTGACCGGCGGGGCCATCGTGTTCTTCACCTATATCGGATTCGATTCGGTCTCAACCGCTGCGGAAGAATGCCGGCAGCCGCAGCGCGACATGCCCATTGGAATCTTTGCGACACTAGCGATCTGCGCGGTGCTGTACGGATCAGTCGCTCTGGTTCTGACAGGAATCGCGCATTGGGATACGCTGAACAACGACGCACCGGTGGCCAACGCGCTCAAGGCCATCGGCATGAATCGGCTCCGCCTTATAGTCACCGCCGGCGCGCTGGTGGGCATGGTGTCCTCGTTGCTGGTCTTCCAGTATGGCCAGGCGCGCGTCTGGTTCGCCATGTCGCGCGACCGGCTGCTGCCGGACGTGTTTTCGCGCGTTCACCCAAAGTACAAGACTCCCTACGTCAGCACCTGGGTGGCCGGCTTCGTAGTGGGGATCCCGGCTGGCGTGTTCGACATCAGCTGGTTCGCCGATCTATCGAATATCGGGACGCTGTTCGCCTTTATTCTGGTGTCGGCCGGCGTCATCGTGTTGCGGAAAAAGCAGCCCGAGCGCAAACGCGGCTTTCGGGTGCCGTGGGTTCCGCTGCTTCCCGGGATCTCCATCTTTTGCTGCCTGGTCCTGATGCTGAGCCTGCCGCTCGAAACATGGATCCGCTTTTTCGTGTGGCTGGTGATCGGGCTGTTTATCTACTTCCTCTACGGACAGAAGCGCACGCGCGATTTCGCGTAGGAGCACGGAATCCGTTGAAGACGCCGGTCCAAGTTTATTGATGCTACGGGACACGCCCGTAGCGCACGCACTTT
>PMUN01000242.1 GCA_003166875.1 Bryobacterales bacterium | reverse complement strand
TTCGGCCAGCAGGATGAAATTGATGTCGCTGTAAACGAAGCGGACGCCGGGAGGGCCGGCGGGCTTGTCGATCAGGGCGCGTTGGACGCCGGTGTCGTAACCGCTCCAGGCCGGCTTCAGATCCAGGTCCGGCCGAAGTCCCGAGAAATGCGTCATGAGATTGCGGATCGTGATGTCGCTGTGGCCGCCCTGAAATTCCGGCAAGTATTTCGTTACAGGATCATTCAACCGGATCTGGCCTTGCTCGAAGATCCGCATGATGGCGGGCGTGGTGGCGATTACTTTCGTGAGCGATGCAGCGTCGAAAATAGTATCCAGCGTCATCGGCTCGCGATGCGGAATCAGCGCTCGGCTGCCGTAGGCTTTCTGATAGACCACACGCCCGTCGTGACCGATTAACACTACCCCGCCCGGGATCAGGCCGTCCTGGACGGCATGCTCCATCTGTTGATCCACCGCGGCTGCACCCGGGAAGGGTTCCTGTGCGTATAAACCGGCGGCGGATAACAGCACGAGCAGAATCTTCATTGCAGCTTTTTGGCAACTTCGTCGAGAACCTTCGCGAGTTCCGCGTCCTTTGAGGTAATGCCGCCAGCGTCGTGCGTGGTCAGATCGACAGTCACGCGATTGTAGACGTTGAACCACTCCGGATGATGATTCATCTTCTCGATTCCGAGCGCGGAAGTGGCCATGAAGCCAAAGGCGTGAATGAAATCGGCGAACTTGTATTCTTTGTGCAGCTTTCCATCGACGACGCTCCAGCCAGGCAAGCTGGCGAGCGCATCCTTGAGTTCGGAACCAGAAAATTTCCTCATGTGATTATTATCGCTGCTCGCGGGTGCGACAATTCACCTATGAAGGTCGGTCTTGCCATCCGGACGCTGGCTCGGGCACCCGGCTTTGCGTTCGTCGTGATCCTGACGTTGGCCCTCGGAATCGGCGCTAACACTGCCATCTTCAGCGTGGTCGAAGCCGTGGTGCTGGCGCCGCTGCCGTTCCATCAGCCGGATCGGTTGGTGTGGGTGCGCGAAAACAACCTGAAGTTGAATCGGGAGATGTCGGTCTCCTATCCCGACTTTCTCGATTGGCGGCGCAGTGCGCGCTCATTCCAGAGGATGGTGGGGATCCGGTTCCAGGGTGGTTTTAACCTGACCAATCACGGGACGCCTGAGCACGTGGATGGTGAAGGAATATCCGCGGGCTTCTTCAACATTTTGGATGTCAAGCTAGCTCTTGGCCGCGAGTTCTCGCCGGAGGAAGACCGGCCAAGGGGCGCACCGGCGGCAATCATCAGCAATCGCTTGTGGAGGAATCGATTCGGCGGCAACTCAAAGGCGCTCGGTCAATCGATCACCTTGAATGGAGTTGACTACGCGATCGTTGGAATTCTCCCGCCCGAGTTCCGTTTAGGGATGGATTCCGACGCGGATGTCTATACGCCGCTCGGACAGGGCGACCCATTGATCATTAACGATCGCACAATCCACGCTGGGATCGGCTGTATCGCTCGCCTGAAGCCAGGCGTGAAGATTGGGCAGGCGAGTGCGGAAATGCGCGGGGTTCAAGATCGTCTGAATCAGAGCTATCCTGTCGCGGATCGAGGTTTGGGAGCTGAAGTCGTGCCGTTCAAGCAGGAAATCCTCGGGGACGTACCTCGAATGCTGCTCGTACTGTTGGGGGCGGTGGGACTGGTTTTGTTGATCGCCTGCGCGAACGTAGCCAATCTTGTACTGGCACGCTCGGTGGCACGCACGCGGGAGTTCGCAATTCGGTCGGCTCTGGGCGCCGGCCGTGCACGTATCGCCGGGCAGTTGGTGTTGGAAAGCGTGCTCCTTTCGCTGTCTGGCGGAGCGGTCGGATTAGTGATTGCAAAATGGGGACTGAGTCCCGCGCTAGCCGCGATGGCGGGCAGCCTGCCGCGTAGCGAGGACATCGGTGTGAACCTGCCGGTCCTCGCGTTTGCATTTGGCCTTTCCATTGCGGTTGGAATTGTGTTTGCTCTCGCGCCGGCATTGAAGAGCGGCAATACGGACCTGCAGTTGTCGCTGAAAGAAGGAGGGCGCGGCTCGGCGGGCGGCCAGTATCGCGCCCAGAATGTTCTCGTCGTCGTCCAAATGGCGCTGACGTTGGTGTTGCTCACCGGAGCGAGCCTGCTGCTGCGCACCATTCAAAATTTGTGGAAAGTGAATCCCGGGTTCAATACGCAGCAGATCGTCACGTTCAAAGTCGGGCTTGCGCCTTCGGTGACCAGGACGCCTTCCTCTACGCGAATCGCTTATCAGCAGTTGATAGAGCGTATCCGCCACGTTTCTGGTGTGCAGGATGCGGACTTCACTGCCCTAGTCCCACTGAGCAAGCACGGCAATGCTGGCCCCTTCCTGGCGGGCTCCGAGATGCCGAAATCTCTGTCGGAGGCGCCGCGGGCGGAGTATTTCTGGACCGGTCCCGACTACGCGCGGACGATGGAAATACCGATTCTTCGCGGCCGCTTTCTCACGCCAGAAGACACCATCAAGTCCCAGCCGGTGGTAGTGATCGACAGCGTGCTGGCGCGCGCTTATTATCCGGATCGCGACCCAGTGGGTCAGACCATCACCATCCCTCATTGGGGTGTTGCACAGATTGTTGGTGTGGCTCAGCACGTCCGGCACTGGGGGATGGACGACAACAACCTGTACACGCAAAATCAGATCTACGCTTCGTTTTACCAACTAAAAGATGAGTTTGTGCCGGTGTTCCTTGGCGACCTGACGGTGGCTGTTCGAACGCCGCTCGACATCCCAGCAATAGTGCCGGCCATCAAAGCGGCGGTCTATGGAGCCGGGAGCGGGCAGCCAGTCTACGCAATCCGGAGCATGCAACAGCTTGTCTCGGAATCGATGTCGCCGCAGCGCTTTCCGATGATTCTGCTGGGTGCGTTTGCGGTGCTGGCCTTGCTTATTGCTTCAGTGGGAATCTACGGCGTGATTTCCTATTCCATGAGCCGGCGCGTGCGCGAGATCGGGATTCGCATGGCCCTGGGCGCGAAGAGATCGGACGTTTTGCGGATAGTGATTGGACAAGGTGTTCGACTGGCTCTGGCCGGTGTCGCGATCGGCGCCGTGGTGGCGCTAATCTTCACCCGAGTGTTGCCCAGCTTCTCGCACTTGCTCTACGGAGTGCGGGCGGGAGATCCGCTGACGTTCCTGGCAGTTTCCCTCGTGTTGCTTAGCGCAACCGTTTTGGCCTGCTACTTTCCGGCGCGCAGTGCGGCGAGAGTGGATCCAATAGTGGCGCTGCGCTATGAGTAAGCGCAGATGACTATTGCGGCAGTGTAGCCGAGCCGCGACCGGCAGGGAGCGATACCACCGGGTGCTGCTAGTTCTGGCGTTGGTGGTAGCGCTTCCTCCCGGTCGCGGCTCAGTGTTTTTGGATTTCGCGTGTGACTTGACATGCAGTCAGGTTCGGAGCATAATCGCTCCCATAAAGTGTTCATGGGAGGCGCGCGGGTTGTTAACCCGCGCAAGTTTGCGCCGATTGGCAATCGGCGCGCAGGTTGTCAACAGTTGTCAACCTGCCCCACATCAGTATCGACGATGAGGTCAGGGCCGGTCTTCCGATCGGCTCTTCTTTTGTGCAATTGAAAGCGTGCGCTACGATGAGAGCATGTCAGTTGTCGTAGTTGGGTCCGTCGCATACGACGGTATCGAAACCCCGCATGGGCGCGTGGATCGCACCCTGGGAGGCGCTTGTACTTACATCTCGCTAGCCTCCAGTTACTTCGCCAAGACCAACATTGTCGCCGTGGTCGGCGATGATTTCGCAAAAGAAGACGAGGAGTTTCTGTCGAGCCGCGGCATCGATCTGGAAGGACTGGAGCGCGTGCCAGGCAAGTCGTTCTTTTGGTCGGGCGTCTACTCCGCCGACATGAACGATCGGACCACGCTGCGAACGGATCTCAACGTGTTTGCGGGATTCGATCCCAAACTGCCCGCCAGCTACCGCACCGCGCCGTATTTGATTCTGGGAAACATCCAGCCTGCATTGCAGCGCAGCGTGCGCGAGCAGATGAACGGTCTGCGGCTGGCCGGCGGCGATACCATGAACTACTGGATCAAGGATTACCGCGACGAGCTGTTGGGCGCGATCCGCACCTGGGACTTTCTTCTCATCAATGATTCCGAAGCACGCATGCTTTCGGGCGAAAACAATTTAAAGCGCGCCGCAGCCAAGATCCACGACATGGGCCCGCACACGCTGGTGATCAAACGTGGCGAATACGGCGCCATCCTGTTCCACCGCGACTTTCATTTCATGGTTCCCGGTTACTTGCTTGAGGAAGTTTTCGACCCCACCGGAGCGGGCGACTGTTTTGCCGGCGGTTTCATCGGATATCTCGCCGAACAAGGCTACGATCTGAAAAACGGACACGTCGGCGGAAAAGAACTCAGCCGCGCCGTGATCTATGGCTCGGTGATGGGCAGTTTTTGCTGCGAGAAATTCGGGGTAGATCGTTTCCGCACCCTGACCCGCGCCGAAATCGACGCCCGCTTCAACGAATTCAAAGCCTTCACCGAATTTTGAAACGCGCCCATATTGAATTGGCTCTAGTGTTGATCGCGCTGGTGGCGATTAGCGCGGCCGCCACTCGATTCGTAAATCATTCCGGCTGGACCTTGTACTACGGGGACGCGGAGGCGCATCTGAACATTGCGCGGCGCATCGTGGATTCGCGCACTCCGGGCTATGACCAAATCGGGTCGCCTTGGCTCCCGCTTCCAACGGCATTGACGCTGATTTTTGTGCGGTACGATCCCTGGTGGCGCAATGGCCTGGCTGGAGCCGTTCCGTCGTCGGCGTGTTTCGTGCTGGCCGGCGCTTTTTTGTTTGCGGCGGTGCGGCGCGCCATGCAATCCAGCGCCGCTGCGTTTACGGCGCTGGGCATATTTGTGCTCAATCCGAATCTTCTGTACTTGCAGGCGACGCCCATGACAGAACCGGTCTTTCTGGCCGGATTCATGGCTCTGCTGTACTGCACCATTCTGTTTCGTGATACGCAGTCCCTGTGGGCCGTCGCGGGAGCCGGGTTAGCGAGCGTGGCCGCGTCGCTCTCGCGCTACGAAGGTTGGTTCCTGATTCCGTTCGCCGCTCTCTATTTTCTGTTTGCCGCTCGCCGGCATAGACTGGTAGCTGCGTTGGTTTTTGGAACGATTGCATCGCTTGCTCCTATTTACTGGTTGGCGCACAACTGGTGGCTGTACACGAATCCGCTCGAATTTTACAACGGCCCGTATTCGGCGAAAGGCATTTATCAGCGCGCGCTCAATCAGCATATGCCGCCGAGTCCGGGCGATCACGATTGGAAAAAGGCGTGGCTGTTCTTTCGCACCACGGCTACCGTCTGCACCGGATGGGGCGCGGTAATCGTCGCAACAGTTGGATTGGCCGGAGTGATTTGGAAGCGTACATTCTGGCCATTGGTGCTGGTTCTGGTCCCACCAGCGTTTTATCTCTGGCGCATGTACGCGGGCGAGTCGCCGATTTACGTACCTGAGCTTTGGTTCAATAGCTACTACAACACCCGCTATGCCCTGTCCGCGTTGCCGCTATTGGCCATTGCCGGTGCGGGTGTCGTATTGCTGGCGCCGAGTCGCCTGCGGCCCATTCTCGCAGCGGCGGTAATTGCGGTCGCGGTGGCGCCGTGGCTGATCCATCGAAAGCCGGATGATTGGATCTGCTGGAAGGAATCGCAAGTAAACTCCGAGGGCCGCCGTGCCTGGACGCGCCAAGCTGCGCAATTGCTCGCCGTCGAATACCGTCCCGGCACGGGCATCTACACCAGCTTCGGCGATGACAAGGTGGCCGTTCTGCGCGAGGCAGGAATTCCGCTGCGGGAAGCGTTGCGTGATGCGAACGAACCTGCCTGGATGGTTGCCACCACCCGCCCCGATTTGTTCCTGCACGAAGAATGGGTGCTTGCGACTTCCGGCGATCCCGTTGCCACCGCCGTCCAAAGGTCAACTTTCAAGACCGGGCCACGCTATTATCGGATTCAAACCATCATGGTGCATGGCGAGCCAGTGATTGAAATCTACAAGCGAGACTGACGCATGACCATCCCGTTCATCAAAGCGCACGGCGCGGGAAACGACTTTTTGCTGAGCTGGGCCGATCGAGTACCGGCTGGAGACTTGCCGGCATTGGCACGTGCGATCTGTAATCGCCACACCGGCATCGGCGCGGATGGCTGGATTCTGATTCGCGACACGACCATTCGCTTGTTTAATGCGGACGGCAGCGAAGCTGAGATTTCGGGTAACGGAACCCGCTGCGCCGCGGCGCTATTGATGGATTCCGGGCGCGCCTTGAGCGAGGTCACCATCTCGACTGGCGCCGGACCAAAGCACTTGCGCCTGATCGAACGTACCGGCCGTCATTTTCTATTCGAGATGAATATGGGACGGCCGGTGTTTCATGAACATCAGGTCCATTTCCTGTTGCCGCTTCGGAGAGGTCCACTCGATGTTACGATTCTGGATGTCGGAAATCCACAGTGCGCGGTGTTGGTGGATCAGTTTCCACCAAACTGGGAGACCATCGCCGCCGAGATCGAGGCGCATGCGCATTTTCCAAAGCGGACCAACGTGTCGTTCGTGCGGCCCGTAGATCAGCACACCATCGAAGTACGTTTCTATGAGCGCGGCGTGGGCGTGACGCTGAGCTCGGGCACCGGGTCCACGGGCGCGGCGGTTGCTGCAATCTTGCGGAAAATTGCTGACAGCCCAGTGCGTGTGTTGACGCCGGCCGGTGAATCGTTGCGTGTCCGATGGGACGATGCGGTGTATTTAACCGGCCCGGCGGAGATCATCGGTTCGGGCGAGTTTTACGCTATCGAATAAAGGCCTTGCTTTTCGCCTTTTGTTCGCTTATACTGGAGGCGAATACAAGGAGAAACTATGCCCCTCCCCCCAACTCTCTTTTGTGGACCGTCCGGCTGGTCGTACCCGCATTGGAACGGTGTTGTTTATCCACGGCAGAAACCCCGCGGTTTTCATGCGCTCGAAGATCTATCCCGATACTTCGATGCGGTCGAGATCAACACGACGTTCTATCAGCCCCTGCGTCCGGAGATCTCCCGTTTGTGGCTGCGGAAAGTTTCTCACAATCCCAAGTTCCTGTTTACGGCGAAACTCGGACGGCGCTTCACGCATGAGCGGCTTCTGGGAGCGGGTGACGTCGCGCTTTTCAAAGACGGCTTATGGCCGCTGTTGCGGGCACGGAAACTGGGATGCGTGTTGATGCAGTTTCCCTGGACCTTTCGCTACACCGTGGAAAACCGCGAATACTTGATCGCACTGCGCCGCACCTTCCATGAGTTTCCGCTGGTTGCGGAGATGCGGCACGAAAGCTGGATGCACGAAGAGGCGCTGGGCACGCTGATCGACTATCATGTCGGCTTCGCGAACATCGACCAGGCCGCGTATACGAAGGCCATGCCGCCGGCGTCATTCGTTACCTCTCCGATTGGATACGTTCGCCTGCACGGGCGCAATCCGCAGGATTGGCAGCGCGAGTTCGGGCGGGGCAGCCGGCCCATCGCCGCGCACGATTATCTGTACTCCGAGAAGGAGCTGCTCGAGTGGAAGCCGCGAATCGAGCATGTCCAACAGCACTCCGCGCTGACTTTCGTTTTCGCCAACAACGATGTCGGCGGAAAATCGGTTGCGAATGCGCTCCAGTTGGAGCAAATGCTGGGTGATGAGCGTCGTCTGGCTCCGTCCGATCTGATCGCGCAATTTCCGGATGAACTGGCGGACTTTCATTCCGACCGGCCGATGCAGGACGCCTTGTTCACCAGCTACGAATCCGAGCGGCGCGCCGTGGCATAGGAGTGCCTCACTTCCCGCGGAAGGGATCGAACACCGGAACGTCGAAGAGTTTGAAGTCGCGCCAATCAGCCGAGCCCATTCGCGAAACTCTCGGCCATCCATCGGCAATATTTGGTGTCCAGCAGATACATGGACTAATCAAAAACTGCGGGCGAACGGCGCTTTAATCGACGGCGAGGCGAGGGCAGATTCTCAAAACGCGGTTCAGCAGCGAGCAACAACTGCTTGAGACTGGGGCGAGATGTTTGCTGGAGTCTGCGCCACTGCTCGATGGGAACCAGAACAGCAGTCTCCACGCCGCCACGCATCACGATTTGCGGCCCCTCCTTAAGGCTCGTTTCGAGGAACTCGCTGAAGCGGGATTTTGCGTCTTGCTCTCGCCACGAACTCATAGTCTCTCTATTGGGCTGTCCGCTCTGAATCTTTACTACTGCCGTGCATCGCCAGGAGTGGCGACGCGGCACGCAATGTGCGTGCGCTACGCGCCGCGTTCGCACTCATGCGAACGCACGGGATTTCGCTGCTAAAGTTCGTGCGCGGACAGCCCACTAGTTAGTTATAACACTAGAAATCCGTCTTCTCAGCGGGCGGTATCGCGACGCGCAGCGCATTCAACACAGCGGCTAGATCGATTACTTCCTGCGCTAGCGCTCCTGTCACCGGCGCCAGGTGACCGGTGGCGGCGGCCAGCATGCCCAGCATACTCAGCGCCATGCCGCCGACGGCGCTTTGCAATGCGATCTTGCGCATGTGCCGGCTGATGTGCATCAGTTCGTCAATTTTGGTGAGCGATGGCTCCAGCAGCACTGCATCCGCAGCCTCGGCCGTGATTGCGTTCTCATGTCCGAAGGCCACTCCGGCTGTGGCGGCCAGCATTGCCGGCGCGTCGTTGATGCCGTCGCCGACGAATAGCGTCTTCTGCTGAAGCGTCTCTTGCTTCACGATGGCGACTTTCTCTTCCGGAGTCTTACCGGCATGCACTTCAGTGATTCCCACCGCATCCGCCAGGTAGCGGACTTCGGACTCGCGATCGCCCGAGAGCAGAATCACTTTGTGCGCGCGGTGCTTGGGTTTGAGGTGCGATACGAAGGCCGTACTCTCCTGGCGCGGCTCATCCCGGAAGCGGAACGCGGCGGCGAACCGGCCACCGATGAAGACCAAACATTCCAACCCGGATCCCGCTGAAGGCAACTCCTCAATCGAAGCACCGCCGGACCCGAGAATCTTGTTTCGGCCCGTGATTTCCACCGTCTCAGCGCCCGCCACTCCTTGGAGTCCTTCGCCCGGTTTCTCGCTGATCAGACGAACCGGTTCGAGCGCCAGATGCTTTGCCTCCGCGGCAACCAGGATCGCGCCAGCTAACGGATGCTTGGAGTAGCGCTCCAGGCTGGCGGCGAGCCGCAGCACTTCATCGGCTTGAAATCCTGGAGAGGCGACAATCTCGGTGAGTGCCGGTTTCCCGTATGTCAGCGTTCCAGTTTTGTCGAAGATCAATGTGCGGCAGCGGTCGATCTGCTCCAGCACGCCTGGATTCTTGATGATGATGCCGGTTCGCGCCGAGACGGAAATGGCGCCAATAATCGCAATCGGGATGGCGATCAATAACGGGCACGGCGTGGCGATCACCATCACCGCCAGGAATCGATGTGGATCGCCGCCCACAATCCAGCCGGCCAGGGCCACCGCGACCGCGAGCGGTGTGTACCATGCGCCCAACCGGTCGGCGATCCGGCGCAGACGTGGACGGTCCTGTTCGGAGGCCTGCATCACCTGCATGATTTTCGCGTAGCGGGAATCCACCGGTAGCCTGACCACTGAGATGGTGAGCGCGTTGTCTCCGTTGATCGACCCGGAAAGCACTTGCGCGCCCGGCGTCTTGGACATGACAAACGGCTCGCCCGTTAGATAAGACTCGTCCATTGTTCCGAGCCCTTCGAGCACCGTTCCATCCACCGGGCAAATCTCGTGCGGAAGTACGATAAGACGGTCACCGAGTGCGATTTCGCTCAGCGTAACATCGCTGAACGTTGAGCCTCGCCTGCGATGCGCGGTCTGAGGCATGCGCTTGGCAAGCGCTCCCAGCACCGAGGAGGCGCGGTGGGTGGCATATTGTTCGAGCGCCGTGCCGCCCGAGAGCATCAGCACGACAATAGTAGCCACCAAGTACTCGCCCATAGCTACCGCAGTGACAATGGATGCGCCAGCCAGCAGGTCCGATCCGAACTCCCCGCGGACGAGACGCTTGGCCAAGTCGATTATGAGGGGTATTCCTCCCGCAACAAGAGCCACTAGCAGTGGAAGAGTGTACTCAAGCCAATGCAATGTGAAGCCATATCGCAGGACGAGGTGAAGCCCGATCGAAAAAGCAGCTAGTCCAGCGATATATGCTTCGCGGTGAATGCGGCTGCGGCCGGGCCTCGGCTGTTCGCTAGACAGCGGTCCTGTGTCTTCATGCACAGTGCGACCAGTTTCCGCCGAGGGCATATCGTTTCCTCCGTGCAACTTACGGTCCAATTTCCAGGGGAAGCCCCGAGGGAAAAGTATGAGGTGAGGGGGAACCCGCTGGGGGATTTCACTCAAATTAGGCTAGTGCCCCAATTGTGGGGGTTTATGGTCTTTTCACCCAGGTCGTAACCTGTTGAACCCTATGTTCGCTTCCTTTGGACTGATGCCTGCACGGGAGGGCTGCATTGGGAAGGAGTTATATCATGAGCTTTATTTCTCCGGGCCGACTGACCCGAATCTTTCTCGCCTTCGCTTTGTTGCTAGGTGCAATTGGATTGCAGAGCGGGAGTATATCCCCGTACAACAAGCATCAGAAGGCGTTTTACGCGGCGCAGAGCGTAATCGATTTCGCGCGGCCGGGACTGGTGATTACCATAAACTCGGCGAAAATCGCGAGCGACGGCACTATAACCGTGACGTACACCCTGACGGATCCCGCGGGGTTGCCTCTGGATGCAGCCGGCGTGACCACTCCGGGTGCAGTCTCGCTGGCCTATGTCGCGTCTTACATCCCCACGGGTCAGGCCCAATATGTCGCCTATACGACTTCGTCGGCAAGCGGCAAGGCGTTGGGTACAATCATTCGCCCGGATTTCGAGTTGGGCAACCCGCCCACATCGTTGGGTAATGGGCAATATACATACACTTTCACGGCTAAGGCTCCGGCGGGATTTGAGGCAGCCGCGACCACTACAGTCGCCGTTGATGGCAACCGCGATCTCACGGCGTTCAACCTGGGCATCAGCTATGCTGGCACCACATTCAACTTCGTGCCCAACGGCGCGGCGGTTACCGTAACGCGCGATGTCATCCGCACCGCAAGTTGCAACACCTGCCACAGCGAGTTGGCGTTCCACGGCGGATATGCCCACGGCATGCAGATGTGTGTTCTTTGCCACCAACCGCAAAACGCCGATCCGACCACCGGCAATTCACTGGATCTCAAGGTGATGGCGCACAAGATCCACATGGGGTCATCGTTACCCAGCGTGGTTGGCACCGCGACGACCAAGGGTGTGCCTTACCAGATTGCCGGTTACATGAATTTCATCACCGACTTTTCCACCGTCGTTGATCCCGCCACTGTCCAACGTTGCGAAGTTTGCCATAGCCAAACCACGGGCGCGGCGCAGGCCACGGCGTTTATGACCATGCCGAGTAGGGTTGCCTGCGGGTCCTGCCATGACGATGTCAACTTCGCCACCGGCGCCAACCACCCTGGCGGATTCCAGCCGGATGACACGCAGTGCCACAATTGTCACGTTCCTCAGGGCGAGCTGCCATTCGATGCCTCCATCCAGGGAGCGCACGTGACGGCCTCTGACACGGCGCTTACGTATCCGCAGAACCCGGATACGCTGATAACCGGCGACGCCATAGTTATAACGGGCATAACCAATACCTTGGCCGGTGAGAAGCCGGTGGTGAAATTCACCATCAAAGATACGAAAGGCAACGTACTCAAAATGTCCGACCTGGAGGATCTCGGCTTCACTATGGCCGGTCCGACCACCGATTACGGCTACACCAGCTTCGGCAGCGATGTCACCACACCGGGGATCGTGAGCGAGGATGGTACAGTGGCAACCTGCGACTCCAGCAGCAACTGCACCTACACTTTCCTGCACGCGATTCCGGCCAAAGCCACCGGAACGTATGCCATCGCTGTTGAGTCCGAACGGTTGGAGAACATTCTGTCGGGTACCAACTCGGCTCAGCAAGTCGAAAGCGGAACCCAGAATCAGGTGGTGTACTTCTCCGTGGACGGCTCACCGGTGGTGGACCGCCGCACAGTAGTGACGCAAGCCAACTGCAACCAATGCCACGTACATGTCACCGGGCATGGCGCGCGGCGGAATGACCCCGAGTACTGCATCATGTGCCACAATCCTTCACTGACGGATTCGGCCACTCGCGCACAATCGACCGTCCCGGCTATTCTGGCCCAGCCTGCGCAATCGTTGAATTTTAACTTCATGATCCATCGAATTCACACCGGCGTGAATCTGGCGGCGCAGGGCGCCAGTTACATAATGATTACGCACAACGGAAGGGTCGACGATTTCAGCGGTACACTTTACCCCGTGATGTACGGGGATGGCACTACCGGCGATACGCAGATATGCTCTATGTGCCACGTCAACAACTCCGAGGCGAACCTGCCGATTGGCCTGAATCTGGTGACCAATCCACAGTACTGGATCAATCCGACGGTCCAACCCGTTTCGTCGTCTTGCAGCGGATGTCACGCTTCCAAGGCCGAAGCGGCCCATTTCCTGGCGAATACGGATTCGTTGGGAGAGAGCTGCACCACATGCCATGCTGCAGGTGCGCAGTTCGCGGTCGATTCGGTCGATGCGCAATAGCTGCCTCTAGGCAGTGTGCAGCGTAGTTGCGGGTATCGTGCTGGCCTTGGGCCTCACGATACCTGCAGCCGCTGCCGAGTCTCCGGGCTATGCCGGCTCGGAGACTCGCAAAACTTCCACGAAGAAATCTACAACAATCTACAGAAAACTCCGCATTTCGCAATCGAAACTGGCGCACGAAAAGGCTTGGGAGTAGAAATGCTGCGAAGCCTGCCACGGCCCCGGAGCCAAACACGCCGAGTCCGCATCCGCGGACGATATAAGGAACCCAGTGGTCCAATTTCCCAGGGGTTCCCAGGCAGAATTAGGTGGGTGAGGAAGAACCGATGGGTGATTTCACCCAAATTAGGCTATTGCCCCAATGTTGGGGGCCTATGGCCTTTTCATCCAGCTCGTAACCTGTTGAAACCCTATGTCCACTTCTTTTGGACTGATGCCTGCACGGGTGGGCTGCAATGAGAAGAAGTTATACCATGAGTTTTATTACTTCGGGCCGGCTGACCGGAGTCTTTCTCGCCTTCGCCTTGTTGATAGGTGCAATTGGATTGCAGAGCGGGAGTACATCCCCTTACAATAAGCATCAGAAGGCGTTTTACGNNCGAAAATCGCGAGCGACGGCACCATAACCGTGACCTACACTCTCACGGATCCCGCGGGGCTGCCTTTGGATGCGGCCGGCGTCACGACTCCGGGAACGATCAGCTTAGGCTACGTAGCGGCGGTGTTGCCGGCCAATCAGGAAGAGTACACGGCCTATACAACACGCGCGAATTCCGGGCCGGCCGTGGCGTCGACGAATCAACCGGGCGGCGATACTGGCGGCGTCGTAACAGCTACCGGGCCGGGGCAATATCAGTACGTTTTCCACACTAAGGCGCCCACCGGTTTCGACACGACTGCCACGCACACCA
>PMUN01000321.1 GCA_003166875.1 Bryobacterales bacterium | reverse complement strand
GATCACGACGGCGATTCCCATTAGGTATGTTGGTCACGTGTGCCGTGTCCCTTTCGGCACACGTGTTTCTTTCTCTGCACTACAAAGCATTTTCCACTCCCCCCGGCCCAATCAACCGCATGCTGACGATGTAGCCAGCCCGTTTGTGGGCAAACTGTCGCGCTATTCGTCACGGATGCGGCAGTTTGTCACCGTGTTCCGAAACACCGGCCATGCCGTAGAAGAGTGACAATATCTACTCAGTCGCGGCACTTGCCGCCACGACTTTGCGCTGGTCAACCACGAACCGTTTGCGCTTGGAACGTAAAGACAGATACTCGCGTGCCTCCTTGGCCAGCCTGTGCCGCTCGTGAGAATTGAGAATTGTCTTGCGGACCATACGCCATACTACACCCGGCCGAAAATAGTACTCGTCGTAGAAGCGTTCGACCGAGTCCACTAGTTCCGCTTCGTCCAGTCCTGGGTATGTGATGTTCGGGAGCTGATGGCCCGCCTCGTCGGCCATCGAGAGATTGATCAATCCGTTCTGGACGGCATAGTTGTGGAGTTCCGTGCCGGGAAGTGCGTGCGCGATCGATACCTGGATGGTTTCAGTGTCGAGGCGTTTTGCAAAGTCAATCGTCCGTCGAATTGTCTCCCGCGTTTCGCCGGGTAACCCGACGATGAAATCTCCGTGGATCGTGAGGCCCAGCTTTTTGCAATTCTCAGTGAATCGCAGCGCCATCTCGACGGTGGCGCCCTTCTTGATGTTTTTCAGGATCTGCGGATCGCCAGATTCATATCCGACGATCAGCAAACGGCATCCCGATTCCTTCATCGCTTTGAGCGTTTCGTAATCCGTTGTCACCCGTGAGGTACACGACCAAGTAAATTTGAGAGGCTTGAGCTTCGCACACAACTCAAGCGTACGGGCCTTCCGGTAATTGAAGGTATCGTCATCGAAAAAGATCTCCTTGACCTCCGGAAAGGTGCTGACCGCATAGCGGACCTCCGCTGCAACGTCGTCGCTTGAGCGCAGGCGCCACCGGTGTCCAGAATGCGTCTGTGGCCAGAGGCAGAAAGTGCACATAGCGGGACACCCACGCGAGGTGTACAAGGAGATGTACGGATGATGCAGGAACGGAACGTTGTAGCGTGTTACGTCGAGGTCGCGCTTGTAGGTCTTCGTCACCCAAGGTAGCTCGTCTAGGTTTTCAATAACCCCGCCCTCGAGATTGTGTGTAATGCCGCCATTTTTCCGGAAGCTCACGCCGGGCAATTCTTCGAGCGGCGTACCAGTGGCGTAGCGGGCGATCTGATAATCGAATTCGCGTCGCACGATAAAATCGACTGCTGGATTCTGAAGCGCCTTCTCCGGATCGATCGTAACCGGCGGCCCGACAAATGCCACCTTCAATTTCGGGTTCGTGTCTTTTATCATTTCCGCGATCTTCAGGTCGACGTGGAAGCCCACGCTTGAAGTAAACAACACGAGGAGCTCGAAATCTTTTGACAATTCGACGATCTGCGCAACCGATATCTTGTGCGGCGGAGCATCTACAACCTTGCTGTCCGGCAGCATTCCGGCGGGGTAACAAAGCCACACCGGGTACCAGTAGGACTCTATTTCGCGCGTGGCGGGCCACCGTGAGTTGGCACCTCCGTCAAAACCCTCGAACGAGGGCGGATTCAAAAATAGTGTTCGCATGATATTCGCTCGGCTCTACAATCCGCCTGTTCTTCTGCGGCCGCAGTTCCAGGGGTAGGCCGTGGCCGCTTTCGAATTCATATGACGCTCTGCTACTGCACGTTTGCTTCCGGACCGCCAGCATCTTCGCCGGCTAGCCAACCTCTTTCGATCGCAGCCAACCAGACGCATTGTGCCAACTGCGGGCCGGAGCGGGACAAGGCCGCAGTGGCAACTGGACGACATATCCGGCAGTCGGTGGGCAAAGTGTCGCAGTCTTCGCCCGGCATGTGGCAGTTTGCCGCCGTGTTCGCGGCTAGGACAACGCGTCAAGGCTCCACTATGAAGCTCGCTGCTCTGTTCCGAGCGTTGAGGCTGGTACTTCTCGTGCACGCTGGAACGCATGCTCTCTCATGGACGCGTTTTGTTCGTCGCTCTTTGCACCCTCGGTTCGAGCGTTGGGCTGGGCCAGCAGCCCTCACCCACACCGAATCCGGCGCAACCCGACGACAAACGAATATTCTGGATCATTCCTAACTTTCGGACTTCCGCGAGTTTACATCCCTATAAGCCACTCACTCCTGAAGAAAAGTTCAAGATTGCTACGGAGGAATCGTTTGACCGCGGTACCGCCGCACTTGCCGTATTGTTCGCGGGCGAAGCTCAGTTGACGAACGCGACTCCGGCGTTCGGGCAAGGAGTAAAGGGTTACGCTCGGTACCTGGGGACGTCCTACGCCGATTTCGTGATCGGAGACATGATGACGGAAGCAATCTATCCCGTGCTGCTTCACCAGGACCCTCGCTACTTCCGGCGCGGGACAGGAACAGTCTGGTCGCGCCTGGGAAGCGCGGCCGGCCAGATCTTCTGGACTCACACGGATTCCGATCATACGCAGTTCAATTTTTCAGAGATCATCGGCAATTCAACCGCCGTGGCGATTTCGACCGCGTACTATCCGGATAATCGGACGGCCACCAATGCAGTCTCCAAACTCGGTGTTCAACTCGGGGTCGACATGGCGGCGAATATCTTGAAGGAGTTCTGGCCGGACATAAACCGCAAGTTTTCACGAAAGCACCGCGCAGGGAAAGATGACGCGCCATAAAGTCTATTCGAGGCTTGTGGTCTGGCCCAATACCGTTCAAACACCCGGTCAATGGGACCGCCTGTCAGCGGCATTCGGCCACCGTCCGAATCTCCTGATGTGACGAGATGCCACGCCAAGGATCTCGGCGATTGCTATGCAAAACGATCCGATCTTTGCATTCTCATTGACCTATCTCGCTGCGAGCGTTCGGTACGCTGCGTGCACTCGTTCCGGCGCGATGTTCATAACACGAGCGTCGCAACCGTAGTTTTCGGTTAGGGGGGCATCCTTCCCTCGCCCCCTTCTTTTTTAGGGAAGACATGCCGATGTCACTCTTTCGCAATTATTCGCCGTGCAAGCGGAACGTGTAGCGCAGCATGAAGGTGTGGCCTCCGGAATCGACACCGTAAGAGGTGGAGAACACGTATTGCGCAAAAAGGCTGTTGGAAAAGCGCCACCCCGCGCCGAAGTCGGAGGAGCGGCGTGGCAACTTGTAACCCGTGGCAGTCAGAGGCAGAAACGGGTCTGTAATGAGGACCGTATTCCCGAGGCTATCCGGGTAAGTGGCCTGACTCAGGTCGTACGCCTGCCCGATGGCCAGCAGTGACGCGTTCAAAAACAGGTGTGAGGACACCTTGGTTTGAACGCCCAGGTTTGCTGAGACGAAGCGGCTGTTCTGGATGCCCGTCTGCAGCAGGTCGCCGATGCTAGTCTCCGTGCGGCCCGTGCCGGCACGCGAGACGCCGCCGGCGAGATCGGCGCTCAACACTGTCCGCTGATTGAGAAAATAACCAAAGCCCAACGCTGCGGAGCTTCGCTGCGCACGGTCCCGCTGTTGCGAATCGACCGCGATGGATCGCGTCAAGTTGTCGCTCAGCGACAGCCCGAGCCGGGACGCCTCCAATCCATAGAAAAACTTTCGACCCAACGGTCCGCGAAGACGAAGACCAAATTCGGACGAATGGCCTGAAGATCGAGTCGAATCGAGCGGCTCTGGAAGGTTGTTCAATGTATGACTCGTGTCGTTGTCCTGAGCATCGATTAAGCTGTAGCGATAAAAGATCCCGAGTTTTTGATCATGCGGCAAATTTCTTTCAATGCCTGCGGTAATGCGATTCTGCGAGATCGAGGAACCGGAGTCTATACGCTCGATGGAGCCGCTCGGTTGTCCAGTTGAAAGAATCTGTGAAGCCAAGGAGCCAGTCCCCCGCAAGCTTTCGACTTCAATTCCAACACTGGTGTTCGCGCCGAAGCGCCGTGCGACGAGCAAAGAGCCCGAGATGAACTCCCCCGTTGACGAACCGCTGGTTTGTAAGCTTCTCGCGGGTACGCTCTGGCTCAAGACGCTTGACAAGCCGAGATCGGACGGCGCGCCTTGTACACCTTCTCCGATCTTCGATCCAGTGACGCTGCCACCGATCACAAAGCTGTTGGCCAGCGGAACAAACATCGAAAACTGCGTGGCAGCGCTGTAATTAAGTGGGCTGAAGGAGGAAAGCCCAGGCGGAGTGGGGTTTTCATCTAGGCCGCCGCTTCCGTTCAGGGACGGTAGGAACACGATGCGTCCTTCGGCCGCCTTGAACCCAGTGGCGTATGCGGGGTTTTCCAGACTATCCAGATGCGATTCCGGAAAAGCATTGTAGCGCAGCAGGAAAGGAGCCTGTCCGATTTCAGACAGACCGGCGATGTACTGCTCGTAAATGCTAGCGATATTGCGCGGCGAATCCCAGGTACGCTCGTCGCCCTGGCCTCCGTGGGTATCCGTGCCCGCCGCGCCGGACCCGCGATTTTGCTCCGCGATTTCGCGGGCGGAGGGTACGTTGAACAATTGAAAACCTTGCCCCGGAACCAGCAGCACCCCGCGGCCTGCTTCGATGACCACTGATTGCGCGGGGTCGGCCAGACTGGTTACTTCGACACTGCCCTCGTAAACCAATACCTGGGTATCGCCAAGTCTATTCACGGTGACGCTAAAGTCGGTTCCACGCACGGCGATCGAGGCGGTAGGACTGTTTATGCGATACGGATTGGGACGCCCGCCAAAGTGATTGATCTTTACTCGCACGCTGCCCAGCGTGATCTCAAACAACTCACGGAGTGAAGCAGCGGCGCGAAAGTCTTTGATCACGATCACAGATTCCGGCTGTACGATGACCATGCTTCCGTCGGTCAGTTCAATTACGATTCGGCCGCCGCCGTGCGTGTCCAACCGGTCCCCAGGGCCCAACTCGTAGCCAGGCGCCAGCGTGATAGCGGGTGTTCCGTTGCCGCTCAAAATCAGGGCGCGTCCGGTCACGCCGGTGGCGCGAGCCACGGTTTGAGCGTCCATGCCGGAACACAATACCAGCGCCGCGCCCAGGATGAACAGGGCACGGTCGCCGATTGTCGCGAGGGCTTGGTGTCTCAAAATCTCGGTGGTCTGCCCCTTCTCCGCAAAGCTCTACTTATTCAGTATGCTCGGCATCCCCCTCCGCGTCACCTTCCGGGTCTGCAGCCCCCTGGAGCCTATATCGAGCGATGAGGCGCTGAATGGTTCGACGGTCAAGGTGAAGGACGGCGGCTGCCTGCCTTCGGTTCCAGCCGGTCTCGTCGAGGATCAATTGCAGGTACCTCCTTTGTAGCTCGTCCATATCCGGCCGGTCCGCGATCAATCGCTTTTCGGCACTGGCCGGACTGCCGGATCTGTGGCCGGCATCCGTGATTTCCGAAGGAATGCAGTCCACGGTAATGAGGCCGCTGGAGGAGAGCGCCACTGCCCGGCGCAGGGCGTTCTCCAACTCCCTTACATTACCTGGAAATCCGTACGAAGAAAGCGCGGCCATGGCCTCGCGCGTAAGATGCAGCGGCACCTTCGCGGGATCGCCAAATCTCTGTAGAAAGTGAGTGGTGAGCAACTCGATATCCCCGGGACGATCACGCAGGGGAGGCAGTTCAATGCTAAATACACTCAGCCTGTAAAAGAGGTCGGCCCGGAAAGTTCCCGCAGCCACCAACTCGCGCAGCGGCGCGTTGCTCGCGCCGATCACACGCACATTGACTTGGCGTGCCTGAGTAGAGCCGACACGCCGCACTTCTCCACTTTGCAATACCCGCAACAAGCTGGCTTGAAACGCGGCGCTTGTGGAGGCCAATTCGTCGAGAAACAGCGTGCCGCTATCAGCGGCTTCGAAAAGACCTCCGCGATCTCCCGCGGCGCCTGTAAAAGCTCCTCGGATGTAGCCAAAGAGTTCCGATTCGAGCAACGTGTCCGTCAAACCCGAGCAGTTCACCGAAAGAAACGGGCGGCTACATCGGGTGCTGAAGTCGTGAATGGCTCGAGCCACCAGTTCTTTTCCAGTTCCGGACTCGCCCAGAACAAGCACCGTCGCATCGCTGCGCGCAGCTTGCGCGATCAGCTTGTAGACCATCACCATCGGCGCGCTTCGGCCAGCCAGCCCGGAACGTGAAATAACGTTCTCGATGCTCGATGACGCCTGCGCCGACTCAGCTTCCTGCCGTGCACCGAGGTGACGCCGTAGGAGTTCGATTACCGCCGCAACGTCAAAAGGCTTCCCGATGAAGTCGGTC
Organism: Bryobacterales bacterium; assembly: GCA_003166875.1. Lineage (GTDB taxonomy): Bacteria > Acidobacteriota > Terriglobia > Bryobacterales > Bryobacteraceae > Palsa-89. The sequence continues at coordinate 28,451 of PMUN01000321.1, read as the reverse complement.
GCGCCTTCGGCCATGGCGCGGACTGCAGCCTCGACCGAACCCTGTGCCGTCATCAGAATGATCGGAATCGTAGGGTCGAGCTGCCGAATGTCCTTGATGAGATCGAGACCTCCTCCATCCGGCATGTAAATGTCGCTCAGCACAGCGTCGATGCCGCCATTGCGCGCCACTTCTAGCGCTTTTGAACCAGTGGGTACCGATGTAACCCGAAAACCGTGCAGTTTCAGGCCCGCCTCGAGCATCAGCCGTATGGAACGCTCATCGTCTGCGACAAGAATGTGCGGGGATGAGCTTGGCACACCTTTCTCGATCATTTCTTTCCCTCAGAAAACGGAAGCCACAAAGTAAATACTGAGCCAGTACCCACAGAACTTTGAACAGCAACCGATCCGCCGTGCAGTTCGGCGATCTCCCGCACCAACGCGAGGCCAAGTCCAGTGCCAGGAACATCCACGTCTTGCACTCGGGGAACGCGATAGAACTTTTCGAAAATGCGACTCAAGCTATCCTCCGGGATGCCGTATCCATGATCGGCGACTTCAATTGCAACGCCATTGGCGAGGTTCCTCGCTGAAATGACAACCTCCGTTTTCCGCGGGCTATATTTGACCGCATTCGACACCAGGTTGCTGATCGCGCGCGATAGCAAGTCCGCATCGGCGATTACGGGAGTCACATTAGAATCCAAGTGTCTTGTCAGGCGTATTCCCCGCTCCAAGGCCAATGGGTCCAGCATCAATAGCGTGCGTTCCAGGAGTGCTTCGATCCGCACCGCCGCGCGCCGCAAGACGGTCGCCCCTGATTCGAGGCGAGTAATGTCGAGATACTGGTTGATCATGTGCGTCAGCCGCTTGGCCTCGTCGTGAATCGCGATACTCATTTCACGGCTCCGTTCCGGATCGAGCTCGAATTGCGCCAGCAACTCACTCATGCCTTGAATAGCCGTCAGGGGTGTGCGCATCTCATGCGATACCAGCGCCATGACGTCATTCTTGGTTTGCTGCAACTCGTGCTGCCGTGTGATATCAGAAAGCGATGCGACTATGCCCCGTACGGCGCCGCGCCCATCCTCGCCCGAGCATACCGCGGCCATTCGCAAAGTGAAATGGCGCGGATGCGCACTTCCAATTATGATTTCACGTTCGATCTTGGCGCGGTCAACCACCAGGCGCACTAAAACATCGCGGCCGGCTTCGGGCGAACTCTGTTCGGCCTCTGCTAACAGTCCTAGCAGATCACGGCCACGCAGCGCCTGCTCGGAGGAGTCGAGAACCGCCGCGGCGCGCCTGTTTGCAAATGTGATGCGTCCATCTACTCCGGCAATAATGAGTATGTCTTCGACCGACCGCATCGCCAAGTCCACGAACTTCGCGCGGTCCACGATACGGCCGTTCAAATCGCTCAAAGAGCGCGCCTTCCAAGCCAGCCCTCGCGGCCACCACCATCGAGACGATTTCTCTTCTTCGGCCCGAACCTCCACGAGGCTGCCAGCGATCGCGGCGCAAAGCTGTTGTATTTCGATGGATGATACCCGGGCAGCACGCGCGATCACGAGCGTTCCGGCACTAGAGCCGCACGACCCTTCGATTGGAATCACCACCAGTTCCCGGTCGTGGTCGTTGTCAGGCGGTAGCGCAAAACCACCAGAGCCCTTCCGGAGAATAGCAATTCCGTATGTTGCCACCAACCGTATACGCCCGCCTCCCTGCAATGCGTAGATCGCTACAGCCTCGGCGTCCGCCAGTCGCGCGATCGATTCTGCCGCCGATCCCAGGCTCATTGCATTCAAGGACTCTTCAGCACGCTGGATGTCTTCAATGCTCCTATCGAGCTGGGTACTAGCGACCAACGACCGTCGCAGCAGTCCGAAAACGCCCGCCGAGGCGAATGAAACAAGAGACAGTGTTAGCGGCGGAAACACGAGAAAACGGGTGAATGCGAGATAACCCGCCAACAAAACCGCCACGAGGACCGCAGCCAGAACGCCAACTTGCTTGATTGCCTCATGACCGCCTTGCGCCACTGTCATTCCGAACAGAGTGAGCGCCGCCACCAGGGCGCCACACAGAAGCGCGAGCCAATCCGGAGTTTCGGAATAGAAACGGGACCGCAAAATCGTGTTCAGCGTGTCAGCAAGTACTTCGACACCGGGCATCCAGGATCCGTGCTGACTGGGCCCTGCATCCTCTTGATGAATGAACGGCGAAGCGAGACGATCGCCCAAGGAAGCCGCCGTCGCGCCCACCAGCACGTATTTGCCTCGGAACTGGGCGGACCGGATGCGCCCTCCCAAAACGTCCGTGAAGCTGTATGTTCTATAGGATCCTGCAGGACCAATATAGTCGATGGTCATCCGGGCTGCGCGCAGTGTCAGCGTCGAGCTTTCGACGCCCGGAACCCCGCCGATGACCACGCCAGGAGCGGTGCTTTCCACGGGGATGACTCGCGAGCCGAGCAATAGGCTCCGTGAAGTCTCTATCAGCGATTGGTCGGCAATGCCATCGCCGATACGGATGATTTCCACTGCCATCGCGCGGATGGCACGTCCCTGATCATCGGCAACCCGGATCAGAATCTGCCGGGCGATTCCGTCCGTCTCGGTCGAAACGTTCACATGGCCGACTGCCGCCGCGGCCCCCTCTATAGCAGGCAACGGCAGCAGCCAGCTTGCCGGGCCGCCAGCAGCCGGGGGTGCTACTAGTTGCGCCGCGACAACCACGTTTCCCGCTTGTTGTATCGAACGCGCCAGAGTTCCGTCATCCGCTTCCGATGTCGGATCAACGTACAGGACATCCACCCCGATCGCTTTGGGTTGCGCCGCAGCTATAACGTCGATAGCACGCGCCGACAGAGCGCGCGACCAAGGGAATCGGCCGAAGCGGGCAACGCTCGGTTCGTCAATGGCAACGATAGCGATGTCGTCCGGCGGCGGAAGCGGGCCACGCGCCTGGATCATCCAGTCCCGCATGTATTGATCGATACCAGGCGCCCGCCACCAGACAAACGTTCCGAACAGCGCCGAGACAACCACGATTGCTGCCAGCGAAACGGTGTTGGCTAAGTTTGCTCTCACCTTGTTCCTGGAACCTGGAGGGGACCTGACTCTAAAGCTTTCATTGAAACTTAAGAACTAATCGCAATCGTAGCGCCAGTTCAATCCAGATTGCACTTGAGTGTTGTCCAAATAAAACGCGAGCGATAGCGTATCTGGTGCACTGCTCTGCATACTAGTGACGCAGCCCAAGGGCGACAATTTGCCGCCCCTAGTTCCGGAAGGGTGGCAGCGAAGTCCATTGGGCGATGCCATTTCGGTCGCCAACGAACGCTGTCGCAAGGAGATTCCTGTCAAAAGAAACTGGCCACGAACGTGCGATTCGCCTTCACGTTCACATTCCTGGTTCACATTCATTGCCGCTAGGTATGAGTCTCTTGATGATGCTGGCCCTGTCGGCTGCGCCAGACAGCTTGGCTCAGCCGGAGAATCGCGCGCAGGCAGTTGCGCTGGAAGTCAACACTCGAAATGAGCAGGGCGCCCCTGTACCCGGTGCTAAGGTGAGTGTTCGTTCTCCTGGCGGTTCATTCCGAGACGGAGAAACCGGTACGGCCGGCGACATTCGTTTCGCCGACCTCGCGCCGGGCTCGTACCAGGTCGGCATCACGGCCCCGGGCTTCCAAGAGCTGACAGTTGAGGTTACCCTGATGGAAGGTGCGACGCAGCGAGTGGATGCCATCCTGGCGGCAGGGACCATTCAGAAGGACAGCGTTACAGTAGTCGGAGCCGTGGATAGCCCGCTGGACGAAAGCCTCTCGACGCCTGTCGCATTGGATAGAACTGAAGTCAAGAACACGCCGGACCGCCCGGCATCCGTGGCGGACGCCCTTCCGCTTGCGCCCGCAATCCTTCGATTACCGAATGGACAGTTGAGCCTCTCAGGCAATGCGGAACAACGCAGCACTCTGTTAGTCAATTCCGGCACTGCCACGGACCCGGCGACAGGCCAATTTGGGGCCTCCATCCCCATCGACAGCGTGCAAACCATCAACGTCTTGACCAGCCCGTTTCTGGCTGAATACGGCGGATTCACATCCAACGTAGTTGCAGTGGAGACTCGCCGAGGCGGCGATACATGGCACTTTGAGCTGAACGACCCGCTGCCGGAATTCCGATTCCGTAGCTGGCATATGGTAGGTATGAAGTCTGCCACCCCACGCGTCAATTTCGGCGGCCCGATGCTTTCTAGCCGCCTCCATTTGGTCGAGTCCATCCAATATGAAATGCGGTCTAGCGAGGTAATTACGCTGCCGTTCCCTGACAATCAGCAGCGCCGGGAAGGCATCAACTCATTCACGGCGCTGGATTACATCGTCAATTCGACGAACATCCTGACCGCCACGCTTCACATCGCGAATCAGCATACGCGTTTCGCCAACTTGGACGCATTCAATCCGGAACCCGTGACGCCCAACTCCGCCAATACCACCTACGCCGCCGCATTAAGCGATCGGGCATCGCTGGGCGGTGCACTGTTCGAGAGTGCGCTCTCAGCCACTAGCTTCCGTGCCGGAGTGTGGCCGCAAGGAACGCTGGATATGATCTTGAATCCAGGGGGAAATCAAGGAAATTATTTCAGCCAGCAGTCCAGAACTGCATCGCGGTTAGAGTGGCGGGAGACTTTTGGTTTCACCCGCAACTGGCTGGGTGTTCACAATCTGAAATTCGGCTCGACAATCGCAGGCTCGGCGGAGCGCGGGCTGGTCCAGGATCATCCTGTCAATATCCTCGACGCGGCGGGTGCCCTGCTTGAAACCATCCGCTTCACGCCGGGGCTACCGTTTCAAAGGTCCGATGTCGAGACAGCTTTCTTCGCCCAAGACCATTGGGTGGTTGGCTCGCGCTTTGCGATTGAGTCCGGAATCCGGGCCGAGCAGCAACGCATTACCCGACACCATTCGCATCGGTCCACGTGCCGGGTTCGCTTGGACACCCTTTGGCGGGGAGCATACCATCGTGCGAGCGGGCGCCGGAGTTTTTTACGATCGTGTTCCCTTGAACGTGTATGGCTTCGCAGCTTACCCGAACCAGATCGTCACGTCCTATGGGCCGGGTAGACAGATTCTCAGCGGACCGACGCAATTCTACAACCTGACCCAAGCGGCAGCTTCATCCGAGCTCCCGTTCATCCAAAACGAACAGCAGCCTGGCAACTTCGCGCCCTACAGTGTGAACTGGAACGTCCAAATCGAGCAGATTCTCCTGCCTACGTTGCGAATCCGAGCGAACTATCTACAGAGTAGTTCGGACGGCCTCATTGTTCTCAACCCTCAAATGGTGCAAGGAAGCAATGCCTTCGTTCTCAATGGGAATGGCAGTTCGCAGCTTAAACAACTTGAAGTCATCGCTGCAGTTCGCGCTCCGCACAACGACCTTCTCTATTTTTCGTACGTTCGAACTCATGCAACTGGAAGTTTGAACGACTTCAACAACTACCTGGCGAACTTTCCTCCCGCCGTAATATTGCCGAATTACTATACATCGCTTCCAGGGGACGTGCCCAATCGCTTCTTGGCATGGGGTTCCCTTCGCTTTCCGAGTAAGGTTCAGTTGATGCCCAAAGTAGAATACCGGACCGGATTCCCATATTCTTCAGTGGATGCGCGGCAGCAATACGCCGGCCTCCCGAACCAGTCCCGGTTTCCTGCATACCTTTCCGTGGATGCGCGCTTATCGAAGGACATCAAAGTTTCGGACAAATACACTTTTCGGTTTTCGATCGTCGGATCGAATTTGACGAACCATTTCAATCCCATCAGCGTCCATGCCAACACCGCCGATCCGCTGTACGGTGTATTTTTCGGGGAATACCGGCGACGCTACACGGCGGATTTCGACGTGATCTTCTAAATGTCGCCGCAACGGGCCAAGCCATGCTAAATCTAGGCCGCTGGCAATGGTGGCATCACCCTCAAGGAGAGCTATGAAAGCCAGTCAGACTACCATGCTATTGTTCTTTGCATCTGTTACATTCGCATATCCTCAAGATGTCAAAAGCAATCAATCTCAAAGCATTCCGCTGGTGATTCCAGCCGGCGTTCCGCTCCGTTTGTACCTGACCAAACGCGTTTCTAAGCGGTTGGACGCACCAGTGGAGGCAAGGCTCGCCGTGCCGCTGTATGCATTCGATCACGAAGTGATTCCCTTCGGAACCCGGGCGGTTGGCCACGTGAGCCGCCTCGAATCCGTTCCGAAATGGCAACGCGTAAGGGCCATACTCGGCGGTGATTTCACCCCGCTGCACGTGGCGCAAGTTGAGTTCACTTCTCTGGTGCTGCCGGATGGCCGGGAAATGCAGTTGCACACGGCCCCGAGTGCTGGGCTCAACTCGCTGCTTCCTTTGCGGCCCCCGAAACAGCGGAACCCGAATGCGCAGAGCGCCGGACTGGTGGGCACGGCCAAGCAAAATCTCAAGGACCAGGCCGATGCCCAAATCGACCGTATCAAGAGCCTTCCGGAACTTGTGCGGGGAACCGACAAGAAGGAGTGGCTGTCCGATTACCTGATGTCGAGGCTACCCTATCATCCGCAATACGTGCGCAGCCGGACCCGTTTCGATGCGGAGCTTGCAGCACCGCTCAATTTTGGATCAGAAGACGTGACTCCAGGCTCAATGGCCTTCTTAGGATCTCAGCCTGCTGCCGGCAGCGTGGTTCACGCGAGGCTGCTTACAGCCCTGGATTCCGCTAGCTCCACGCAGGGGCAGAAGGTGGAAGCTGTTTTGGAGCAACCTTTATTTTCCGCCGACCACAAACTGATCCTGCCCGAGGGTACGCACGTTGACGGCTCGGTTGTTGTCGCGAAGAAAGCAGGCTGGTTCCATCGTGGCGGCCGTCTGCGGTTTAATTTCCAGAATCTGGAATTGCCGGAAATGGCGACGTTGCTGGTGCCACCGCAAACCTCGGCTCCATCGCAAACACCACAGGTACAAGAAAAGAAGAGGCTGCAGATCCGAACACAAGGGACGCTAGCCGCCGCAGAAGGAGACACGGGACCGCTGAAGGTAGATCACGAGGGAGGCGTTCAGGCGACCGAATCCAAGACTCGTTTCATTGGGACGGCAGTTGCCTTATTGGTAGCCCAAGCCGCAGGGGATGCCGATCACATTCGTGCGCCCAGCTCAGGCGGGACTCGCGGAGCAATCATAGGCCAACGTCAAAACATTGGCGGTCGGACCCTGGGAGGCGGCCTGGGATTCGGATTGTTAGGCACGATAGCTGCCCAAAGCTCTCGAACCGTTGGCGCGGCGTTGGGATACTACGGCTTAGCGTGGTCTGTGTTCTCAACCGTCGTCGCCCGAGGCCGCGAAGTGCAATTCGATAAGAACGCCGTCGTCGACATTGGCTTCAACACTCGCGAAAGCAAACCGGACAGCGGCGGTGCAGCGCCGAAACGCAATGAATAACGACGGCCGCATACGCTGGAATAGTTCCGCGCCGCTTGTGACTGACCGAGGTCAAATTCAGGCGATTGTTTAGTTGAGATCACGCGACACCATCAACTTCAGAGTCACTTTGTCGGATGTCTGGCGCTTGCCATCTTTCGACCGGCGATGTCTTCCGGGCTGCTGGCGGCAGAGACGCTTGTGAGCAGACACCCTCGATGGAGGCCGCCATTAAATACATGCGCCGCGGTGCCCTGGTCCCTGATGCGACGGTGTGGGAGATGGTCCGCGAACGGAGCAGCTGTCTCTGCTGCGGTGGAGGGCTTCATTCTGGACGGCTTCCCGCGCACATTGGCAGAGCCCGAGTCACTGAAAGGGTACATGGAAAGCGAAAAACTTCCGCTCAGCGCCCTAGTGAATTACGAATTGTCCTTGGCTAAAATTGCCACGCGCTTAAGCGGCCCGCCGCGAGAGCAATGACAACGACCGTCACCCCTTCGATTGCCTCAAGGTGATATGTGGGAATGCAAAATCCTTCAGGACTTCATAAAGGATTCCTGCCGTCGCAGCTTTCAGAAAGGTCCCGAATAGAGTTCGGATGCTGGAACATTCTGCAAAGAGCCGCACTACAACATATCGGACAAAGCCACCGGTTATTATAATCACGCGAATTCGAGATGCCGGGTTAGACAGATCTCGCAGCTGATGATTGCCTACTGGCCATAAGATGCGGAGTCGTTTCTGCCGATCTTGTTAATATGTACCCGGGTACGCCAGGACTGCTTGAGCTTTTGACGCCGGATGCCCCGGCCACCAAGGGGGGTGCACGCATGTCGGCCGAGACCCTGCGGCAGGATTTTGAGCGCCATCTTCGACGGACCTTGGCGAAGGATCGCTATACCGCGACGGACCGCGACCGCTACTTCGCGTTGTCCCTCACGGTTCGAGACCAGTTGATCGAGCGATGGATTGCGACGCAGCAGACGCATCACAAGCGGAATGTGAAGCGGATTTACTATCTGTCGCTCGAATTCTTGATTGGCCGCCTCCTCGGCAATAACGTCATCAACCTGAAGTTGGAAGAGAGCTGCCGTTGCACGATGGCTGAGCTGGGGTTGGATTGGGAGGTCCTGCGAGATCGCGAGGTGGACGCGGGTTTGGGCAATGGCGGGTTGGGCCGCCTGGCTGCCTGTTTTCTCGACTCCATGGCCACGCTGAGCCTGCCGGCGATCGGCTACGGCCTTCGCTACGACTTCGGGATCTTCAACCAGAAAATTGTAAACGGCTATCAGGTGGAGCAACCGGACGAGTGGCTGAAGCTGGGCTACCCCTGGGAGATCCCCCATCCGGAGTTCTCTTTTCCCGTGCAGTTTGAAGGTCGCGTGGAGGTCATCTCAGGACCGAGGGGAAAAGAATGGCGATGGGTGGATACGAAAACGGTGGTGGGTCTGCCGTATGATCTACCGGTTGTGGGATACGGTGGGGGCACCGTCAACACGCTCCGGCTGTGGTCGGCAAAGGCCGCCGAGGAGTTCGACCTGGACGACTTCAACCGAGGCGAGTATGTCGACGCGGTGGCCAACAAAGTCCTGGCTGAAAACCTGACCAAGGTGTTGTACCCGAACGACAACATGTTTGAAGGCAAGGAACTCCGCCTGAAGCAACAATACTTTTTCGTCTCATGCTCACTTCAGGATATTGTGCGGCGTTTTAAGTCCGACGGCAATGGATGGGATGTATTTCCGGACAAGGTCTTCATGCAATTGAATGACACCCATCCGACACTCGTCATCCCCGAGCTCATGCGGTTACTTATGGATCGCGAGGGCCTTGGATGGGAACAGGCATGGTCGATCACAACCCATGCGACCGGGTACACCAACCACACCATCTTGCCGGAGGCACTGGAGAAGTGGCCGGTAGGCATGCTGGAAAGGCTGCTCCCGCGCCACCTCCAGATCATCTATGAGATCAATGCCCGGTTTATGCGGAATGTGGCTTCGCGTTATCCGCTCGACGGAGACCGCCTACGCCGCATGAGCATTATCGATGAGGACGGAGAGAAACATGTGCGCATGGCGCACCTGGCGATTGTCGGATCGTGTTCGGTCAATGGAGTGGCCAAGCTTCATAGCGACCTTCTGAGGAACGTAGTCTTGCGGGATTTTGCAGAGTACTGGCCTGCTAAGTTCAACAACAAAACGAACGGGATCACGCCCCGGCGCTGGCTCCTCAAGGCGAACCCTGCCCTGGCGCAACTGATCACGGAAACGATCGGGGAGCAATGGATCACGGATCTCGGTCAACTCCGGAGGTTAGAGGCGTTCGCGGACCAGGCCGGTTTTCAAGAGCGGTTCTTCACGGCTAAGCGATATAACAAAGCAGCGCTCGCGCAGCACATCCAGTGCGAGCTCGAAATCCCGATTTCGACGGGCTCGCTGTTCGATGTACAAGTGAAGCGGCTGCACGAATACAAGCGACAACTCCTGTTCCTGTTGTACATAATTGTGCGCTACGGCCGCCTCAAAAAAGATCCAGCACTGGACATCGTGCCCCGCACCTTTATCATCAGTGCGAAGGCGGCTCCCGGGTATGCGACAGCCAAGCTGATCATCAAGCTCATTCACCAGGTTGCGGAGGTCATTAACCGCGATCCCCAAGTCTCGGACAAGCTGAAGGTAGTTTTCTTGCCGAATTACCGGGTGTCGTTAGCCGAGAAAATCATCCCAGCCGCGGACCTCAGTGAGCAGATTTCCCTGGCCGGCACGGAAGCGTCGGGCACGGGCAACATGAAACTACAACTCAATGGGGCCTTGACCATTGGGACGCTGGATGGCGCCAACGTGGAAATAATGGAAGAAGTCGGCAACGATAACATCTTCATCTTCGGACTAAACGCTCAAGAGGTGGAGCGACGCCGGCCTACCTACAATCCACGCGAGATCTATAACAGTGACACAGAGATCCGGCAGGCGATCGACCTCGTTGAGCAAGACTTTTTCAGCATGTTGGAGCCTGGAATCTTCAGGCCTCTGACCGAGGCCCTTCTGTCGCAGGGCGACCACTATATGCTCCTGGCCGATTTTCGCGACTACATCCAGACACAGGATCAGGTTGACGCAGCGTATAGAGATCGTAATGGATGGATAAGAAAAGCCATCTTGAATGTGGCTCGGGCCGGAAAGTTTTCATCCGACCGCACTATTCGGGAATACGCGTCTGAGATTTGGCATGTGGACCCATGTGAAATCATGCCGTGGTGAATTTCCGCCGAGATTTTTCAGCCTGTTTTCCGCACTGTATCCACATGCAACGAGTGAGCAATAGATGGGGAACAGACCCAGCCCTTCTCGAGAATCACCAGCGGGCTTATTTCCCCGGCTACTGCTCCGCTGCCTGCATGCAGTCCTCGATTCGTCACCGTCTCGCCGGCTTCAATCCGGCGGTGCGCTTCGGCTATCGCGTGAGGATTGTTCCCCAGGGCCTTCGCAATCAAATGCTCGGCGATGCAATCCAGTTGTTCGGGCGTCATCACGATAAAGTGCCTTTGCTCAGAGCATACCTTCGTAGGCTCGATAGGACAATCGCGGTGAATGGCCGAAGATTTCCGTAGCCGGGAACTCTGTTCGGATGATCGGTGTCGAATCCTACGGTATGCTTCGCGCAGTATGCAAGCTCGGGCACGTAGCTCGCATTTTCGTTGTCTCTGGAGCACTAGTCGGGTCTCCGTTTCTGCGGGCAACTGAAAAACACTGGATTGCACATGAGGCTCAAGCCATTGTCGTAGGCACCTTTGAGCCTAATCCGACGTTCCCTTGGTTTGACGGTTGGCATGTGAGCGGCGTCATCACCGTCGATGAGGTTCTTTACGGAAACCACTTGCCTCGCGAGATCATTTTCCGGTTTGCTTGCAGGTGGAACCTTTGCCAGTGGTGGCCGCCGCCGCATTATCCCGCGTTCGCCTTGCAGAAAGGGCTATGGTTTCTCCGACGCATCGACCAGAACACTTGGGAATCCGCCAATGGTTTCTCCGACACAGGATTCCGCTATCTTTCAGATCGGGCATACTGGGAGAATTACATTCGCCGCTACAAGCGGTAGCCCTGGCACACAACGGACCATCGAACTCTAGTGGGCATGGGATCGACTGATGGCACCCCTTGAAACGGATTCATCCGCGTCCTCCACACGCTACGGGCCGATGTGTGCTGAGGCGGATGCGCCCGGTCTAGTCGAAGGTGTGATCCAACTCAGCGCGCGTATACCTAACGATGCTCGTGGCCCAGCGGTCCCATTGGTGCTTCGGATTGGTGATGCTTATAGTCAGACGGTTGACCGTGGAGATACGGTGATCTTGTACGCCCGAAAGCGAGAACCAGTTATTTCTTTTCTTGCTTCTTCCGCTTGGCCCAATATAGTTTCATCCGGCGCGCCTGAGCTTTCCGTGCCGCAGGGCTTCTCATGTGATGATTGTTTGATTGAACTGGAGGAGAAGCAATAGCGGCAATCGTCTCGCCCTCGTTCTTCCTTGGACGGCCCCGACGTTTCGTGCTCGCTCCACCAAGGGCTTCGATCGCCCGGTTGAGCTGGTCGCGCTCTGCGACAAGGAGTGCGATGATGTGTTCAGTCGGCATAAGGCGTTTGATCCTAGCACGACACCGGTGATGTTGAGTGAGGGGTAATGACCGCAACCAAACGAGAGGTTTCGATACATTCGCGTTCCAGTGCGTTCATTTGTGGCCTGATCTTGCTGGGTTCAGCGGGGCAGGCGCAGTTCCGCGCCGGCGCGGCACGCCGCGAAATCACACCGACCGAGCCAGTTCCCATGTGGGGTTATGGCGACCGCCACGATGCACTGTCGACGGGCATCTTGGATCCGCTCCACGCCGACGCACTGGTGCTGGAGTGCGCCGGCAAGAAACTGGCCATTGTCAGCCTGGATCTAGGCCGGGCACCGACGGAACGGTCGCTTCAGAACATCCGCAAGCGCATCAAGGAAGAAGCCGGTATCGAGTTCTCCTTCATTGCGGGATCGCATACGCATCACGGCCCGGTGCTGGAGTTGTCCGATGAACCGGGTAAGGGCAAGGGCAAATTCGACGCGGCGCTTCGCTACTACCCGGTACTGGAAGAGAACATTGTGGCAGCGATCGTGGAGGCCAATAGCAAGCTGACAGCGGCGCGCATGGCCACCGGCACGGTGCAACTCCAAGGATTCAACCGCAACCGTCAGACCAGGATTGAACCCAAGCCCGTGGACCGTGAACTGGCGGTCCTGCGAATCGACGACAAATCCGGACAATCAGTCGCGATCGTCGTGAACTTCACTGGCCACCCAACTACAATCCCATCGTCGGTGCTGAAGTTCTCGGCTGACTATGTAGGAGCCATGAAGAGTGAAGTAACCAGCCGGACTGGAGCGGCGACGCTTTTCATGCAGGGCGCTGCAGGCGATCAATCGGTGCTTCCCGATGACCCACACAAAGGCTATGAGGCATTCGGCAAGGCGCTAGGCGATGAGGTAGTGAAGCTGGCCTCCGGTCTCGAACCGAAGGATGTCGCTAACCCATCCCTAGAAGTGAAGGAGGACCGTTTCCGTTTCAGCTCCCGGATTGACTTGAGCAATCCGATGGTGCTGGCAGCGTATCAGAAGGCGTTCTTTCCGGAGCTGATTCCGAATTTCGTCGACGAATACGCGGACGGAGTCCGGCCCAGACTGACCGTCGCGCTGCTCAATGGCGACGTCGCGGTGGTTGGCGTATCGGGCGAGTTCTTCGCAAATCACGCTCTGCGCTTGAAGGCACGCGCCCGCGTGAAACAGCTCTTCTTTTTTGGCTATTCGAATGGTTACCATCAGTACTTCCCAACCATCGAAGCGGTGGCCGAAGGCGGCTACGGCGCCGATCAAGGTGTATCGCCGGTGGCGGTCGGTGCGGGTGAGCAGATCATGAACACGGCGCTGATTTGGATTTACCAGATGTTGGGCAAAATCAAGTAGGCCGATAAAGTGCCGAGCGTGGCCGATGTCTATTGCTTTTAACGGACGGAGGGCGAGACAATGCATAAAATGACCGCCAAAGCCGAACGCATTTTGGATAGCTTTCGAGTACGTGGCCTTCATGCTGGTGACTTCATCCACTTCACGGACTTTGGTGACGCTATTGTTTGGGAGGCCGACTTTGTGCGCGACGAACCGGCGCCTCTTGTTTCCTTCAGCCTGACAACATTACTCGGGAAACTGGAATGGTTCTTTCGGCTGTTGATCGGCTTCTTTCTCTTTCCCCGCCGGACTGGTTGATTCATTAGCCGTAAAGTCGATCGTCTCGCCGCCGGCCGCCAATTGCTGCCGGACGATCGTGAGCGCCGCGGTGTATTGACCGCGCATCTTCGCCAACTGCGAGTCGGTCAACGTCATCGGATCACCGTCCCACACGACTTCATGCGCTTGTCGGTCTTTGTACTTCTCCGGCCGCAATCCTTTGAGCAGGAATATCGCCGCGGTTACGTGTCCTTCCACCGCGATCTCGTCCCGCTTGTAACATGCGGAGCAAAGCACAGAGTAGCGCTGATAGATTGGCAGCCCCTTCACGGCGAGTCGAACCTCCTCGCTTGATACTCCGGCCCCGAGGGCGTCCAAAATGCCTTCTATCGTGGTGACCACCATGCTCAGTACCCATCGGCAGGTGGTTTCATAGCCGGCAACGGCTGGAACTCGCCGAAGAACAACGCGGCGGCTCACAGTGCGTGCCGCCAACCGCCGAGTGTACACATACGCGAAGAAAAAAATGGGCCCGTTCGTCCGGGTCCCCGAATGAATGGGCGCGTTCGACTCGCCAGTTAACACGGAGGGTGCGTTCGATTATTCTGTTCTCCGCGCCGATTATGCGGACGCAATGCTGAGCAACTCCTGTGGAATCAGTGCATCGGTTATTCCTGCGATTCTAATGCCACCGCTCAAAAAGTGATTCACCCTCGCTTGTCTACCTGTTAACTAGCCAGTGGTCGAGCCGATTCGTCTGGGGACCCGGACGAACAGGCCCACCCTGTAGTTAACAGGCCTCCTAACGGCTCAATCTCGTGCGCGATCACGTAGCTCCACGGTATGCCTCTGGGACGCCGCAATTGAAACTGTGCTTGCGGACGCCCAACGAAAGTCTGGGTGACAGCGCAACAGGCTACCCGTCGACTTGATGACTACAATGCTGGCCTTCCTTACGCGGCCCCGCCAATTCAAAATCCGTTGGAAGTCGACCGCAACATACCCAATGCAATTTCGGCGACACTAACGAAATCTCTCAGGCGCCTACAGACCGCTACCGAATGTCGGGATCGAACCACTCGTAAGCATTTGGGAACCGGAAATTGACGTAGGAGACCATTATCGATGTTTCTAGGGCCTCAACATAGTGCCACCACCCCACAGGGATGAATAAAATGTCCCCCGGACCGATCTCGACTTCAATGGGCGTGGCTTGGCGATACTCATCGCCTCAGCCGCTCTTTCAACCGATTCTTCTTGACCTGCTCGTTTGGACTCCTTGCGCCACCCTCCAGCCACGACAGCACCTTCCCCACTGTGACTGTGTGTTCTTCCTCCGGGGCTTTCACGCGAATCCTCAATTGTGTTGCCGACCCCAAAGGCATTTCCGCAAAGGCGCCGCGCCGGAATGCGGCTATATGGACTAACAATAGAACAAGCGAGGGGAGCATTTTTCCGGAAGATCGCGCTAAACTAGCAGCTTCGCTCGTATGCCGCTCTCTTCCGCCCGAACACCCTTGCTCCCGTTGGCGTTGTTCGCTTGGTGTGCGCTTCCCGCAGCTCCTGCGACCGCCACCACGGAGCGGCTCCAGAAGCGTGCGCAATCGATTACTTTCGATTGGGCAAAATCTCACCCGCTGGTTGCGACATCGCTCGGCCTTAGCGACGAGGACGGCCAGGTGGACACGCCGTCCGAGGCCGAGAACACGCGCGATCTCGCGATGATCCGGCGCTGGGAAAGCGAACTCGCGTCAATCCCGCTCGACGGCGCATCGCTCGTGGATGTGGACGACGCCAAACTGCTCCACGCGCAGTTGGTCGGTATGGAGAGGCAGTACCTGGTTTATAAGATCTACGAGAAGGATCCCTCCGCGCCGTCGTTGGCGATTGTCGGCGCGATCTACATGCAATTCCTTCATTTGCCGATCGCCGGGACCGCCGGAGCCACCCAGGCCGACGTAACCTCCGCATGGCAGAAAATCATTGAGCGGCTGGACGGCGCAGCCGCGTACATCGCGGCGGGCAACGCGTTAGTCACGAATCCGGGCCACCTCTACGGTGTTACCGGCGCCGAGCAGCTGGCCGGCGCGCCGAGCTTCCTGGGCGGCCCTTTGACGGACGCCGCGAAGGCACAATTGCCTGCCGATCGCTTTGCGGCGTTCGTCAAAGGACGCGACCGAACGCTAGCCGCCATGGAGCAAACCAAGAAGTACATCGACCAGCATGCGGCGTCGTGGCCTGAAAACTATGCGATTGGTCGCGCCGCTTATGACGCGATGCTGCGCGACGAGCAGCTGCTGCCCTTTAACTCCGAGGACATTGAGCGGATGGCGCGCGACGAACTGGCTCACGGATGGGCCGTGCAGAGCTGGATGGAAGAGCTCGCCAGGGAACGCGGCACGCCGATCGGGCCCGAGAGCGGCGGCGGCTTGGCTCCGGGCGGCGTTGCGCTCATCGAATACTATCGCGCGCGTATCGCACAGCTACGAGAGTTCGTTGCCAAGCATCATTTGGTGGACGTGCCTGCGTGGCTGGGCGAGATCGACATTGTCGAGACGCCCAAATTTCTACAGCCGGTATCTCCGGGCGCTTCTATGTTTTCGCCGCTGTTGTTCAGCAAAGGAACAACCGGCTTCTATTTCATAACACCTCCGACATCGCTGACGGAGGCGGCCAAGAATCTGGATGCTAATCAGGATTTCGACCGCGATCGCATCCTTTCGACGGCGGTGCACGAAGCCATGCCGGGCCACTTTCTGCAATTATCCATCGCGCGCCGCCACCCCGATTTCGTTCGGAAAATCCAAGGCAGCGGCGAGTTCGTGGAAGGTTGGGCGTTTTACGGCGAAGAACTTCTTGTCCAACTCGGTCTCTTTGGCGACGACCTGGATGCGCGTTACTACACGGCTCAGTGGGAACGAGTGCGCGGCGCGCGAGCCATCGTCGATCCGGAGTTAGCCAGCGGCGCGTGGAGTGTCGAGCAGGGGGTTGAATTCTTCGCGCATGAAACCGGCTTTTCGGTGGAACAAGCCAAGGCAGCCGTGGCGGGGATCGCGCTTGGGCCAGGAGGCGTGATTGCCTATACGGCCGGTCGCTCGGAGCTGGAAGGATTGCTCGCGGAATACCGGAGTCAAGCGGGCGCTGGCGCGTCGCTGCGCGATTTCCACGACCGTCTCTTATGCTACGGGTCGACACCCTTTTCCGTTCTCGGACCTGAATTGCTCGCGGACCTCAAGAAGCCGCTGGCTGAGGTTCGCGCCGGCGCCCGCTACTGAGCCAGCGGCTACGATGAAGTGTGGCTTTCTCCGTATCGATTGCGTTCGTGTTCATCGTGCTTCCCCTGACCGGGCTGCGGTCGTGACCATTCATCGCTCTGGTCGGGAGAAACAGCAAGCACAATCTTCCAGCGGATCCTGCCTGGCGGATGCCGGAGGAGGGCAGGATAGCAATTGGCGGGCCGGTGCCCTTTTTTATAGGACGACAAAAAGGCTACTTGCGATAAACTCGAACGTAGCCGACTGCCTTCATCTGTCTGAACTTAACGGCAGATTGCCCTGCGCTGTATAATCGACCTTGCCTCGAAGGAGTTAGCGAACGTGCAATCGAGTATCGCCCACCCGATGAGATTGATCGTTACTGTCGATGACGCACGCAAGCTCATCGAGCAAATTCCGCATAACACGTGCATTGCTGCGCTAATGAGGGCATAGGAAAGCAGTTTCTTTTGAATCAGAACTCCGTGCCTGGCCTCAAGAATAGTACTGGCCTGGTCGTGGTCACGCCGGACAGCGACGTCAAGGGAGCGCTGGCGGCGGCCATGTCAACCTGGAACAGCGTTCCAACCACTGCAGCGCGATTCGCCCCCTTCCAGACCACCACCTTGGTTAACAATCCGAACGACGGAAACAATGTCATCGTGTTCATCGATACTCCGGCCATTCGCGGCATGCTGGACCCTGATCTCACGGCACTCGTGGTGATGGCTCTCATTCGAGCCAAGGTGTATTGGCGCTCGTACGAAGGGGGCGCGCACGCTGATTGTAGCCATAGCGCAGCACCGGAGGGCGCAGAATCCCGATGAACCGGCCAAGGAAGCACACCGAACCGCTGGCACCCGGACTGGCTGAGCACGATCGTTTTCTATCGCTAGCCGAGCCGCCGCGCGGCCCGACGCGATTCGAGCTGCGCACCAGCTTACCCACCACAATTGAGTGGTCTCCGGCCTACTCCAAGAGTGGCGCGGATGAAGCTTTCCGCGGGTCGCCCGCGGAGGTGGCTATTTCAATTGCCGTGACCTTTCTGGTAGCCAGTCTCATATGCTTTCTGGTCTTCGTCTTTTGTGAAGTGCCTCTTCTTGGAGTGGTCCCGGTTATGCGCTTTGTCATCCTGGCCTTCACGCACACCTTGCTGGTACCTTTTGTTTTTCGAATAATCCTGGTCTTTGTTTTTCGTCGAATCCTGGTCGCGATCCTGGACTAATGGAGCCGCCACAGCCTGTAGCGCGCCTCCACTGATACTCATAGCTGCCGTTACGGCCAGAACTCGGACACAGTGTTGAAAATTCATTCTCATAAAGATTCATCCCTTCGTCTTTCGTCTTGAAGCCAGGATTCCGTGTTGTCCTGGCCGCTATCCTCCGAATCTTCCCGCCGAAACGGGCCCACGGCCATTTCGGAAGAAGCACAGCAATGGCCGTTCGGGCGGGTGCCGCGCCAAATGCAATCGCCAGGCGGCCGACTCGCCGGAATGACCGGCGACACACTAACCACATATGGTCATGCGACCGGATATGGTTACGGCGGGACTCCTTGGCCGAGAGAGTGAAAGCGCGCATTCATGATGATCGGCGCCGAGGCCCACTCCTATACATCGCGCTCCTTGATCTGCCTGTCTTGAGGTCGCGGTGGAGATTTTGTTTTAGGCTCGGAACCGCCGTGTTTGAAATTCTTGTAATCGGAAAGCCGCTTCGCCGCTACGCGAAGCTCCGCACTGCGTGCGCCTCATCCTCTTGCACGTCGAAAACGGTGTAGAGCTTGGTGATCTGCAGCAAGTCTTGCGCGCGTTTGGTCAGGCCCAGCAGTTTCAGCGTGCCGCCTGCGTTTGCCACCGATGTGTAGCCTGCGACCAGTTCGCCTATACCAGAGCTGTCAATATACGGAACATCTCCGAGGTTCAGCAGGATCTTCTTGTTTTCCTTAGTTGTCAGGTCCCGCACCGCGTCGCGTATCACGCTTGCCCCTTCGCCGAGAGTGATCCGGCCGGAAACATCGATCACCGTTACGTCGCCCACTTGGCGGGTATTCAATTTCACGCTCATGAAATTCAGGTCTCCTCTATTTTCGATTCAGCCTAGTTTACTCGATCAAGAAGCCGATAGGTTCTGGATGGCGCATAGGGAAGTTATCCACTTGGCCGTGTAACGCGCTGCCGTTGATCTGACTGATGACTGGCGCCCACATCGGGTGAATATATCGACAATCCGGTCAGGTGCGTGGAGAGGCCCTGCATGCCTAGTGAGTCATGGCGTAGACGATGTAATTTACACCGATGCGGATGCCGAGCGCAGAATACTTCTCGGGATATTTGGGATTGTCGGCGTGCTCCCAGGAATCGCCCAGATCCATGTCATGGCAGATCGCCACCATGATCCGGCCCTTGTCGTCATAAATGCCCCGCCAGTGAGGATCGAATCCATCCTTCTCATAAACGCGGTGCGTGTAAACGAACTGCTCGAAGCTCACTGGCAAGGCAAGAAACTGAAGCCGTTTACACAAATCGCTTGACAAGACCAATTCAACGTAACACCGGCGAGCGATGTCGTCGCAACGCTGCTCGCCGCCGGTCTCGACTACGCGCATCGCGGGCTTGCGGGCATCTGCACCTGCAACTCGAATGGCGAGCCCAAGCT
The DNA here is from genome assembly GCA_003166875.1 of Bryobacterales bacterium. Classification (GTDB taxonomy): domain Bacteria; phylum Acidobacteriota; class Terriglobia; order Bryobacterales; family Bryobacteraceae; genus Palsa-89. The sequence continues at coordinate 8,848 of PMUN01000321.1, read as the reverse complement.
CATCGACTACCTCTTCTGTAGCGATGCGCTCCGCGCGCGTCCGATTTTTCCGGCGCCCATTGATGGCCAAACGCCCCTTCCGTCTAACGATCAGCCTTCCGATCACCTGCCACTCGCCGCCGAGTTCGATTGGCCTAGCTGATGTTGTGCGTGGCACTGCCAATCATTTGGGCCAAAACACTCCGGGAGACCCACTACTTTTGGATGCAACACGATCCGAGCTATCCCGTTCGTTTCCGTCAGGCCGAGATGCAAGCCGCGCGCACGCTGGAAGACGAGCTCCGGAGGCCTATTCTCCCTGCTTCGGCATGACGTGGAACACCTCCACACCTGCGTGAAAGCGGCCATCACACACTGACCTGCAGTAATGGACCACGCCGAATGCTGTGCACGAGATGCTTTCCACCATGACTGTCTCACCCTTCTCCAGCCATACCGAAAGCTCCAATCCCATGCCATGTGCCGATAGATCGACCACAACCGCATCCAGTGGCGAGTTCAACTCGGCCCTCCAAATCCGCACTTCCTGAGTCACGGGAAATCGTCCAGCGGCGCGCCGGTCGCAACCGTTTGTGTTCGGAATCACAGCACATACGACGTACTTGCTCCCAATGGGGCGGCAGGAGACGATCTCGCCCGCAAGGCTCACGGCGCCGAATTCGATGGAGACGGCACTACCTTCCGCCAAAGCCCCTCCGACAATAAACGATACATGGTGAGACTGTATCTCTTCGATCACGCCGACGAGGCTAAGGCCAGAGGTTCTAATCACAACAGGTATGCCAGCCCCGAGCGAAGCGTTTGGATTCTGGGCCAGGGTCTCTGTCTCTGCTAGAACTTGTAGGCTGTTACGTTCGAACTGGAAAGCTCGCATGAAACGGTTACGTGCATCTGAGCGGCCACTTTTCTATACACGTGAATCGTTGGCGGATGTTATTGAGGCTATTGAAAATTGGCTTCAAAATTACAACGTACCTTCCGCAATCTCTTACAGGACCTCCCTTAGGCATGTTCTAAGGGTGGTGAGTACGTGCGGGTTAAATAACCGTTTTTTTGCCCCATTCACCCACCCAATTCTATGTAAAGTCCATTGCTGAAACTGGGAGCGGAGGAGGCCGTACTCGGACGACGTGGTGCTAGACGCTGGTTTCAGTCAACAGTGCTCATTTTGCCGGGTACATAAAAAAGGGACCGAGCCTGACAGGCTGGTGCGGTCGGGCAACATGGCTTTGCTACTGGCTGCTGAGATTGTTTCAAAAGTCGGCTAATTGTTTCGATAATACCAAATACAAGCAGGTAGCTTTCCGTAACCAGAAAGGCCCAACCCGATCTGTTCCTCTTTTCGGTTGGGCCTTTGCTGTATAATCGGTTTGGGTTGCACTCATGCGCCCGTGGCTCTGATGCCCATCTGTGAGCCAGCGCTCGAGCCTGCTATCGCTCCAGCACTACTTCACGCAGGGAGCATTATACGTGTCTAGTGAGCAGACGAATGATCTAGCTCGCATCTTCAACGACAGCTACGAAAGGGTCATGCATGGGCCGGGTAAAAGCAGCGGCGAGTTCTTCGTTGCCTTCTATGACTTACTAACCGCGACCAGCGACGAAGCGGCAAGCAAGTTTCGGAACACCGACATGGCGGAGCAAGTTCGGACGCTCCAATCATCGGTCACCGTTCTCCTGAACTTCTTCGTGAGCAGCCGTCAGGACGAATACCTCGGAAAACTTGCGGAGCGTCACAGCAAACGAGGCGTGGACATACCTCCAGAACTCTACTCGGTCTGGCTGGACTGCTTGATTGAAACTGTGCGCCAGTTCGACCCCAAGTTCAAAGATGACGTGGCAGCGGCGTGGCGAGTCGTGTTTTCGAAAGGAATTGAGGTCATGACCTCTAGGTACGCGGGAGATTAAGAGTTCGTTCGGGGGTGAACTGACTTTTGTCCACAATCATGCCAAGGTGATCGTGGCGTGTGACTTCTTCGTTGTGATCACGGCCACTTTTCGCACTGTCCCTATCGGAAACTCCATGAAGCGTGAAAAATCCCTTCGAACGCGAGAAAGTGAAGGCCAAAGCCCACCAAAGGTTTGCTCGCAACGAAGGGATGCAGGATTCAACGCGGCCATTAGTGGCGATTACTGGCATCGCGAGCGGGGAAACGCCGAAGTGGCGTACACGTTTCGCGCGAACAATCCCTGCTCCCACCGTTTTCAGGCTGCGCGGCGCTCGTAGCGGTGATGGAGGCCGCCCACTTGCGGGATAGCTACAATACGTCCAAGTTCTGGCGGCTGCACCGCCCGCGGCTCCGGCGAGTCCTTTCCAGCGAGAGATGTGTTCTGGACCCGTGATAATATGCCGCGAATGATGTCACCTGCCGGTACAGCCCCGCTTCGCTGAAGATGATCACATGATCTAGGCACTCGCGCCGAATGGTTCCGATCACTCGCTCGATGTAGGCCCTGTGCCACGGGGATCGTGGCGCACAAAGCACTTGCTCTACGCCCATGTCGTGGACCTGTCTGGTGAAGCTGTCGCCGAAGATTCGATCCGATCTCGCAACAGATAGTGTGGTGCCGAGTCCCAGGAGAACGCATTACGAAGTTGCTGGGCGGTCCATTCCGCGGTCGGATGAGCCGTAACGTTGAAGTGCAGTATTCGCCGCCGCTGATGGGCCAGCACCAGGAACACGTACAGAACCTGGAAGCGGATGGTTGGCACGGTGAAGAAGTCGACCGAAACAAGCTGTTGGAGGTGGTTGTCGAGAAAAGTCCGCCAGGTTTGGCTGGGCGACTTTCGCTGGCGGACCATATATTTGCTGACGCTAGTCTCGCCGATGTCAATGCCGAGTTTGAGTAATTCTCCATGGATGCGCGGCGCGCCCCAGAGTTGGTTGGCACGGCTCATGGTACGGATCAGATCCCGGACCTCCTGCGAGACGGCGGGCCTTCCGGTTTGTCCGTGCCGGACCTTCCAAGTCCAAAACAACCGGAAGCCTTTCCGGTGCCAGGCAATGACCGTCTCGGGTTTGACGATGATCAGCGCCGATCGCCAATCGGCCCAAGCTCTGGACAACCATGCCCAGAAGACACGATCCACCACGGTCAACTTGGGCCGTTTCTTGGCGGAGCGCCGGAGCACACCGATCTGGTGTCGAAGCGCCACAATCTCTGCCTGGAGAGCAGCCTGCGAACGGCAGAGCGAGAACATTGTTGAAAGAAACGGACACAGGACGGTCAACATCGGGTTAGCCAGTCAGGACTTCGACAAACCTAATGATCTCAGAAAGATTGAAGTTTCCGAGAACCACAGGTAACGGCCGTGGTCTGCGATGCATTGAATGTCGCGGTCCCGAAGTAAACGTCAAAAACATCACTTATGCCGACGATATCGGCAGAAGCCGGCACGCAAAAAGCCGGAAGCGCCAGCATTAAAAACAACTGGTTCCCGTATGGCCAAAATACCCGTCGCAGTGATTTGATGGAATTCCGGCCTTCCAAGAGACGCGATTTAAAATTGTTACCTAACGGTGGCTAAACCCTAGATAAGGGTCACCGATGGGATTTTCGGTATGCACGGGGAGGCCGTATGGTCCGAAAAGCCGTTTCTGTTGAAAACACAGTAGATTCTCAAAGAGTGTCGGAGGGTCAGATCCGACAGGTCCTGCGATCTGACTCCGCCGCGAAACGAACCGCGATTACGGCTGCCCGGCGGATCTGGCAGCCGAATCCAAGGTCTCGCGCACTTTTTGCGCGATCTCGACGGCCGTAAAAGGCTTCTGCAAAAACGCGGTTCCCTTCTGGACGCCCTCTTTCAAGATGACGTCCTGTGTGTGCCCGGACATGAACATGACTTTCATGCCGGGCCGCAGCTTGAGGGCACCTTCCGCGAGTTCGCGGCCACCGAGTTCCGGCATAACCACATCGGACACAAGTAAATCGATTGGGCCCGCGTGCGCTTCGCAAAGCGCCAGACCTTCCCGTCCGTTGCGCGCCTCGAGAACCACGTACCCGCTCGCCTCCAGAATCATGCGGGCTAGCTTGCGGACCGCGTCTTCGTCCTCCACCAGGAGTATGACTTCGGAGCCCTTGGGCGCCTTGGCAAGGAATCCGGCCGGATGCGCTCCCTTGTCCACCGCCTCGGCGACTGCCGGTAGGAAGATGGCAAAGGTCGTCCCCCGGCCCGGTTCGGACTCGCAACGAATGGCACCCCCGCTTTGTTCAACAATTCCCAGAACGGTGGCGAGGCCCAGGCCAGTTCCTTTGCCGGTGTCTTTCGTCGTGAAGAACGGCTCGAAGATATGCGCCCGCACTTCCGCGTCTATTCCAACCCCGGTGTCTCGCACGGCCATCATTACGTAGCGTCCCGGCGCAAGCTCTTTATTCGGGACATCGACCTCCGTCAGAGTCACGTTAGCCGTTTCAATGGTCAGCGTACCGCCTTCGGGCATCGCGTCCCGTGCGTTCAACGAAAGGTTCATGATCGCGCGGCCGATTTCGCCCGGATCGGCCCTCACTTGCCGGAGGGCCGGCTCACAATCGACGGCGACCTTGATCCGCTCGCCCACCAGACGGCGCAGCATCCGGTCGAAGTCCGCGACGATCGCGTTCAAGTCGAGCACCTTCGGTTGAAGCACCTGATGCCGGCTGAAGGCTAGCAACTGTTGCGTGAGCGAGGTTGCCCTCTCACCGGCAGTCTTGATTTCAAGCACCTGGTCGATGGCGGACTCGTCCCCGGCCAGCCTATCGTAAAGCAGGCTGCTGTAGCCGATGATGGCCGTGAGCAGGTTGTTGAAGTCGTGAGCGATGCCGCCGGCGAGCCGGCCGAGGGCCTCCATTTTCTGTGATTGGCGAAGATGCTCCTCGCTCTTGCGTAGGACCTGCTGGGTCAGTTTGCGCTCGGTAATGTTGTCAATTGCCAGCAGAATCATCTTGAGATGATTGATGCGGCAGCCCCCGAGCATCAGGCTCCTGTGCCCCACGCTTGGAAAATTCTGCTCGACTTCGAAATCCGGGAACGAGTTGCCGCCCCGGAGAAGACCGTCCAGCGAATCCCGCAGGCCGGGAAGGTCCCAACTGCCGCGCGACAGCGAATAGATGACCTGTCCCTCGGCTTCCAGAGGTGATACTTGAAACGTCCGTAGAAGGCTCGATTCGCCATCGTGATCCGCAAATCCATATCGAGCACCAATAACGGCTGACGGACGGTTTCTACGATCGACATCGCGAAGTCGCGCGCCTGCGCGAGCGCCGCGTTCTTGGACTGCAATTCATCGTTGACCGTGATCAGCTCTTCGTTGGTGGATTGCAACTCTTCCTTGGCGGTCTCCAGTTCCTCGTTGAGGCTTTGCAGTTCCTCGTTGGCCGAAAGCGCCTCCTCGGTCGTGTTCTGGCTTTCTTCCCTGGATGTCTGATTCGCTTCGATTGCGGAGAGAAACCGCTTCTTCGCGTCAGTAAGTTGCTGTTTCAATCGTGAGATCTGGCGGTCCCGGATATCGCCTTCGGGAGGTGCGTCCGGCGGTTCGGTCTCGCGCCCGGCCGTCCCCTGCAACGGTTCGAAAAGGACCAGGGTCGATTGACTGGAGTCCAGTGGTACCACCTCCACGGTCAACTCGCCGGCGCTTCCGTCATGTTCGTAAGGTACGCGCTGCTGCCGCGCCGGCTCGCCGCTCTTTCGCGCCAGCTGGATCAGTTTCTCGACTTCAAGGAACAATCCAGTGTCAGGAATCAGCTTCATGAGATTGAAGCTCATCTTTCCAACCGGCAGCGTGAGGTAGGGGCTGGCCTTGCCTCGGATCTCGATGACCTCCAGGTCTTCGTCCACCACCACACCGGCCGGGCTGTACTTCGACAGGAGTATGCGATCGACCTCTTTCCGTACATCGACGACGCCCCACAATTCCGGAGCTGGCGGCGCGGCAGCGTTGCGGCTCGCCGGCGCCCCCCGGCGTGAACCGCGCTCGCCCGCGGGAAACAAGTGCGGCTTTCTCGCCGTTTCCCGTTTGGCATAGATTTTGTGCTCGCGATCCACCACCGAAAACAGATCGCTAGCCGCCGCCCCCTCCGATGCGCCCAACATAAGAAACCCAGCCGGCTTGAGCGCGTAGTGGAACAGCGGGAGGATGTTCTTCTGCACGCTTCCCAGATAGATCAGCACGTTGCGGCAACTGATCAAGTCCAGCTTCGAAAACGGCGGATCGTCGATCAGGTTATGCCTGGCGAAGACGCACATCTCGCGCAGGTTCTTGTTGATCTCGTAGCCGCCTTCGATCTGCGTGAAATAGCGGTTCAGGCGTTCCTGGGTAAGGTCCGCCGCAATGTTTTCGAGGTACCTGCCGGTGCGGGCCTTTTCAATTGCCGGCAAGCTGATATCGGAAGCAAAGATCTGCACCGGAAAGGCGGCGCCCGTTTCGTTCAGGTACTCCTGTAACGCTATGGCAATCGAGAATGCCTCTTCTCCCGTGGCACAACCCGCAACCCAGATGCGAATCGTCTCGTTCGCGGGCCTCCCTTGGAGAATGCGTGGGAAGACGACTTTCTTCAAGCATTCGAATGATTCCAGATCGCGGAAGAAGCTGGTCACGCTGATAAGCAAATCCCGCTGGAGCGCCATCAGCTCATCGGAATCGTTCTCCAGCCGCTCTCTGTACTCCGCGAGGCCGTTGATATTGCGCAGGGCGAGGCGGCGCAGGATGCGGCGCTTGATCATCTTCTCCCGGTAAAGCGAAAAGTCGATGCCGGTTGCCCCCTTTAGAATAGCCAGGACGCTGCCGAACCCCTCTTTGTCGGCGGCCGGCGTTCGCTCCTGTTGCGCGCGTAGGGCATCCGCAATATAAGGGTGCAGGCCAATTCTTACAAGTTCGGCGGCAATGCCCTCAGGCGGCAGAACGAAATCCACGCAACCGGTGGCCACGGCGGCTTTAGGCATGGAGGCGAACTTCGCAGTGGCCGCGTCCTGCGCAAACGTCACGCCACCCGCGGCTTTGATCGCTTCCACGCCCGCCGAGCCGTCCGAGCCCGCGCCGGAAAGGATTACCCCGATCGCCCTGTTTCCGCACTGGTCAGCCAAGGACCGCAGGAAGCGGTCGATGGGCATGTGCGATCCCGCCGCTTGCGTGCGCGGGATCAGTTGCAGCGTGCCGTGTGCGATGCTCAGATCAACGTTTGCCGGTATGACGTATACGTGGTTGGCTTCCACCGGCATGCCATCGGCCGCTTCGCTGACCGGCATGGTGGTGGCTCTCGCAAGAATCTCGGCCAGCATGCTGTGGTGCTTTGGATCGAGATGTTGAACGAATACGATGGCTAAGCCGCTATCGGCCGGCAAATCCGCGAGGAGAAGCTTGAAAACTTCCAACCCGCCCGCGGAGGCGCCAATGCCGGCCACTGGGACGCCCCACCCGGACGCAAGAACCGGTTTGCACGCTTCTTCGGTGAAAGTGTGCTCTCCGTCCGCTTCGGTTTCCGGGAGGACACCGCCGGGCACTTGCGTCTCGTCCATACGCCTCTTTCAGCCTGCGCAAATCGCGAGGGGTAATCTGATGGTACTCTACGGTTCCGTGCCTCGCCTCGGAGCATCGAAATTTCGGACCGTCGTAGTTTTGGTTGCTGGGGTTGCGATGCGCCGGAGCCAATTCCCGGCTAGCGAGTCTTTACCACGGATTTCCATTTTCCATCCCGAGTCCCAATGAGTATACACCCAATTGCCTCATTAAGAGAAAGGATACCAGGAAGCACTCTATTGGGCTTGATAGACTTGAGGCCAGAAAAAGCAATCGGCCGATGGCAATCGGGCCTGCCACGAATTTGCGCTAGCGCTCAGATGATGCTATGGGAGTGTGTCCAAAACGCAAGACGTAAAATGCGTGTTCAAAGACGAAAAGTCCAGCGCGATTTTCGGGGCTCTTCGCCTTATCAGATCAGTTCGTTCTTCCAGTCCTCAACTGTCCAATCCAACGGGTTCACACAGCGCACCGAATTGTCCGATGAATAACATTTATGGTCCTCACCTTTGAAAATATGCTTTGGACGGATGCGGAGTGCTCTCGACAGAGGAAGATCGTAAGCTCCATTGTTTCGAATGGTTCTAATAACGAATCGCCACCATTCCTGCGGTCCAAATCTCCAAATCGTCCCGTACTCGCACAAATAAACGAATCGCCATTCGAGTGTCCGTCCTTGGTCCCAGTCCCGGAATCGAGCGTCCTCGGCGCCAGTTCCCAAGATTTTGATGATCTGCTCTGTTGTCATGAACCCATTGCCGCTTTCAAAGGCTACACCTGGGGGCTGAACCCTTGAGGTCATCGTGGTAGCTGTTGATCTTGTAGTGACTAGGCGGCTTTTTCCTTTCCCGCAAAAGTGGGTAACCATCTGTCGATGTAATCGTCCATGCAGCGCCGGTCTGGGAATGCGCCCGCCATCATACGAACGTCACCGTTTGGATAGGTTACCCTGATGCGAAACTGCATCACACCCGATCCGAAGCGCGGCGTTTTAACCACCTCCCAGAAGTCAATTGCTCTCGTTGAGCGATATTTCGCATCACTTTCCGAGAATGGTCCATTCTTTGCAGCTACTTCCGATTGGGCAATCATCGTATACCACCCTGTGAGCACTTTCACATCCATGGATCCTAGGTATCAGGTAGCGCAGCCTGACAGCAAACCTCTGATAGATCACTAGTCCACAGTCTCTTTTTGGTGAAAAACTTCTCGTCGCGGAGGGGTTGCCAGACTGTAAGATTACTTGCTGGAGCGGCGCTGTTGGGCGAGAGTCTCGAAACTTACCGAATTAAGCATAACACAGATCAGGTGCCACGCTGTCGTTAGCCTTATATAACGCAGGATGAGCCTGAAGC
>PMUN01000447.1 GCA_003166875.1 Bryobacterales bacterium | reverse complement strand
CCGGGGCGCCCCCCGCCGGCATACCGTCTGCTTCGAGTTCCGCGGCTTTTTCCGCAAGGTGGAGTTCCATTTCTTCACGCAGCGCCTCGCTGCGCCTGGCGCTCCCCATCCAATACCTCAGCCGTCGTATCAACATGTCCGTCACTCCGCTCCCATCACACGGGCGATCGCCAGCGTGAGTTTGGCGTACTTCCGAGTTTCAACCGCCAGCTGTTTGCGGCCAGCCGCCGTGATCTTGTAGATCCTCGCCCGCCGATTATTCGACGTCACGCCCCAGACGCCCGCGATCCAGCCGTTTAGCTCCAGCCGCTGGACAGCGGGGTACAGTGAGCCTTCCTCGACCAGGAGCTCGTTGTCGGACGATTGCTGAATGAACTGGACTATGCCGTACCCGTGGAGATCGCGGCGCGAGAGCGTCCGCAGAATCAACATGTCCAGTGAACCGGGCAACGAATCGTTCTTTTGCGGCTTGCGTCCCATACCAAGAATTCTTAGCTTACGGCGACGAGACTACGCGAGTCAAGTTCAGATTGGCGAGCCCTCGCGTCGGAAGACGATTTCGGGGTGCTCACGCGCGCCGGATGCGAATCGCTATGGCGCGCGTTGCCGCTGTAGACAACAGGCTACGATAACAGGTCTCTCGAAGTTGCGTGAGTGGCGACGCAACCGGCTTGGCGCGAACGGCAACGTGGCAGCATCGGCGTCGCGCGAAAACCGGAGCGTTCTGGAATGCGGACCGCTTGGGCGTATAGTTGCCGTATCGTACATATTGTGCCTGTCGAAAACTCCGTGCAGAGTGAAATGGCTCCGAACGCGAGCAGGTGAGAGCGTAAACTCCCCAAGCGTTTTGCTCGCAACGAATTGAAACAGGATTCAACGCGGCTATCAGTGGCGATTGGTGGTCTCAAGAGCGAGGAAACGCCCGTATCGGCGCACACTTTCCGCGCGAGCGATCACAGCCCCGCCGTTTTCCGGCTGCGCGCCGCTCGTAACGGTGATGGAGACCGCCCACTTGCGGGATAGCCACGATGCGTCCGAGTTCTGGCGGCTGCACCGCCCGCGGCTCCGGCGAGTCCTTGGCCAACGAGAGATGTGTTCTGGACCCGTGATAATATGCCGCGAATGATGTCACCTGCCGGTACAGTGCCGCTTCGTTGAAGATGATCACATGATCGAGGCACTCGCGGCGAATCGTACCGATCACGCGCTCGATGTAGGCCCTATGCCACGGGGAGTGCGGCGCACAAAGCACTTGCTCCATGCCCATGTCGTGGACCTGTCGGGTGAAGTCGTCGCCGAAGATTCGATCCCGATCTCGCAACAGATAGCGTGGCGCCGAGTCTCAGGGGAACGCATTGCGAAGTTGCTGGGCGGTCCATTCCGCGGTCGGATGGGCCGTGACGTTGAAGTGCAGTATTCGCGGCCGCTCATGGGCGAGCACCAGGAATACGTACAGAACCTGGAAGCGGATGGTTGGCACGGTGAAGAAGTCGACCGAGACAAGCTGTTGGACGTGGTTGTCGAGAAATGTCCGCCAGGTTTGGCTGGGCGGCTTTCGCTGCCGGACCATATACTTGCTGACGCTAGTCTCGCCGATGTCAATACCGAGCTTGAGTAATTCTCCGTGGATGCTCGGCGCGCCCCAGAGTTGGTTGGCACGGCTCATGCTACGGATCAGATCCCGGACCTCCTGCGAGACGGCGGGCCTTCCGGATTGACCGTGCCGGACCTTCCAAGTCCAAAACAACCGGAAGCCTTTCCGGTGCCAAGCGATGACCGTCTCGGGTTTGACGATGATCAGCGCCGATCGCCAATCGGCCCAAGCTCTGGACAACCATGCCCAGAAGACACGATCCGCCACGGTCAACTTTGGTCGTTTCTTGGCGGAGCGCCGGAGCACACCGATCTGGTGTCGAAGCGCCACGATCTCTACCTGGAGAGCAGCCTGCGAACGGCAGAGCGAGAACATTGTTGAAAGAAACGGAAACAGGACGGTCAACATCGGGTTAGCCAGTCAGGACTTCGGCAAACCTAATGATCTCAGAAAGATCGAAGTTTCCGAGAACCACAGGTTTCCTAAGTCATTGAAAACTGGAGCGGGAGACGGGACTCGAACCCGCGACGTCCAGCTTGGGAAAACGGATTTCGATTGTAAATAGAGGAGTTAGGCGTTCAAGGCGCTCTTTTCTGGTCAGGAAAGTCTTCTGTTTTCAATATCGGCGTTTTGGCAGCCACCTTATTGCGGTAATCAAGGTAACGACTACTGGACCCGCGAAGGTGGAGCTTGTTGCGCAAGACGACTCTGCATCGCCCAAGTCATCGATCTCCAGCACCGGTCGGCCCTCTGTAAACAGCTTGCGAAGCCGGACGAGCGTATTCGTTTGCAGGCCGCCGCGATTCGTGCCACTTCCATTTCCGGCGTGTAGTACACATATTGAACTCGCGTCCGTCCCCTCCAAAATAAGCTAACTGCGTCCCGAGGACTCCTCCGCCCCGTGAACCAAGACCCTGCCTTCCAAGTTTGTCAGCTCGGGAAAGTCGAGCACCGCTAGCGGAAGCCGCTCATCGGACATCAATGTTCCGTGTGCTGTCACTGTCTTTTGGTGGTCAACACTGCGCTGCATGGCTCGCAGGACATTCTCGAAGTCCCGACGTATTCGCCAACTTTTTGGACCGTTGGACTCGGCCAGCGCCATCGATTCTAGAACCATTAGTCACTCTGCCGCACGCCGTTCCGTAAGCGATATGCTTGGACCCAGTCCGGCTCGGCTCTGGTCCTTCGTGACCGTGAAGAAGGGGGACTCTGGCGCGCCGCCATTGTCGGCATACTACTCTAGAAATCGGACCAGGAGCGTGGGGATCAGAGGTTACGTCAATGACGAAGATGGGCGCATTGCTTACAAATATGCTTGGGGCGTTCGTGCTACCCAGCATCGTACCTGCACAAACCGCAAAGAAGAATTCTCAAACCATGGAGCGAAACCAACACGAGTACGGTAAGCTGAACGCCAACGCGCCCCAGGAGCTGTCTCAATTCGCCTTTCTAGTCGGCAAGTGGCGTGGTGAGGCGAAACTAAAAAGGGAGGACGGAACTTGGGAAAATCTCAAAGCGTTATGGGAAGGACGCTACATTCTGGACGGGTATGCGATAGCGGACGAATACCGAATGACGACACCGGTAGACGAGCTTCTGGTGCTGGGCATAAATCTCCGCTCCTACGATGCAAAGAAAAAGGCTTGGAACCTGAAATGGCTGAATGCACTGGCTGGAACCTGGACAGACCTGGGACCCGAGGAGCTAGGTGGAGTTGTAGCCGATGGAAAGGCCATCTCGTACCAGATGAAGGAGCCCGTAACCCGACCCGCGTTCACGCGCGCAACGTACACCAACATCTCTGCAGATCACTTTACTTGGCGAGGCGATAGATCTGGTGACGGCAAGACGTGGGAACAATTTCTGGTCATCGAACTCTATCGCAGCGAAAAATAACCACTCAAGCCTAACCCGCTCCGCGATCCTCCAACGCGTCAAGCTGACGCACATCGAGTTCGCATGATTGGCCGGCACTCGCCTCATCGCCAATCCCCGCCGGCTTATTTTCCTCTGGCAGCGGGGCTCAGCCCGTTGGTGTGACACTCAGCGCACGTATTTTGGAACGTGTGACAAGTGAGACAGGCTCGCATGTCCAGCATGGCCGGACCGGCGTGACCTCCGCCCTTGAAAATCGACAGAGGCACGTGGCTCCTCGGCAGCTCATTATGGCAGCGGCTGCAATAGTCCGCTGTGTGGCACGTCGCGCAAGTGGTGCGTTCCAATGCCGCATACTTGCCGTGAATGTCGTCTTTCCATCGCGCTGTGTGAGAAACGGGCTTCATCACTACATGGCAGGAAATACATTGATTCTTGGCCTCCACCGATGGCGTGAGATTCTGATGGCACACGAAGCACTTCGCATCGGGTGCGGAGGCTTGCTCGGTGTGATGGACGCGGAAGCTCTCATTATGGAAAGCCGGCTTGACGTTTCGGGTGTGGCTGGCCGGAGCATTTAAGCCGCGAGCCGTATCGGCGTGGCAGGTGCTGCAGTTCGACATCCTGAATTCAGCGGCGATGGTCTTGGAGGTATCGTGACATTCCACGCAGTCCAGCATCCGCGGCAGGGAAAGATCCGCCAGACTGGTGCTGCGGGGAACCGCATAGTGACAAGTAGTGCAATTGATGCCGAATTGCTCCTTGACCTTGAAATGCGCGATATGGGAGAACTTCATATCGACATACTTTCCGGACACCGCGACCGGGGCGATCATGCGGCGGGTCTCCGTGAACCCGGGATTCTCGATTTCCTCGGGCGTATGGCAACCACGGCATCCGGCCGCATCGAGCGACGCGGTCAAGGCGGGCTTCATGCCCGGCTTGGAGTGACAGGCGGCGCACTGGGCATGCCCGGGGAACGTGGCAAAGATGCCCTGCTCGTCGAACTTGTGGCAGAACGTACAGTCCGCTCGGAACCCCGTAGCCGGATTAATGCGAGACTTTTCATCGACGTGCTGGTGGTGCGAAAACTGAAACAGGATAGCGCGCGTAGATTTGTAGCGCGGAAACGGCAGCAGGTCCGAGGCGCCGGACGGAGGGAAAGCGCTGTGACACTGCGCGCATATGACCTGCTTGATATCCTTCTCAAAGTCGTCAGCGTGGCACGCCTTGCATTGATCGTGCCCCGGCCGCTTCAATACCACCGAACCTTCTTTGACGGGCGTGTGGCAGAGGCTGCATTCCAGCCCGCCCAGCTTTTCGGCGTGAAAGGCATGAATGAAGAACTCTTTGGAGCCGCTAGTGGATTGGCCGTCCGGCGCGGCGGCGACCGGTTGAGCCGCGGAGGCCGGCTTGGCTGTTTGCCCACCTTTGGACTGAGCAAACACGGCCGGCGCCAGCGCCAAAGCGAGGGCGGCAAGGCCACTGACCACGCGTCTCGGTCGAATACTTGTTGTTTCGCTTATCCGGCTAGTCAGTATTTCCATACGACTCCGAGGTGCAAAGCGCGCGAATTCTTGAGGTCGGGACTCAACAGGAAAAAGTCGTTGTCCAGGTCGTAATCTACGAACAGACGCGAATGTTGATCCATTTTCCACCAGGCTCCGGCCAGAAAGCCGCTCTGATGCAGCCCATTGAGATAGTAAAATCGGTCCTGCAAACTGATGCGCCGATAGTAGACGCCGCCATTCACGCTGAAGCGTCCCTCGTAAAAGCTGCGCCGGATGTCACCGGTCAGGTCTTTCACGCTGGTTTCACCGGTAGCGCTGAGGTCATCGAAAGAAGTTGGATTGAGTGGGCTTAGGCGATCCGAGTTGCGTTGATGGTACTCGAAGAAGGTTTCAACTTTCCGCACCGGGAAGATCTGCGCGTTGATGCGATAGTCTTCAAAGGAGGTGTCGAACGGCCCCTCGTCCTTCTTGCTGTCCAAGCGGCGAACCCAGACACTACCACCCAGGCGAAACTTCGAGGAAATGGTCCGCCGCGCATGGATGATGAACTGAGTATATGGGTTGATCGGTCCGAGATAGAGACGCAGCAGAGGGTTGTGCGGATCAAGATCGGTTGCCGCTGTGGTGAAGTCGTACTCGTAGTCTTTGTTGGTGAGTTTCTGGAAGAAACTGAGTTGAAGACTTGTCTTGCCATTCCCTGAATCGTACAAACCCTGGGTGCCGAAGTCCACTGGCGAGCCGCCGTAGGCTCGAAAGTTGGTACTAAACAGCCAGTGCGGATTGATGCGCCGGCGAAAGATGGCGCTGTTACTGCCCCGCAGGTACCAAATGCCTTCATACTCGAGGCTGGTGTTGGGGTCGATCTTGAAAATTACATTTGCACCGCCCATGGCTCGCTGCTCAGGATCCGTAAAGAAGGAAAATCTTCTACCGCCAAAGACCGTCACGGTGTAATCAGGCCGGTCGACCGTGAAGGCCGCTCCATCGATCTCAGCCAGTTCGGCGCCGTAAACGGATTGCCTTCCCAAGGTCAAACTGGTGCCGGCAAAAATGCCATCCGTGAGTTTGCCGTCGATCTCGACGTTGGCGTCCAGCAATTCGAAGCGCCGATTAGCGCCAAATGTCTCAATTACGTTCTCGGCGGGCGAGCCCTCGTCCACGTGCGACAAGTCCTGTTCATATCGCAACGCGAAGTGGGTGTTTACACGGTCGGAGAGCCAGCCGCGCGTGCCGAAATCGATCAAGCTCTCGATGCGATTGGCATCGGGTTGGAAATCCGGAGCATACGGGTATCCGGCCGGATTAAACACATTGCTGGCGGGCCCGTTGATAATCCCGGTATTGGTTGGAAGACCGGTGAAGCTAGTGTCATAGCGATAATAGTCTGTTCGGCTCTCGAAGAAGAAGTGATTCGCGAAATCGTCTGCGGCCTTTTTCTGTCCGCCGACCTGCTGCGGATTGAGCGCTGGATCCGGCGTGGCTTGTGGAATCGCGCCTTGCAGCAAGGAATCCCACGATTCCACCACGGTGGGCGCCGTAGCGGAGTCGGCGGCCGGCGTCTGCGCCGGGGCCGCCGGTTTTGCCTCTTGCCCGCAAAGGATCAGCGGAAAACCGAGGACCAAGCCAAGAAGGCCGAGGTGAACGGCGCGGCATACAGCAACGGTACTTCGAGCGAGTCTGAACAAGTTGTGTACCTGCTTGTATAGGTTATTTCAGTTGTTCTTCTGAGCTGCCTGAGCGTTTGCAATCCTCTTCTGCGCCAACTGGATACGCCACGGGTAGGTGTCGCTGTGCCACTTGGTCGCCTGCAGATAAAGATTAAGCTCGTTCATTTCGGCGGACGGCTGATTTAGTGTCTTGTAGATCTCCGCCAGTTCCCAGTGAACGTGCGCGTTGTTGGCCGTGTCGGTGGTCAGCTGAGTCTGCAAGGGTGTCACGGGCGACAGGGCGAGTTCCGCGCTGAATGCTGTAATGGCCTGTTGGTAAAGACCCGGGACGGTGGTCTGGTCGGTGGCTTGCCCGGCCATCGTCACGTAGGTTTGCGCTATGGCGGCATTCACGCCCAGACGCAGCGGATCGATGGTCAGAACCTCCTGGTACAATGCGATAGCTTGTTGCGGTTGGCTCGCGCTTAGTAGCCCTGCCAGCCGCAACCGCACCGTGAACATGCAGGGCGGCGGATCCAGTTGTCCCGTCGTCGGCAGCGCAGTAGTGACAAGCTGGCAGGTCTTATTAGCGAGATTGTTCATCGAAATGGACTGCTGATAGTCCGCGATCGCGCCAGTGTAGTCCTCCAGATCGTCCTGCTTGTAGATTCCACGCTGTGCGTATTCCCAGGCATTGCTGGGTTGCGTGATCTTCAGGAGATTCCAATCTATCCGGCCTTCGAAATAAAACGGATTGCGAATCGGATAGTTGGGATTGGCCTGCTGATAAGTAACTCCCGGGACATATGTGGACGAAGTAGCCGGCGTACTCTGTGCCAACGCCACCCCGGCAAGCGAAGCGAAAAGCCCAAGCATGGATAAACGGTATGTCATAAAGTTACTCCTGTACGTTCACCGTGATGTCGGCGGAAGCGAGATTCGTAAGATTCTTCAAGAGATCGTCAATCCGCTGCTCGGAGAGAAGATTCAGATTGTGACCCGTAGGACCAGTAGGACCGGTAGTCCGGGTCAGGAATCGGACAAACAGCGGCGGGAAATGTTCGTAGTTGATCTGAGCATGCACATGCAAAGGCGCTTTGATGGCAGTAATTCCCAACTCGGTCAACTCCTCTTGGGTCGGCAGTGTGATGTCGTACTTGAAGGTTCGCGGGACCAAAGGTTGGAGCGAGCGGAAATTGTCCACCGTGTTGGCGAGGGCAGCACTGAAGGTCTCCTCGTAATGCGGCTTGGTGGCCACGATCGGGTTGCCGGAGGCATCTTTTCTACCCACACCTTGGCCGGGCCCGAATATCTTCGTCAGTTCGTTGCGGAAGAGCACCAGCCCTTCGTTGATGCCAAAATACACCCGCGAGTCGGGCCCATCATCCGGGCCAGCCTCGAAGACCTGGTTGGTATGCCCGGCGTTGGATGTCATTCCCGCCGGATAAGGTTTGGTTGGGTCGCGATTGTGATTTCCCGGGTCGACAGTGGCGTGGACATGCTCCAGATCCTCGTCGTTCAGATTGCCGTCAGGCTGCATTTCGCCCGTTTCCGGATGCGGCTTGTCTACCACGTAACCGGATTGATACACCAGGAAGCCGTTGTCGTCGGTGACCGAAAGCTGGACGTAAGCAGTGCGCTCTTGCGAGAATCCCGCGGGAAAGCGGTGTCCGGTCAGCGCCACGCACTCAGCGCGCACCGTGAATGTTTGGCCAAGCTGGGCAACTTTGTCGGTCTTGTCCAGATTGACGCGTGCGGCGGCGCTTAGCAGTTCCTGCCGGCGTTCAGCCAGCGAATTAGGCACGCCGTATTCATCCACACCGGGCTGGTAGGGATCCGGATAATCGGCGCCCAGCCTGGCACGCAGTTCCTCCGGATACAACAGCGGCACATCCACCCCGGTAAAGTGGTGATTTACGACTTTGCGCATCTGCAATGGGAAATTGTTATCGGTGGAGACACCGGGTACGGCGGCGTAATTGTCGGCGAAGATGGCCGGCGTTGGGCTGGTAATCTTGAGATCGCCGACCTCGTAGTTCGACGTGCCGCCATAGGGGAACGTCGACATGTGGCAATCCTGACAACGGATCACCTTGCCAAACGGGTTGTTGGTGCTATTGTAAGCACCGAGTTGCCACTCCGAGCTGAGATTCTCCAGCCGGTAGTAAACAACGCCCTGCCCGCCTGTATTGATGTCGTGCTCGGCATGCTGTAAATTGCCGGGTGCTGCCAGCGGAACCCGCACATCGTGGCAGGCGTTGCAAAAAGCCCCACTCCGCAGGAACGCGATCTTGTCTGCATTGTCGCTGCCTATGTGGAAGTTATCCTTCGGAGCCACCACCCGTGCAAACGGCCCCACTTTCTCGATAGTGTGGTTGTAGAGAATGCTGTTATTTGCAAATCCGTCGCCCTGAAAGCTCCGATCGAAGTTGGGGCCCTGCAGGTTGTGGCACATATCGCAAGTAATGCCGGCCGCACCCAACGACGGACCCGAGCCCGCCGGCGGATCGCCCCCTATTTCGGCAGGCAGAACCTGTTTGCCGGCGTTGTCTATCAGATGGTAGTCGCGCAGCGGCCGGATCAGTTCCGGCACAAATTTCCCGCCAGTCGATATCTCCGGAACCTCACGCTTGGTCGGATCCGTATCAGCTTCCTTCATGAGCGGACCGTTATGACAGCCGAGGCAGAATCCGGCTCGCACCTGGTTCACATTGACGAATAAGTCAGTCGAGAACATGTTGGTGGTGAAGGGAATAATGGTGCCGTCCGCCAGCGTCAGCGTTTTCGTGCTGTCCGCATACACCGGCCGGAGCAAGCCACCGTTCAGCAAGTTTGCCGACATTTCCAGACCGTTGAACAGAGGGCTGACGTTCCGGTAGCCGGATTTCACCGAACTTCGCAACTCATCGAATTGCCTTTGATGGCACGGCAAGCAATTCTGGGGCTTCTGATAATCCTGGTTTTTGAAAGGCGAATCCGTTGGATTGCCAACAACCGGCGTCTGCCCCCGCAACGGCAGAAGTGCCAGAGCGAAGAGAGATACCACCCCACAGCGTGCTAGTCGGTACATAACGTAATGGAACCCCGTTCGCAAAAGTATGACTCAGGTGCAGACAAAAGGTCAAGAGTTACCCTGGACTAGGGTGTGTCCCGACAGCGGAATGAGTTGATCCCGCTGCTACCCGGCGCTTCGCCAACTCGCTAAAGACGTCTCCGAATGCCAGCTGGCTTTTCGAAGTATATTGAAATCGTGTTTCGGAATGATGAGGACGTTCATGGCGGAACGGGCCCGGATAGTGGCATTCTGGGTCTGATCGGATAACTGGGCCATTTCACCGAAGTAGTCGCCATGTCAAAGTAGCCAGGAGTTCTTGGGAACCGTCCTTTGTCCCGCAAAATGTCGCAATCGTCTTCTTGGATAACATACACGCCGTCGCCCCTGAGCGGCTCGGGGCGCTCGCGCCGTTCGAGGCCGCGAAAGTTGCTATCACAGGAGAAGATTGTACAGGCTCGGCCACGATCTCTTTCACATTTACGTTCAGCGATGGCGACACGCTCAACGCGTCCGTCCCCGCCACGACGGGTCGAGACAATATTTCGGCCAACGTGAACGCTTCGGGAGGAACCGGCCATTTGCAAACTCCACTGGAACATTCACCTGTTCGTTTACGCGCGTTCGAAAGGCGAGGGAAGAAGCGAGGATGATCGATTTCGCAGTTGCCTCTGCTAGAGCCATCCACCAGGAGCTGGTAACCCGACACGCTCTCCGTCCGCAGGTGATCTTCGATATATTTGGCTTCGGGGCCGCTTGTGGTGCGAGAAGGCTAACTGAAGGCGAGGAGACATCTAGACTATGCGGGGAATAGCATTGGCCCGAGGGAGCCTACTGATTCTGGGCGTTGTTGCGCTGCTGGCCCCAGCCGTGGATGCTCAAACGCAGATTAGCTTCAGTTGTTCTGTCACGGGATCTGACCTCTCGGCCAGCGGGAACTGTACGGTTACGCCATTCGGAGCGATGATGGTCTCCGCCAGCATCCAAATCAGCGAGGCGGCCCAGACTCTCACCTTACAAGCTAGTTTTTCCTCTGGCAGCGGCTCGTTCTCCGCGACCGCGTCCAATCAACCGTACAGTGCATCACAGTCTACGCTCACCTCGCAGGGCACTGGGAACATCACCGGCGGCACGGGCGCGTTCGGGGGCGCATCCGGATCCTTTACCTACTCCCTTTCGGGGATGGGCCCTCCGAACAATGAAAGCGCTACGTTCAGCGGGTCGGGCACAATCAATGTTCAAACGGCGATGGCCTCGCTTCCTAATGGGATGGTCGGTATTCCGTATTCAATCAATGTTGGGCAAGGCTTCAGCCAGATTCCTGCCGGTGCTCAATTTGCAGTGTCGGCCGGCTCGAGCCTGCCGCCTGGTTTAACGCTTGCAGCCAGCGGATTGCTGAGTGGCACGCCGACGCAGTCGGGAAACTACATGTTCAGCATGACATTCCAGGGAAAGACTCAAAGTGGTACGTTGCAGGCCACCCTCAGCGTAACAGGGAATGCGGGCCCCGCAGTGGCGGTGAATCCTCGGGTTCTGAGTTTCTCGTTGACACAAGGCTCCAGTTCGGTTGTGACACAGTCCATTGTGATCGCCAATAGCGGAAGCTCGGTTGAAAGCTTCACGGTTTCGGCCGCGCCGAACTCTGGGGGCAACTGGTTGTCAGTGTCGCCGGGGACTGGAACAGTTGCGCCGTTCACCAATAGCTCTGTTTCCGTGAGCGTGGGACCCAGCAGATTGAGCGTAGGTACTTATTTGGGAACAGTATCCATCGCGGTCTCCCCGGCCAACCTACAATTTGATGTTGCCGTGATTGTTACCGTCAGCAGCGGGCAAGCGCAAATGCAGCTTTCGCAGTCAGGATTTCGTTTTCAGACTATCGACGGTGGAGGCGACCCGCGATCGCAGTCCCTGACCGTTCTCAATAGCGGGTCCGGATCCTTGAAGATCTCAGCATCTGCGTCCACCACATCGGGCGGCCAGTGGCTGTCGGCAACTACCTCTTCTAGCACCGTTACATCGTCCTCGCCTGCCTCGGTGGTAGTAAGTATCGCATCGCAGGGCCTGGAAAACGGCAATTACTACGGCCAGGTACAAATCACGGCGGATGGCGCCGCGAACTCTCCGCAAACTGCATCAGCGGTTCTCAACATCGCGCCGGAGGGAACGAATCTGGGCGCATTTATCTACCCATACGGCTTGATCTTTGTGGGCCAAGCCGACGGCACAAATCCAGCCGGGCAAACGATTTCGGTCACCAATCCCTCCCCTTCCACGCTGACTTTCAACGCCGGAACAACTTTTGGTCAAGTCAACGCCTGGTTCACCGTACAGCCAGTCAGCGCACCGGTCAACGCCACCAGCCCAGCCACGATTACGGTTCAGCCGGTCGCTGGATTGGCAGCGGGAATCTATGTGGGCAATATCCAACTGCACTTTGCAGAGGATGGATCTTCGCGCAACATCGCAGTGCTGTTGATCGTGATTCCGGGAAGCGCCAGTGGTACGGCGCACGCTGTTTCCGCCGCATCGAACTGTACTGCCACCAAGTTGTTGCCGGTGTTCACGCAACTCGGCACGAACTTCTCGACCGTGGCGGCTTGGCCGACGCCGATCGCAGTGACCATCGTCGACGATTGCGGCAACCCCATGACTACTGGCAGCGTCACGGCTTCTTTCTCCGACAGCGATCCGTCACTGGCGCTCACGTCGCTCAACAATGGCAACTGGAGCGCTACCTGGCAGCCGCGCAGTTCCAGCGCCCAGGTAGTCATCACCGCGGATGCGGCCGAGATTGCGCCCGCCATTCAGGGTACTCAAAGCATCGGCGGCGCTTTGCAGACCAATCCAACCACGCCGTCCGTTAACGCTGTGGTCAGCGCGGCGAAGTACGCTCAGAATCAGCCGCTCGCGCCGGGCGGTTTCGCTTCTATCTATGGCGTGCATCTCGGTGCCGGGCAGAATCTGGCTCCGGCACTGCCGCTGGCAACGCAGCTCGGGGCTACGCAAGTGGTCCTGGGAGGCCGCCCCCTGCCACTGCAGTTTGCCGGGGACGGTCAGGTGAATGCGGTCATCCCCTATGACGTGCCGCCCAACACTACCCAGCAACTCATCGTCACCAACGGTCCCGCGCTATCAGTACCGGAGCCGGTTGTCATTGCTTCGGCGCAGCCGGCGGTGTTCGCGCAAGGGGATGGTTCAGGCGTGGTGTTCGACGTGAAGCCTGGGCAGACCGCCCAGGTTCTGGTGGATGCGAACCATCCCATGAGCGCTGGGGATGCCATCGTGATCTACTGCGCAGGACTGGGACCAGTGGAACCGCCGGTGGCGGCGGGCAGCGCGGCACCGTCCTCTCCACCGGCCACCACTACCAATCCGGTGAAGGTCACCATCGGTGGCCAGACCGCCCAGGTTTTCTTTGGCGGCCTGGTAGGCGGATTTGCGGGACTGTATCAGGTGAACGCTTACGTGCCCAAAGGCATCACGCCGGGCGATGCCGTGCCGCTGGTGATCACGGTGGCGGGCTTTGAGAGCGCTCCCGTGACCGTCGCCGTAAAGTAACGTGATTCTAGGGTTCCCTCACCGGTACGCATAGTACGGTTATCCAGGGTTCTTGAGGGAATTCACGTTGACAACGAATACGGAGAAGCCAATAATGAACTCTATGTCACTCGACCAGCATCTCCTCCGGATTTCTCTGACCCTGTTTCTGGGGTGCTTCTGTCTGACGGACGCTTGGGCGGGGAAGATCCCCCCAAAAAATGCTTCCGACTACGGCGGCGTGGCCGATTCGGAGTGTGGCACCGCCGCATTCGATCTTAGCGGAGTGACTGCTACGTGCTTTCTTCCCAGCGACGGAGTCAGCCACTCATTCCTATTCAACTTTACAGTTGATTCGCCCTCCAACCAGACCGGTTCTTCAGCGTGAATTCTTTCCAGGTTAGCCTCCCCTCCGAGTTCGACAATTACGGTCTCCTTTTGGATTGTAGTTCGAGCAGCCCGGGCGCCACTCCACTACCTTGCAGTACGAGTACGAGTGGGCCGTTGCCGTTTGACGTGAACTCCACGGGTACACCTGGTCTTTTCGACTTTACGGGATTTACCGGGAATTATTCGGGGCAGGTGTCCGTGTTTCTCGACTGTGCATCCGCGGGCAACTGCGTTGAGCCGTCGATTACCAGCATCGCAACAGGCGCGACGTCTACTCCGGAGCCCCGTTCTTACGCCGTCCTGATTGCTGCGATTGTTCTAGGAGCGGGCTTTTTTAGGCGATTCGCTGCGGCGAGCAAAGCCAGTTAGGCTGGCCCTCCTTTTCCCTTCAGGGCGCTAGCGGCCCTGGCCGCGATCCCGAGGTAGCCGTTCGCTTCGGCCTCTTTCTGAACGGCCATGAGTTCACTGTGAGCACGTGCAGCTTGTCCGTGTGTCAATTCGATTTCTCCGATGGCCAGCCGAGCCTCGATCGCAGGGCCTGGCATTCCGGCTTTCTTCGCATCCTGGGCAACTTTCTGGAGGGAACTGAGCGCTTCCGCGACAGCGGATCGGTCCAGCGCGCTCCGCAGGCGAGCGGAGACGATCAGAGCTTCGTATCGCAGGTTTCGCTGAGAACAGGTCGCGGCTAGTTGAGTCAGTGGACTGCTCTCCTGCTGCGCTTCGGGAAACTTCTTTTGCTCTAGCAGGGCTCGCACCAGAAGGGTAACGGCCAAAACCTCGTCGTCAGTATCTTTCTTAGAGCGAAACTCCTGGAGAGCAGAGCGAAGGGGCGCTTCCGCTTGGGACGCTTCGCCCCTTTCAATAAGAACCGTTGCGAGGCCCGTGCGGGTACTCGCAGCATCTGTTCCATCCTGGATCGCCAAGGCTTCGTTGTAGCGTTGCTCTGCACCCGCAAGGTCGCCACTGGCCACTAGCAGATCACCAAATCCATCTAAGGCGTATCCCAAATTGACTTTCATTCCGTGCTGGCGTTGCAGCGGGACTGCCTGCTCGTACCTTTGCCTCGCCTCGCTCAATTTTCCACGGTCGAACAACACGCCCCCGAGACTGGTCAAGGCATTGGCCTCGGTACGTTGGTTGCCGGTTCCTTGAGCCGCGTCAGCCGCTTCTTCCAAAGTTCGTTGTGCCTGGTCCAAATCACCGAGCTTGCGCAGAAGATTTCCAAGATCGGTTAGCGTTTTGGCGCTTTCCGCACGATCGCCGATTTCCTGTTGGATGCCCAAGGCTTCCTCGTAACGTTGCTTCGCGACTTCCAGGTTTCCTTGGTCCTCGGATACCATCCCAAGGTTATGGACAGCTCCCGAGATGTCTTTCTTGGCGCCGATTATCTTGGCATTGTCCAACGCTTCCCCATACAGTCGTTTGGCTCCCTCCAGGTCGCCTCGATCGTATTGGATATTTCCGAGCCCGGTGACCGCGCGCGCGATACCCAGTTTGTCACCTAAATCGAGGGAGATGGTCCTGGATTCTTCGCATGCTGTTTTGGCTTTCTCCGGTTCACCCATAGTTCGCAAGGTCGCGCAGGTCCAGTGAAGTGCGCGGGCCCTGAGTAGCCGCGCACCCGAGGTCTTGGCTTTCGCCGCAGCCAAATCCGCCGCTTTCAGCGCGCCCTTTATATCGCCGCGCGATTTGGAGATCTCTGCCTCCGTTAAATCAATGCGGGGATCGTCTCCTTCCGGCTTGGGGAGCTTCCGCAAATTATTCAACGTAGCCAAGGCGTCGCTTCCCTGGCCGGCCGACCATCGCGCTTTAGCAAGTTGGAGGCCATATTCCAGGTTGCCCGGATCAAAATGATAGAGCTGCTCATAGGCTTCGGTGGCTTCTTTCCACTTGGTTGCCATGCTGTAATAGCGCCCCTTGATGGATTGCTGGTCTTCGAAGGAAAGTCCCTTCGAGAGGTCGACCGCCTGCTTGGCCTCGTCCGTCGCGTTCTGGTCATAACCCAGCTCCGACCAGGCTTCTGCCAATGCGTAATGGCCGAGAGGAAACGCAGGTTCAAGCTTCACGGCTCGCTCCAGGTAACTGCGCGCCTGTCCCGGCTCATAGTCTTCTTGCAGCTTCCGCAAGCCCAGATAGTAAACCTCCCGGATACCGGGCGGGGCTTGCGCCATTTCGATTTGGCGGTTTTTTCCCGGAGAGAGTTCCCCTAAGCCCAGCTTTATCCTAAGGCGTGCAGCGGCGCGAGCTACCAGGCTGTCCAGCTCGGCCTCGGTTCCTTCCTCATTGATGGCCAGAATCGTCTCGCCTTCTCCGGCGTCTTGTAGCTCGACGCTGATATGGATTTTGCTTCCGGCGCTTTTTCCCAAGTCGCGGTATGAGCCCACCACAACCCAGTCCGCACCGGAGCGCTTCAGCTGGCTCAGGGTGCTTTTGCTAAAGCTCTCCAAGCGCGACAAGCCGAGATTTTCCACAGTGTGGCACACTCCTGCGCGGACGTTACTCGAAGTTTGTCAGTGTCGCCGAGCTGGGTTCTTATGCCGTCAGCCAGATCTCCGGCTACCCAGTCTACTTCGCTGTTGGATGTATTATTGCGGAATCCCATAACAGCGATGTGCTGCTTTCGCTTGATTTGCGACTGCTGACGGTACACCACAAATCCCGCAGCTGCGATGGCCAAAGCCGCAATGACTAGCACCAGGCGCCCCGCCTTGACTCTGGTTACGTGGGTGCGTTCCGCCCGAAATTGTGACGGCAGCGCGGGGTTCCCTAGTTCGCCGGTGTAGAGATTATAGAAGTGGAGCCGCTTGCCATGCTTGACGGCATGCTCGCCCAAATCTTGGAGATGAGGCTTCCACCGCTGGAGCTGCATAAGTAACTCCGCGGTCTGTTTCGACACCAGAATATGCCCCGCATCGCCCGCATCCATGACGCGTTGCGCCTCGTTGATTCCGCCTCCTTGAACGTTGAGGTTCGTGTTGATATCCAGGTGCCGGTAAACGAAGCCCGTATTCAGGCCCATGCGAAGCTTGAGGTTCGGATGGCTCGCCAGTTCGGCTGATATTTCCAATGCGCACTCCACCGAGGAGAGCGGGTCTCCGAAGAATGCCAGAGCCATCCCATCTCCGGTTGGGAGACGAATCAGCCGCTGATCGCGTTCGGCTGAGCGAAACTTCGGTGTCAGGCTGACGATTTGTTGCAGTTGCCGCAGGACCTCGCGCTGCTCCTCCATCGGCAAAGTGGTGAATGCAACTACGTCCATGAAGAGCACGTGGGCGATCTCCGGCCGCTCGGCAGGCTGAGGCGCTGGGGGCTCCGGCGTGTCCGCCTGGTTCATCTGAACGGACTGAGGTGACGCCGAATCCGTTGGATCCAGGCGGCGCTCATTTGTGCTCGGCTTTTTTTCCATGGAGATTTTGCACGATGCAAGTATACACCGAACGCCCGATCGTACTGCTCCAAGTTTGCAATGTACTTTGGTTCGTTTCGTAATGCGGCGCTATAATGCCTCACTAGGTGGCTGCCATGCGGCGTTCAAGGGCGCGATTTTTAAGGGCTCTCCTGTTTCTCACTTGTTTTTCGCCCGGCTGGTGCCAAGTCATCACCTCCATTGCCGGAACGGACTGGCTATTCCCCGGCGATGGAAGCAAGGCGACCAATGCTCCCATAGGCGGTTCCGTGGGACTGGATGTAGCCACCGGACCGGATGGCAGCTTCTACATCGCCGACCCGGACAACGAAATGGTGATGCGCGTCGGCACGGACGGCATTTTGCACGTCATTGCCGGAAATGGTTTCGTGGGGCATTGGGGCGACGGCGGGCTGGCCGTCAACGCCGGTTTGTTCAATCCCGACAACGTGGCGGTGGACGCCGGCGGGAATGTTTATATCGCCGAGTACGGTGGCAGGAATTATGGCGGCACGATCCGGATGGTTACGCCCGACGGTATCATCAGCACCATCGCGGGCACGGGCGCGCTCGGATACGCAGGGGATGGCGGACCTGCCTCACTAGCGATATTGAATCGTCCGTACGGCTTGGCGGTGGATTCGAGCGGCAATATTTATTTCACCGAACTGGCGGACAGCCGGATTCGAAAGTTCACGGCCGGCGGGACCATTAGCACCATCGCCGGAGGCGGACCAATCAGCGGCACGAAAGCCGATGGCGGCCAAGCTACGAACGCGGCGCTCGGGCCATTGACGCGGCTGGCGGTGGACCAGAGCGGCAACCTCTATTTCATCGACAATTATTCGACTGTGCGCAAAGTGACGCCCAGCGGGATTCTCTCGACGGTTGCGGGAGGCGGGCAATCGGCCGCCGACGGAGTCCTCGCCACACGGGCGGCATTGACGCCGGCCGGAGTTGCCGTCGATGCGGCAGGAAATATCTACATTGCAGATTACTACGCCAGCTCGATCCGCAAGGTGACGAATGGCATCATTTCCACGATCGCGGGCGGCGCCCCGGGGTTCGGAGGCGATGGCGGCCCGGCTTCTATGGCATCGTTCAATTTTCCGGAGGGCGCGTTGGCGGTGGATACGGGCGGAGATGTGTTTGTGGCCGATAACGGTAATATGCGGATTCGCGAAGTCAGCGGCGGCATGGTCCAGACCGTGGCGGGGGACGGAATGTATCGACTGGCGGGCAACGGCGGGCCGGCTTCGAGCGCCACGATCTACATCCCTAGCGGAATCCGCATCGACGCGGCGGGGAATATCTATTGCTCTGAGCCGACGCTGCACCGAGTGCGCAAGATCGCAACCGATGGAACGATCTCGATCTTCGCGGGCGACGGCATTTTCGGGTACGCCGGCGACAATGGTCCGGCGCCGAACGCGCGGCTGGGTTACCCGACTTTCCTGGCGACGGACCCAGCGGGCGACCTGTACTTCTCCGACACCGTGAATAGCGTAATCCGCAAGATCGACGCGAATCAGATCATTACAACTATCGCGGGCACCGGCTTCTCGGACTACACGGGCGATCAAGGACCGGCCAAGCAGGCCAAGCTGGACGAACCTACGGGTCTCGACTTCGACGGCAACGGCGACCTGTGGTTCGCAGACAGCCTGAACAATGCCATCCGGATGATTACGCCGGCAGGCACTATCTACACGATGGCCGGGAATGGAAAGCCCGGTTATACGGGCGACGGTGGCCTGGCCTCCGCGGCGTTGCTCAATGCGCCCGAAGGACTCCGCATCTTCCCGCCGGCTGGTATGCCGGGGGAAGCCCTGTACTTCAGTGACACCGGAAACAACGTCATACGGCGCATACGGTATATCAATAAGCAGTACGTCATCGATACTTATGCGGGCAACGGCCAGGCGGGCTACTCGGGCGACGGCGGCCAAGCGACGAGTGCATCGCTCAACGAGCCGGAAGGCCTGGCGTTCGACTCCTCCGGAGTTTTGTACATCGCGGACCGCCTCAACTCGGTGGTGCGAGCGGTGACACCGGACGGCGTGATCAGCACGGTGGCCGGAAACGGGATCTACGGCTTCAGCGGCGACGGCGGGCCGGCGAATCAGGCGTCGCTGGAGGGGCCATTCGATCTCACGTTCGACGCAGCCGGAAATCTGCTGATTACGGATCTCTATACGAACCGGATTCGTGAAGTATTGACGACGCGTCCGGCAGTGCAGGCGAATCCAGCTTCGTTGGCATTCACGGCCCCCGCAGGTTCAAGCGCGGTAGAACAGACGATTTCGGTCATGGGCACGATTCCGAATTTCGTCTTCGGCGCCGTCGTGGCCGGCGGCAGCACTTGGCTGAGCGTGACACCGATAGCGGCGAATGCACCGGCCGGGATTCAAGTGATGGCCGATCCATCGGGGCTCGCGCCGGGACCACATAACGGGACGGTGGAGATCCTGGCACCCTACGAAAATCCACCGCTAATCAAGGTTCCTGTGACGTTCACGGTGACGCAGGCGGGGGCTCCCAGTGTCGCCGTGATGCCCACAGCGCTCCGCTTCCAATTTGTCCAGGGCTCGGGCGCGGCGTCACAAACCTTGTCGATCTCGAACGCGGGCGGTGGATCGCTGACGTTGGACGTGAATATCTCAACGAATATGGGTACGTGGCTTTCGGCGAGCGCGGCGAGCCTGAAAGTAGGAGCATACGGCGTAACGCGCGTTCAGGTTCAAGCCAGTCCCGCGGGCTTGGAGCCCGGCACTTATTCCGGCACGATTACGGTCGCGAGCGCCAACCCGCCGCAGAGTGTTCTGGTTCCGGTCACGATGATCGTCACGGCGGTGTCGCAAGCTATTCTCATTCCGCAAAACGGCCTGACGTTCTTCGCCGTGCAAGGCGGCGGTCTGCCGCCTCCTCAGACATTCAACGTGTTGAACACGGGCCAGGGCGAGATGATCTGGAACACTTCGGTGTCGACGCTGTCCGGCGGCAACTGGCTGGCCGCTCTTCCGCCCAGCGGCCAGACCACCGCGGGTGCGCCGGGTGCGCCGCCAGTGGTTCGCGTGAACGTTTATCCCGGAACGCTCGGGCCTGGGATCTACTACGGTTCGGTCCAAGTAATGTCGCCCGGTGCGAACAACAGTCCACAATTAGTGTCGATCGTGTTAAATCTGTTGCCGCCGGGCAGCCATATTGGGCCCCTCGTGCAGCCGACCGGAATGATCTTCGTGGCGGCGGCCGGCGGCGAGTCGCCCGGATCGCAGACGGTGCTGGCGCAGAGCCTGAACACCTCGCCGCTGACGTTCACATCGGGTACAAGCACCTCTGCTGGCGGGAATTGGCTGACGATATTGCCGCCCGGCGGGACCGTGCCGGCGGGCGGACCTGCGACAATCGTGGTGCAGCCGCTGGTGGACGGGCTGGCGCCTGGCGTCTATCAAGGGACCTTAACGCTCTCGTTCTCCGACGGCAGCATGCGCACCGTCACAATCGTGTTTGTGGTGACGGCAGCGGCGCCCAGCGGACAGGCCGCCCAATCGATTGCCGATGCTACTGCGGCGGCGTGTCCGAGCCTACTAAAGGTGGTTTTCACCGAGCTTTCGACGGGTTCTAGCGTTTCTGTTGGGTTCCCGGGTCAAGTCGAGGTGAAGGTGGTAGACGACTGTGGCGTGCCGGTGGTCACTGGTAGCGTTGTGGCGAGCTTCTCGAACGGCGATGCGCCGATCGAGTTGACATCGCTGAACGACGGGACCTGGGCCGCGACGTGGACGCCGGAGTTTCCCGCAGCGCAGGCGGTAGTTACGGCCACGGCGGTGGACCGGCGGCAATTGACCGGGACAGCGCAGGTCACGGTGGGATTTCAGCAGTTCACGCAACCACCGGTAGTGAGGGCGGGAGGGGTGGTGAACGCGGCCAGTTACGCCCCGCAGGTGCCATTGGCGCCGGGGATGCTAATCAGCGTTTTCGGATCGAAATTGGCGCTGAACGACGCGGCCACGACACTTCCGCTACCGATGGATCTAGGAGGCAGTTCACTCTTCATCGCCCGGATGCAGGCGCCGCTGTTGTTTTCAAGCGACGGCCAGGTGAACGCCGTGATTCCCTACGGAATTCAGGTAAACGCCTCCCAGCAGGTCTCGATAACGCGCGGCAGCAGTTATTCGGTAGTGCAGGGTGTTACGATGGCGGCGGCGGCGCCGGGAGTTTTCAGCACGGACGGATCGGGAAAGGGTCAAGGGGTTATCTACGTCGCGCACCCGGATTCCACGCTGACCTTGGCTGATGCAGCGCATCCGGCGACGGCCGGGGATACCATCGTGATAACTTGCACGGGACTGGGAGAAGTGACGCCGTCCCTAACCGCGGGCGCGCCGGCGCCGTCCGATCATTTGACGTCGACGGTGAATCCAGTGACAGTAACGATCGGAGGTGTGTCGGCGCAAGTGCAGTTTGCTGGCCTGGCGCCTGGATTCGCGGGCCTCTATCAAGTGAACGCGGTGGTACCGAAAGGCGTGACGCCTGGCCCGGCGGTGGTCCTATCAATGGCAGAGGCGGGGCAGGTGAGTTCGCCGGTGACGATGGCCGTGCAGTAGGAGTTCAAAGTAGTCGCAGTATGGGGGTCGGAGCACTGAGCTGGAGCGGTGCTAACCCTTCCAATGGGGACTCTCGTACTCCGCAACAACTTCATCCATATTCGAGGTGAAAAGGATCAATCGATCCAGCTAGCCAAAATGGAAATCCTGACGAACAGGATGGTAGTCCGCTTCTGGGGTACGCGGGGGTCCATCGCGATGCCTGGGCCTGGACCATCGGTTGGTCCATCGTTCCGGGCCGGTCTTGGCCGCCATCCTGTTGACTCACGCCCGTTGGGATCATATCCAAGGCTTCTCCTTTTTCGCGCCACTGTTCGCTCCGCGCGATCACGTCGAGGTCTACGGCCCGGAGCGATCTCATGTGTCGCTGCGCGACGCTTTGGCCCGGTAGATGGGACAATATTTTCGGATGGAGCTCGACCAGCCGCGCAGATCGGCTAGCAGGATCTGGAGGAAGGAACGTATGAAATCGACGGGCTGCAGGTCCGTGCACAGCGGATGAATCATCCGTGTCCGACGCTCGGCTACCACATCGAATCCGGCGGCTGTTCCATCTGCTATTTGGCCTATCGCGAGCCGTGCTGCTTAGACGTTTGGCGTGAGGGCGCGCCGCCCGGCCGGATGGATTCGATTCGTGACGAACGCGATCGCCGCCACGCTGAATTCATGCAGGACGTCGACATTGCGATTCATGAGGCGCAACACACACCCGAGGAATATCCGGACAAGCGGCTCTGGGGCCACAGCACCTACGCGTACGTTGTCAGCACCCTGCAATTTTAGGTATCGCCAGTTGACGGTGCGCTAGAATAATATCCTGTCGCGTCTCGCCACTAGCACACCCTGTGCGACGCAGCGAGGTCTGAGTGGAAGTCCGCTGCAGTGTTCAAACGGGGGGAAGCAGATGAATGAACAGGAAGTGACACCGGAAATCCTCGGCGTCCTGCGGTCCATGGACCTATTGAAGGGCAAGGACCCGGACGAGCTGACGGAGTGGCTGGGAAAAGCTCCCTTCGAGGGCGGCGCGGAGTGTGCGCTGCGCGAATTCGCTCACGGGGAACGGATCATCACGGAAGGGAGCTTCGGCAACTCCTTCTTCATTTTGACCCGTGGCTCCGTCAACATCACCTTGGGGCCGGAAGCTCTGCGCCTAGCGTCGTTGCAAAAGGGCAGCTTCTTCGGCGAGATGACTCTAATCAGTGGCCTGCCGCGGAACGCCAGCATCACGGCGCTGGAAGCGTGTCAGGCCATCGAGGTTCCCCGGCGTGCGTTTGAGCTGTGGATGAAGAAACCGGGACCGTTCCGCAACGCCATGGACGAGACCTATATCGAGCGAGGTCTCGCGAATCATTTGCGAACTATTCCTGGCTTCGCTGAAATCGACCCTCGCGCCCTACAGGAACTGGTGAAGAAAATCAAGCTGCGAATCTTCTCCAAGGACGAGATGGTTGTCCGCGAAGGTGACGATGCGGACAGTTTCTACCTGATTCGGGAAGGCTACGTGCGTGTAATGAAGAGCATGGCCGGCGGCGAGCAGCGAACCGTAGCCTACCTCAAGGACGGCTCGTATTTCGGCGAGAGCGCTTTGCTCCGCTCGGAGCGGCGTAATGCCACCATCATCGCCATGGGAAAGGTGGAGGTGATCCAGGTGATGAAGGAGGACTTCTTCGCGCTAGTGAACCGGGATGCGGCCTTTGCGGACCGTTTGGTGGAAGAGGATCGCCGCCGGGTGGCTGATAAACCTTCTTCCACGAAAGCCTCCTCCCCTCTGGGATTCGTCGGCGAAGTGGTGGAACGCGGCTTGGTGAAGGCCACCTCGGCCCTGGTGATTCACCTCAACGTCTGCACGCGGTGCGGCAACTGCGTGAAGGCTTGCGCCGAGCTGCATGACGGAATCTCGCGGCTGACGCGGCACGGAATGTTGTTTGAGGCGCCGGTGCGGCAGACTCTTACCGTCCTCGAACCGTTGCTGGTGACCACTTCATGCATGCATTGCCTGGATCCGGAATGCATGGTCGGGTGCCCCACTGGCGCCATCACGCGTGACGTGAATGGCGAAGTGATCATCCAAGATTCCTGCATTGGGTGCGGAAATTGCGCGCGGCGCTGTCCATACGGCAATATCTCAATGGCCGACGCGCGCGGCAAGGAGGAGTTGGCGAAGCAACACACCGGCGCTCCCCTCATCGGGGGCTATCTGAAATTCTGGAAGACTCCCGAAGACGAGCCGATGATGCACGAGATTGAAAGCAGCAATCAGAAAGCGGTGATCCGGCGCATCGCGGTGAAGTGCGACCTTTGCCAGGATTACAACTACAATCACGGGTGCGTGCATAACTGCCCGTATGGCGCGATCGAACGCATGGATGCGGGCGCCTATCTGCGTGACGTTCGAGGTCTGGAATGAATATCGCCAGGAGCTTGACCTCGGGCGCCCGGATCTCCACCAGCGGGAGCCCGGCGAAACGGGCCGAGCGGATGTGGCAGGTTTTCGCGGTGGTGGCAGTGGCGGCGCTTTCCTGGTGGTACATCGCGGCGCACCGGCAGCCGTCCGCAAATGGCTATCACGGCCTGGTGCTGGGCTTGGGCTGGATTGGGACGTCGTTCGCGTTACTGGCGGCTGCGCTGAGCTTCCGCAAACGCATGGCTTACCAAGGAGTGGGGAAGATGTCCGCTTGGTTGACCGCCCATATTTACATTGGCATCGTAGCGGCGGTCGCCATCTTCTATCACTCCGGATTGCGCGTGGGCGGCCCGTTGTCAGCGTGGCTGCTGGTGTTTTTCTCGCTCACCGTCGCGAGCGGGCTGATGGGCTGGTGGTTCACTCGCAAATTGCCGCCCCTGTTGACGGCCATTGAGGAGACGCCGGCCATTCTGGAGGATCTACTTTCCGTGCGCGCCGAATGTCTCGAAGGTATGCTCGAACTGGCTCGCGGCGGCTCGTCGGCTTTCCGCGCCCTAGTGGAACAGCGCTTGATGAAGGAGACGGCATCTTGGAGCCGCATGTTCCGCTTCTACCGTCGCCGCTCCACACTCGCCCAGGAGCTTCCGGCCTTCCAAAAAGAACACGTGGAGTCTTTGGGCGGTTTAGGGACGCTCGAACACCGCGCCTTCCAGCGCGCAGCCGAGTATGCTCTGCGCGTAAACAAGATGAACGCGGAGTTGCTTCTACAACGCGTGTTGCGCGGCTGGCTTACGCTCCACGTCGTGAGCACTGGAACCATGTTCGGATTCGCGGCCGTGCACATTTTCACCGTGCTGTATTTTTGAGGCTATTGTTTCCATGCTCGAACTCATCTTCACCGAAGGCGGCCAGCGAGGCAAGGCAATCCGGTTGACCTTTGAAAAAGCCTGGTTCGGACGCCAGTCTACTTGCGACTTTGTCTTGCAGGGCGACGAGCTCAGCCGCGTCCATTTTTGCATTGAGCGGCGGGGCGAGGATTACGTTCTCATCGACAACAAGTCGACCAATGGGACCTTCGTCAACAGCGTTCGCACGACGGCGGCGACGCTCCGCCCGGGCGATGATATCGTGGTTGGTTCCAACCACATGCAGGTGCGGGAAGTGGTCGCGAGCTCCCGGCTCCCCTTCCGCTTCGTCGCCGAGCTCAAAGGCGCCGAAGGCGGTTCGCAGGTTGTCGAGCAGGATACTGTCCTGCTAGGGCGGAAAAGCACCTGCTCCATTCAGTTGAACGATCCGGCGGTTGCCTCAGTGCATGCCGAACTGGAGCACCATCCGGACGGCGTCTGGATCACGGACGAGTCCAGCGGTTCAGGGGTTTACGTCAACGGGCAGCGCGTGGTGGACCAGCAGCTTCGCGATGGAGACGTGGTTACTATCCGGCCGTTCGAGATTGCGATTTCGCTCACCGAGGAAATGTGCTTGCTGCGGATTCAGGACCGCACCGTGGAATCGCAGCCGCAGGAGAGTCTACCTGGGAACTACCGAGAAGTTGTGGTTGCGCCGGTACGCGCCGAAGGGGGACAAGCCAAACCGTCCGCCGCCTTGGCCGCTCTGCCTCACTGGATGCAGGCCAAGGCGCCCATTTGGGTGCCTACCTCTGACATTCTGCCCAACCGGTTTCGGTCGGGAATGCTTGCGATATCCTTTCTGGGCGTTCTGGGCTGGGGCGCGGTCGCGGTCACGGCGAAATGGAATTCGATATATAACCCCGGCCCTTTGATTACAGCTCACGCCGGGTTCGGCTGCGAGGGGTGTCACTCCGGTTTCGCGCGTGTACTGGACTCTAGTTGCCAAGCCTGTCATTCGGGCCACGTACCCACTGCTATCCACCAGCAGAAAAGTGTCGGGTGTTTGGATTGCCACACTCCGCATCGCGGAGCGCACTTCGATATCGCGCGCAATGTAGGCAGCGGATGTCAGGCGGCGGGTTGCCACATCAGCGTTCACACCCAAGAAACGCGTCTGCTAGCCCGGCAATCCCCTCCGGAGCCCGGCCTCAAAGTTCCGCGAGCGGTGGCGCTAGCCGCCCACTTCGAAGCAGGCGATGCGATGCACGACAAGCATGCCAATCTGAAGGCGGCTTGCGCGGCCTGTCATACCAACGGTGATCCGTCGCTTTTAGAGGCAAAACCGGATCAGCCCGCTGTTCGCATTCAGGAGCAGAAGAACATCCGCACGCGGTGCCTCGGTTGCCACGGTTTCGGGCCGGAAGCGACTCTTCGGGATCGTTGTTATAGCTGTCACGTTGAGCACGCCGCAGGAAAAGCGAAAGTCCTTAACGTGCTCCGATTCCCGGACGCACCCTCGGCGCGGGCCAAGGCGTCCCAAGGCAGTCCCAGCGGCCTTTTTGTATTCCTCGGGGCGCTAGCGGTGGTTCCTCTGTTCGTGATTGGCGTTGCGGCGGGCGGCCTGCGTATCAACCAGAGACGGCTTAGGGCAGACGTCGAGAAGAGACTAAGTTCGGCTCGCCCCCTGGTCCCAGTTTCAACGCCGGTCATGGCCGCGGCTGTGCCCAGCGTGGTTGAGCCTAAGCCGACCGACAATCAGGCGCCCGGCGGCAACCTTCGTCCGCGTATCGATCTGGATTTGTGCGTGGGCTGTGGTACCTGCGTGCACGTCTGCCCGTTCAACGTACTGGAAATCGTGAATGAAAAGGCGATCGCTGCGCGCCTCGGAGATTGCACCGGTTTCGCGGCTTGCGCGGCGGAATGCCCCACCGAAGCCATCGTGCTGGTGGCGGGCGGCGCCATGCAAACCGTCGAGCTGCCAATATATGATGCGAACCTGGAGACCAATGTCCCCGGCCTGTACCTGGCCGGAGAAGTCACCGGAAAGGCGCTGATCAAGGTCGCCATCAATCAAGGAAAGCAAGTTGTGGAGTCGATCCTGAAGAACCGGCCCGAGCCGGGGGCGCAGTACGACGTCATCGTAGTGGGGGCAGGGCCGGCCGGCACCAGCACTGCGTTGGCTGCCCTTAGCGAAGGCCTGAAAGTACTGGTCCTTGAACAGGGCACTCAGGCCAACACCATTCGCAACTATCCCCGCCAGAAGTTCGTCATGGCCGAACCAGTGATGATCCCGGTGTACGGTCCGCTGTGGATGGAAGACAGCTCCAAGGAATCTCTGCTGGAGCGATGGCAGCAAATCATCGCGTCCACAGGACTGGCTGTTCAGGAAGAGGAAAAAGTGTTGCGCGTAGTTCAGAACGCGGGCCATTTCGTGGTGCATTCTACCAAAGGCGAATATCAAGGGGCCCGTGTGGTGATGGCTATCGGCAAGCGCGGCAGCCCACGCAAGCTGGGAGCGCCGGGGGAGGACTCCTCGAAAGTCGCATATAATCTGCTGGACGCGGACGCCTATCGCGGCAAGGCAATTTGCATCGTGGGCGGAGGCGACAGCGGCATCGAAGCGGCCTGCGGTTTGGCCCGGACCGATCTCGAGAACCGGGTGTGGCTGATTCACCGCACGGACGCGTTCAGTCAAGCCAAGCCCCGCAACCAGAAGAAGGTTAAGAAAGCCATGGATGAGGGCCGCGTAACAGCATTTTTCAACTCCGCTCTGGTGGAGATTCGCGACCGCACTGCGGTGATCAAAACGGCCAGCGGCGACCAGGAAATCGACAACGACTTCGTGTTCGTCATGGTGGGAGGCGAGAGTCCCAAGAAATTCCTCAACGAGTGCGGAATTGAATTTTCCCAGCGCCCGCTTGGATGATCTGCGGCATGTTTCCACTNNTTCGATCATCTACCAGCGGCACCGCCTATCACTGCCTTGAACTCACAACATCGAGGTTGTAAAAGGATCGGGTGCTACACGCTCAAAGGATAGAGCCGGCGATTGGCGAGACATGTGTGGGCCCCATCGCGGAGGCACTGCGGCCTGTTGTGAGACAGCTAGGATTCGAACTCTGTTTAAGGCAAACTGTGCCAATCCAGACTGTCTCAGCTTAGGGGGGCACCCGAGACGAAGGGAGATGGTATCACCCTACTTCAGCCGCCAGGGGCTTTCCTGCTACCCGGCGCTAACCGCGTCTCGGCGCCTTAGAGGGTTACCAAAAGGTCCGGTCGTTATCCTGGACCCATGCCGTAAAGTGAGTTGGGAGCCAAATAAAATCGCTGTTTTCAGATTTTACTGTTGTACCTCTTCAAGTTGCTTCGAACGCCGCGCCATAGCGATCCCTTAAAGGGGAGTCAAGCATGAGAACATCGACGAACACGAAACCGGCCAGCATAATCAGCGGACCCGGCGCAATGACCCAATCGCCCGAAATCAGACACAGGCCAGAGAACGAGTGCAGATCGCCAAAATAGTCCGATGTCTCGTGTAACGGAATAGTCCCTCTGTGTAAAGCCGACGATAATTCTCGGGCCTCTCTTTCCAAACGTTCCGCGCGTATTCTGCGTACGAGTTCACCCAGGATCCGGACGTGAAGACCGCCGGCGCGGTTGCAAGCATCGCGCCCTACCACGACCTTCCGCCACTGTTCTTTTCGCAGGACGGGAGCTGCAGCGGACCGGTGACTGGTATTTCAATTTCGAGTACGCGGTGGAACGCGAGCGCGGCCTGGACTTTCAAACGGGGCCACACGATCCTGACGCCGCGCCTTCCGCCCGTCCTTGTTGCCGGAAGCGAGCCCTCCGTTCAACCCCAGCTCGAAGACGACATCAAGGTCTACTGAGTCAGTCTCGCCAGAACCAATGCAAGCGGAGTATTGCCGTCTGGCGGAGACTTACATTCTTTCTTGCGCGCCTGCCAGAGTTGTTCGGCAAGATCCAAATTCGACTCGGAGACTTCGTTTTTATGAGCGACGCCAACATGAACGGCGAGCGCCTTCGCGACCTTATCGAGCAATCCTCGCAGTTCCTGCGATGGATTCGGGCCGATGCAACTACGGATCTCGTCCAGCGTTAACTCGACAAGCTTGAGACTCCTCCGGAAACGCTCCGCCGCACTGAGGTCCCTGATGGTTGGATCAAGTCTGAGCAGCTCGTTCGAGAAGTCGAGGCGTTGCCGCACAGCTTGGTCATCCGGCGCCCATCGAACGGCGGCTAGGAAATCCCGCTGTGCCACGCGATAGTTGCCACGCGCGAATTCCGCTTCGCCGAGGCCGGCATATGCTTCGCCGTTGGCGGGAGCATCGTGCAAGATGTCGCGAAAAACCTGGGCCGCCCGAGCGGGAGAACCAGCCTGCACGAATAGCCGACCTATGCGAATCCGGGTCTTCGGATCGCTAGTAGCATCTTCCTGAACCAATAGCAGCTCGGCCAGCAGTTCCTCCTTGAAATTACGCTCCGCCAGTAGATCGATCAGTTCGAATCGCGCGCGGAGACGGTTCCCGGCCTCGTCCTGGTTGTATCCACGCTTTTTCGGGTTGATTCCCTTCCTTGATCAAGACGAAACGTCAGAGGGGGCGTGACCACGGAAACACGATTGCGAGTCAATTCATTTGCGAGCTTCGGACGCATGGCTCCGCGTCCGGCTCGCGGGGCAGCTTGGCTGCGCGGTGGATTTCGAAGAACGGAATGCGTCCAGCACATACGGCCTGATACATCCTAGCTCTTCCGCGTCTTCCGCTGTGAGTGCCGTTGCTTAAGGCTGCACCAGAGCGACGCTAACTTACGGTAGGAGATTGGTCTCGTTCAAGTCGTTTTCACATCAAGTGAGGACCGTCGACGTATTAACGTCCGCTGCCCAGATCCAACGCACAAGAAATGAACCAGCACTGAAGTCGCTCTGTTGACCGAGCACGTTGCCCGCTTCTTCTTGCGCTCGGCTTCCTTCGTCAAGCGTTGGCGTTCCAGCGTGGTAGTGGTCTCCTCAAGCGCCTTCTGATAGCGACCAAGCCATCCATCCCAACCGTCATCTTTAGGGATGATGCCACATCTGATGAGGCGTTGCGCGGTCTCACGAAGGTGGAGCTTGTTGTGGAAGATCGACTCTGAATCGCCCAACTCATCGATCTCCAGCAGCGGGCGGCCTTCACTAAACACCTTGTGAAGCTGAACCAACGAATTCGTTCGCAAGCCGCCGCGACTCCGTGCTGCTTCGATTTCCGGTGTGTAGTAGACATAGTGGACGCGCGCGTCCGTTCCTTCCAGCATCAGGTAAGCGCGACCCGTGCTTTCCTCCTCACCATGCACCAAGATTCTGCCTTCCACAGACGTGAGATCGCGAAAGTCGAGCACGACCAAGGGAACCCGGTCATC
The DNA here is from genome assembly GCA_003166875.1 of Bryobacterales bacterium. Classification (GTDB taxonomy): domain Bacteria; phylum Acidobacteriota; class Terriglobia; order Bryobacterales; family Bryobacteraceae; genus Palsa-89. The sequence continues at coordinate 6,086 of PMUN01000447.1, read as the reverse complement.
AGACATCAGGGCGCCGTGTACTGCCAGTGTCTTTTGGTGGTCAGCACCGCGCTGCATGGCTCGCAGGACATTCTCGAAATCGCGTCTCACACGCCAGGTCTTCGGACCGGTGGACTCGGCCAATCTCATCGATTCGAGAACCATCAGCCGCTCTGCGGCGCGCCGCTCCGTAAGCGATATCCTTGGACCGATTCCGGCTCGGCTCGGATCCTTCGTGACCGTGAAGAATGGGGAACCAGGCTCGCGGGCATGGTCGGCATCGCGCTGAATGATACGATCGAGCGATGTGTAGCGGTGCTGGTGGACTTCCCTTCGCTGCCCGTCGTCCGCATCGAACTCCGTGCGATACCCAAGTTGGCGCGTGCATAGATTCTGGGCGACTTCGCGGATACCGCCCCGGATGTAATCCCGGCTGAGACGAACTGGTCGTCCTTCCGCCCCGACGCCTCTTAGCGCAATATGAACATGCGGGTGCTCGGTATTGTAGTGCGCCACCGCGATCCATTCGAGCGGCATAGCGAGGTCCGTCTGCATCTCTGACATCAGATCACGAGTCAATCGTTTCAGGTCCACCCGGTCGCCGAACTCAGGGGACACGATCAACTTCCACATTCGCTCGTCGCTCGCTTGCTGCCAATCATCGAGCCGCGTAGCGATGTCGATGCCTTCTTGGCTCGTACTGAACCCGACCGCCTTTGGATCAGCCTCGTGGGTGGCACTCTCGCGGGCAACGTAACGCCCATGGGCTCGCCACTGCCCATTGCTAGTGTTCTTTGAATACAGCACCCGGACCGCACACCGCTGGGAGTAAGGGCGAGCGTGCGTCGTCGCTGTGCCGAACCCAACCACGCGGCGCTTCCGTATGCCGCTCATGCGAGCGTGATGCATGATGATTTTGTACGCTGACGCGTAAACTCGGCTTTCGCTTCGCGCTGCCGGCTTCCGTGGTCGAAGCCGGAACTCCCGCTCTTTGTCCTTATTTTTCTCCACGGCTGATTAGCTCCTCCATAGCCACGAGCGAGTCACTACGCATCGCGTGACCCGCATTGTTGAGCAGCCGGGCGTGGCGGTTACGGGCTTCCGCAAGGGCTGGCTCCATGGCCGTCCCACGCGGCTCGGGCACACAGGTCAGGAAGGCCTTCGCCAAGCTGTCCACCAAAGCGAACAGTGCCTGCTGCGCTCGTTCAACGCGGCGCAGATCCTGCCGCACTTCCCTGATGCATCCCACAATCTCCTCCGTGCTTGCACCGGTTCCCTCCGTGCACTCGACTAATTCTTTCTTGATGGCCGCTCGAAGAAAGGCGCTCGGACTGGAGTAGCCTCGCAGCTTTGCGGCGGAGTTAATTCGCTCATCGATTGCGTCGGTGAGTCGGATCGTTCGTCTCGGCATCGGCCCGTCCCTCCACCTTCAATGGGTATGAGACGGGGCCCTTGGGACACCACTGGCACGAAAAAGGAGGGCGTCCGACGAGTGGCGGACGAAGACGTGGAGGTGGCTGACGAGTGAAGTATCCATGAACCAGTAATCTACAAACCAAAAACAACCAACTCATCAGCCTTTATGTTCCACTACCCGTGTTTGTTGGCGGAAAGTGGTTGTTGGAAGTGCGGTCGGTGCCGCAATTCGCCACCTTTTGCCACCAAATGCCTCACTCGTGCCACCTGCCGGCGAAAATGCCACATATCGCCACAATCTGCCGCCTTTTGCTCTTTCTGGTAAACTCTCTGTCCCAAACTCCCTCCGCCATTCCCGTAGTGGTAGGACCGCTGAACATCGACGGGCTGACAAATGACAGTGCGGGCGAGAGCAAATGAATCCCACAATCGACATGGGAAGTGGGTCACGCAGGCCCGAGACCGCCTTGCCGCGCGGCGCGAGGAAAAGCCGCTAACCAAGGCCGGACAGATTCGAGCTCTGTGGCGGGAGATTGAAGGAGCACTGGCCGATGGGCAGAGTCTGAAGAGTGTTCGCGATTGGCTTGAGGAGGAAGGAGTAGTAGTGACGCGTGCTACGTTGAGTTCCTATAAAAGGCGATTCCGCCGTAGAGAAGAAGCTAATCGCACGGCACAGGCGCTAGAGGCTCTTGTGCGACAAATTGACGGCACGCCACAAACGCCGGACCAGGCGAAAGCAGCAGCGCCAGAACCGTCACGCGTGGCCGGCCAACCTATACGAGATCCGTTCGCCCAGGCGCGACGGGCACTTGAAAAGACCTTTGATATCCGGACTATCCACGGCGATGGCGATCCTACTGGCAGAAACCTAGTTTGACAAAGGAGACGAAGACGATCTCGAAATCAAATCCTGCCGAGAACCAAGCCCGTAACCGCGGAGAATTGTCGATCCCGCACTTCAAGGGAAACGACGTGACGGCTCTGAGGCCTGTATTCTCCTGGCTGGTTATTTGAAGCCGATCAAGAGCCGATCACACACATTCTGGTCCGTGAATCTATGACTCCGACATCAACTTCCAGAGTTCTTAATTTCACCGAAGCCGCAAGATTCGTCCGATGTTCACGCTCGCATCTCTCGAATATTATCAACGGTAAGGTGCGGGATGTTCCACACCTTCCTTCAGTCCGCATTGGGCGCAGAGTCCTGTTCCGCCAGGAATCTCTCGAACAGTGGCTTCAGCAGATCGAGGCTACGCCAACAAGACGCGCGGGCTGATCTGCCTCTGCGAGTCCACGTAGTGATAACATCCGAATCAGACCAGAAAACAGCGCCGGAGACGCCGGAAAGGACAAACGTGCGTCGAAAGCGTTTTCAACGCGGNNCATTGTGCGCAGATGACGGAAGGGGCTGCACGGGCCAGGTTGCAGGAGTTCTTGAACCCGATCAACGAAACTGCCGGATTCCGGCAGACGCTGCCGACCGATTTCAAAGAATACGTCACAAGCGTATTCTTGCCACAGCGCCGCAAGAAGTGGAAAGACTCGACAGACAAAACTACAACGGAACGTTTCCAAGCGCATTTGCTTCCGGCCTTCGAAGGCCGGCACTTGCGAGACCTGACGCGAGACCGTTTGCAGCGGTTCCTCGACAGCAAGACCAAGGATGGTCTTTCGAAGAGCGTTGTGAGCCATCTGCGGTGGGATCTGAGTGCGGTTTTTAAAATGGCGGCCAATGACGGTCTCATTCAAGGCAATCCGGCGGGTTCGCTGGTGACGCCGAAAGAGGCGAAGACTTTCGAGAAGCGCAGCATGACTAAGGAGGAGATCCATTTGGCGTTGTCAGTGTTGGATCTCAGGGAGCGGATAGTGTTCTTATTCGCCGCACTAGTCGGAATGCGCCCCGGAGAGATTTTTGCTCTCCGATGGGGGCGAGTTGGGCCGGACATGGTCAATATCATGGAAAGGGTATACCGCAGGCTGCCGAGCCATCCTAAGTCAGAACGAGGGAAGAGGTTCGCGGCGGTCCCGCCTGATTTGGCAAATGATATTGAGCAGTGGCGTGATGTTGCCATCGACCTCAGTCCGGAGTCTTTGGTATTTCCGTCGGAGCGTGGGACTTTCATGTCCCGTGACAATTTTTTGCGGCGGAACATTCACGGCAAACTGGAGAAGGTTGGGCTGGGGTGGGTAAACTTCCATGTGTTACGGAGAACCCAGGCCAGTCTCGGTCACAAAGAGGGGGTCGATCCTAAGGTCGCAGCGGACCAGCGGGGACACGCCATCGGCGTTGCGATTGACACATATACAATGACGGATTTGGAGACCCGGCAAAAAGCCGTTACGACACTCGAAGAAGCACTGACGTTGAAGGAAGAAGCTCGATCCGGGTTTTCGAGGTAAACAAGGTAAAATGCTTGAAGGTGGAATCCGCTAAACCCTTGAAAGATTGGAGCGGGAGACGGGGGTCGAACCCGCGACGTCCAGCTTGGGAATCAGGGCCACCCTTTGACATCAACAACATAAACGCGCAGATGTTTGGTTCGGGTGCATCAAACACACTGTAGTTTTTGGGGTTCTTTTCAACCGGCTCTTAAAGTAGTGGAAATGTAGTGCAAGATCCGAGGCGGGAGGGACACGCCGCAAGTTCTGGAACGATAAGCCATGCAAGCTGGTCGTCATCGAGGTTTTTGCAACGATTTGGGTCATAGCTGCGTCCTTCGAGACGAGCATCAGGAATGTCCTTTGGGACTGCCAACCGAGCGCGGAGACGCCACGGTGGATGCCGGTTCTGTTCCGGCGATGTGGGCAGCGGGTAGCTGTCAACCAAGTCTCCCCTGAATGCGCCGAGAGGACATGCAGAATGCCACAACGTGCTTCAGTCGATGGCGTACCCGCCCACGAAACTTTCAAATCTTACATCCACGTCGAAGGCGAGTTCAAGGTGCCATCTGGCATCACGCTTTTCGCGGCCACAGGTGGACGCTGGAACGTCATCGACTTGCCGGATGAACTAGTGGACCTGCCTCTTGCAGAACAGATGCCAGCCATGGAAACGCTCATGCGTGCATACCTGGACAAGTACAAGGGCCAGTGCCCGTTCTTTGGCCGGGTCCGTGGCTTTCGTTTGGTGCGCATGGAAGACAGTCTCCGCTTCAGCCCTGATGGAAAGTTCATCGAACCCGTTGTTGGACCGTATCACAGTCCATGTGCGGAACTAAGGATCGGCAATAAAGCCGTCGAATCGATGTCTTTCAGAGTGAGCTAATTGACACTCATAGTTGCTACTATTGCATAAACTAGAGAACGGTTCACAAAGCATAGATTCAAGCGAAAATCGCTTGTGGAGATATCTGTGGGATTCTTGCCACTTACCCGGATGTGGGGTCGAGTCGAAAACGCTCGACAGGATTCCGACCCTGCATTTTTCATGGAGTTGATGTACCTCGGTGAGATGCTCACCAAAGTTGCGGTGGCCGGAATGGTGGCGGCAATTCAAGACGGAAGTGACCGCTATCGGTACCGAATTCTCCACCGGCTCGTTAGGGCGGACGGCCTTGGTGAATGGATGGATGTTCTAACGGAAGTACTCACAGGCCCTACTTCGCAGTCTCTTCTCCCCGCGGCGCTTGACGCGCAAAAGGATCTAACTCAGAGGCTCGGCGGTGGTCACTGGCAGCATTCTGCCGTCCAATTACTGCATCAGTGTTTGCAGCAGGTCGAACCGGCCTGCGACGAACTGCCCGTGAAGTTGGATCTCCGTCGATGGTTCTCCGATTTCGTTCAGTTACGGAATAAGACACGCGGACACGGTGCTCCATCCACGGCAACGTGTTCGACCATTATCCAACCGCTTGAAAAATCCCTTCGGCTAATGTCGGATCACCTGCTCATATTACATCGACCGTGGGCTTACCTACATCGAAATTTATCCGGCAAGTATCGTGTGGTCCCGCTGTGCGAAGCTACATCGGAGTTCGAAGGGCTAAAAAGTGACCGCAGCGTGGCGCTCAATGACGGGGTGTACGTCCACCTGGGAGAACCAAGACCTGTTGAACTCATGCAATCGGACGCTGACGCTCTCGACATATTCCTCGTAAATGGAGGGTTTCACAACAGGCACTACGAGCTTCTTTCTTACATCAGCGGGGGCAAGGTCTTGGGTGACGGAACGGCGTATTTGGCCCCCGCAACAGAACTGCCCGCGAGTGGAACCCACGGAATTCAAACCCTTGAAGTTCAGGGCAAGTGTTTCACCAATATCCCGCAACCTCCCGTGGAGTACATTGCAAGACCCGACCTTGAGGGTGAATTGTACAAGACCTTGGTAAATGACCGACATCCGATGATTACGCTGGTCGGGAGGGGGGGGATCGGGAAAACCTCCCTGGCCCTTGCCCTTCAGGATCTTGTGGGCGCATATAAACTTATAGAGGTTTTAGCCTCAGTTATATCACATACAGTTGCACAAGACGGGCCTTTTCTTAGCGAAGGCGAGGTAGCGTCCTTTTGTATAATTCGTGTCACTTTTCGGCGATTAATGACGAAGGACCCATGCAACGCGAGAGGATCGAGCCCCCACGCGTGAGCAAGTTGTTCTTAGGGGGCGAGAATGCGGCCTACCGACTTTTGACCTTTTCTCTTGGTCTCGTCACGCTGGCTGCCGGCTTCTTGATCCCGATCCACTTCACGTG
>PMUN01000314.1 GCA_003166875.1 Bryobacterales bacterium | reverse complement strand
CGGGGTCCACGCCAGCCGCTTTCATTGCTGCTGTTTCTGCGACCGCGTTGCGCAACTTTTCCGCCTCGCCGGGAGAGAACGCCGCGATCTGTGCGATCGTGCTTGCGTCCCCTTCTCCCTTCTCCAGCCAGGATTCTATGTCGTGGAGTCCAGCTTCGGCGCTAGCATGACCCATGGCGAGAATGAAACCGGATGGTGTGTAGCCCGAGTTCATGATGATCTTTGCGATCACTTTCGAAATCGGATAGAGGGAAGTTGTGTCTGGCATCTTCTTTTCCTTTCGTTGTCAGTGAATCGACCGTATCGCAAGTCAGCAAAATCGGGCCATCACTCAAATTTGCTGCCGGTCGTGTTCCTCAGGACGATGGAAAAGACCACTGTGCAAAATGAATGCTTTCTGCGCGGGCCGTTCAAAATACCGGAGCGTCTTTTTACTTGCCTCTCTCTTAATTGTAGGCTAGGGGGAGCTTGACTCGATTTTAAATTCAATCTAAAATATAGATGGTATATCGAAATGCAGGCTGTCGAATTGAAACTCAAGCAGGCCAGCGCTGTCCTTGGTGTCGAGCCGAAGGACCTCCAGAATCTGGTGCAGTTCAAGGTCTTGCGGCCAACGCGTCGGGACGGACTTTATTGGTTCGACAATCAGCTCCTCCTCGAAGCTAAGGTCGCATTCTACCTGAAGGAGTCGCTCGGCACGTCCACGGAAGTGCTCGCCCGCTTCACACAAGTTCTGTCGACTAGTCTGAGGAAAGCGCAAGTGAACAAACTTCGTTATCTGTGGCTGCGGTCTCTCCCGGCTAGGGGCCGTGAGGCGGTCGAGGTACGTATACCAGTGAGAGAACTGGCAAACGAGATTGAGGAACAACTTCCTCGGGCCGACGTGTACCAGGATCTTCCGCGCGGTCGCAAGCGGCCTGGATGGAAGCGCCACATCGCACGCAGTCTAGAGGCGGCTGCAGGCAATTTATCGGGCGTAACAGAGTCTCAAATCGTAGAGACGATCGGCGCCTATCGCGCCGACAAAAAGCGCTTGCCGGAGATCACCGTTGCCAGGTCGAGAAAATCCGCGTAGAGGAGTTATCGATACTTCCGTCCTTGTCGCTGGCATCTCAGGATTCAAATCCGGACGGGCCCCAGGGAACCCGAGCGCCGAACTTCTCCGCGACTGGCTTGAGAACGCGACTTTCACCTGGCTGATCACAGAAGACATTCTTGCCGAATACAAAGAGGTGCTCAGACGCCTAGGCGGGCGGCGCAATCTGATAGGCGAAATCATTAACCTGTTAAGAGAGGAGGCCGAGCTTGTGGACCTCCGGATCACTGCCGACCTGTCGCCAGACCCAGACGATAGTGTGTTTTGCGCTTGCGCGGAGCAAGGTCGTGCAGCCTTCATTGCAACTCTGAACAGGAAAGACTTTCCTCAGAAGCGACTCTCGGCGAAGGTCATTTCACCAAGTGATCCACTCCCGACGACGCGACGGCACCGCGGGCGACAGATTGACTGAGCGCGGAAGTATTTCCGGGCGCCTCTCATCGAGTCCAGCGTGCAATAGCGTGCAATGGTTCACGGGAACAGTGGCAAAGTTGGCACACCTGGCAACGTAGAATCTGTAGGTTGCAGAAGCTCTTAGTCAGTTCAGGTTTCGAATCCCCCCCTCTCCGCCATAAGATTCTAAAGCATTTATAGCTATCCAGCGTCGCCGTCGAGCAATATCGGGTACACATGGCCCTCAACCTCTACCGCCGACATCGTCGCGACTGCGAGGCTGGTTGTTCGGAAGACTCCGCTCGGGTGAATTTGAAGAACGCAAGAAAAACTGGAAGCGTTGTACGTGTCGCATCTTCGCTTCGGGGACCCTGGCTCGAAGATTCCTGCGCCGCGATACGGGGCGGCCAACGTGGGAACAGGCGCGGGCCGTCGTGGCGCATTGGGAAAGAGCGGGCAGTTGGGATGAAGAGATTCCCGCGCCTCAGCCGCCGCCCGCAGTCGAGCCGAATGGCAAACGCATCACTATCGAGCGCGCCACCAAGGCGTTCCTCGCTGAGCTCCGTGAGACCGCAGCTTTCGCAACCCACAAAAAGTACCGTCTCTTGCTAAAACGCTTCGAGGAATTCTCCGACCGGTTGGGTTACGTCATGACCGATCAGTGGGAGCCCGCCGATGTGCGCCAGTTCCGCTCTGCATGGGGGGTGAGCCCAGCTACCGCCGTTCGGCGCATGGCGATGCTTAAACCCTTTTTCGAATATTGCCTCACAAACGAATGGATCATGCGCAACCCGCCACTGGCAGTTTCGGTTCCATGGAAGAGGGCGGAGGCTAGAAATTCTCAAGCAGCCAGGCGTTCGCCGTGAACGTGGTTCTGGAATAGGCCAGGTGACGTCCGTCGGGAGACGGCACCCCCCAAAACTTGTTCAGGTTCTCCGGAAACTGGAGAACGGTGGCGTGGCCCTGGAGGTCGACGTGGAGGAAGGTTGAGCCTCCCGCGACGGGCGCGTTGCAAATGTACCACCCTTTTCCGTCCGCGGCCCAGTTCAAGTTATACAGATTCGTCCAGCCTTCCACGAGCACATCGTGCGCCGGCGGCGCTCCCATACCTGGGCCAGCGTGGCCGCGCCCCGCGAGCGAAATAATGTGAACGCGCCCTTCGCTGTTGTCGGGGCGGACCATGGCGATGCTGGCGCCGTCCGGCGAGAGGCCCCAGTCACTGGGGTTATAATCCGTCCTGGCCAGCTGGCGCAGGTCACTCCGCGGGATTCCTCCCGGGGGCAGTTTCTGCGCGGGGTCGAAGGCGTAAAACACCAGGCGGTTCTGCTCGCGTTCTCCCGCCACGCACAGGTTGGCCGCCGGGGGCGTGCAGTAATAATTAGCCAGGCCCGGGCTCTGGATGACCACTTCCGAAGGGCCCCCCGAAGCCGGCATGCGCATGAGCCGCCGCTGATGCTCCGATCCACCCAGGAAGTAGAGCAACCAGGCTCCGTCAGGACTGAAACGGCCGTAGCCTGCGTATTCCCTGCCCGCCACGAGCGGCTCGGCCACCCGCTGGTCGAGCCGTTGCTTAAAGATATTGAAACTGCCATTGCGCCCCGATTCGAATACCACGGCTTGGCTATCCGGGGTCCAGGCGTGCGCATAGTCACTGCCGCCCAGGGATAGCCGGCGGGCGTTGTTGAGACGCCTTCCGTCGTCTTCCAGGTCGGCCACGAAGACCACCGCCCCGAACCCCCTAGCAACGCCGGTGTCGTGCTGCAAGACAACCAGACGCTTTCCGTCAGCCGACACAGTCGGATGCGAGTACGAATATCCGTGCGGTTCAGTGATTTGGCGGGGGCCTCCCGTTGGCCGGGCGGTTTGCGCGTCGATGGGGACTTCCCAAAGCGAAACAAGATCGTTAGCGACGTAGATGAGGCGCCGGTCAGGCAGCACGCGGAAGTCCGTGCAAGGTTTGCACACGGTTAGAGACTGGCCTGTTTCCAGGTCCAGCGATTCGAGAGAACCGACGGGCCCGAAGGGAGCATCCCCTCCTTCGGCGAGGTAGAGGATCCTTCTCCGCCCTGCATACCAGGCCGGCTGATCGAAGTAAAGCCCTTCCTTGGAAAATAGTTTTCTGGCGTTTTCCCCGTTGGTATCCATCGCCCAGATCTCGTCACGGGCGCCGTTGGTAAAGAGAAGCTCGGATCCATCGGAAGAGACCGTGACGTGATCCACGTCGCTCCGGAGCAAGCGCGGCGTGCCCCCGAACATCGACCCCGACCAGAGTTGGCGCTGCGCGTTTTGAGTCGAGATCGAGATGAACAGCAGACTGGAGCTGTCGGGAAACCAGGCAATCCGCCAGATCCGGGCGTCCGTGGGGGTGAACAGAGCGTGGACCTGCCCCGAACCGATCTCTTTCAAGTAAAGGCCACTGACGTCGGCATACGCCAGGAAATTACCGTTCGGCGAAATCGCCGCATCCAGCACGGGCGCCTCTAACCCATTTTCCGTTAACGGTATCTCGGTTAACTGGGGCGGATGCTGCCGGGAGCGCCAAACCAACCATAGCAGAGCGGCGGCGATCACGCACGCGCCAGCCGTCAATGCAATGACGGCCTTCTGGTGGCGCTTCACCAGGCCGGCGATCAAATGCGAATCAGAGCTCTCGCCTGGCAGCGGCGGCGACGAGATGATTCCCGCCGCAGGCGGCGATGCGAACATCGCCGCTACACGATCCGGATCCGAATCGCGCTTCAGCCGCTTCAGGTCGGCGCGCATTTCGGCCGCGCTCTGGTACCGCAGGTCGCGGTCTTTTTCCAGCGCCTTCAGAACGATCTCTTCGAGCTTGAGCGGCAACTTAGGGTTCAGGCGTAGCGGGGGTGTGGGGGCTTCGTGCAGGATGGCGCCGAATATCGCCCCCGACGTGTTTCCGGTGAAGGCCTGCCGGCCCGTGGCCATCTCGTAAAGCACGCTGCCGAAACTGAACAGGTCTGTGCGTGTGTCCACTTCCTCGCCCCGCGCCTGTTCCGGCGACATGTAGGCAACTGTGCCCACGGCGCTGCCCGGGGTTGTAAGGTGATCGGAGCCGGCTGCCGCGGCGATGCTTTCCCTGGTCGAAGGATCCCCGTCGCTCGCGGCCCCAGCGTCCCCGCCCGCGGATAGACGGCTGTCAGAGGCCGCCGTCAGCTTCGCCAGGCCAAAATCCAGAATCTTCGCCGCTCCACGGCTGGTCACGAAAATGTTGGCCGGCTTGATATCCCGATGGACGATCCCTTTCGAGTGCGCCGCGTCCAGCGCGTCGGCAATCTGAGTGGCCAACTCCACCACCGTATCGAGCGGCAGTGGCGAACGGGGTTCGCCTTCCCCAGCCGGCGTCGCGCTCGGCGCCCCAGCCGCAATTCGCTCGCGGAGCGTCTGCCCCTCGAGCAGCTCCATGGCGATAATGGGGTGACCCTCGAACTCGTCAATGTCGTGAATGGTGCAGATGTTGGGATGGTTAAGCGAGGAGGCCGCACGCGCTTCTCGCCGGAAACGTTCCAGGGTCTGCGGATCATGCGGGTGCCCCACCAGGCCCATCGTTACAACGCTGGGCAGAAACTTGAGGGCGACGAAACGATGCAGCCGCGTGTCCTCAGCCTTATAGACAACCCCCATGCCCCCGCCGCCCAGATTCTGGAGGACGCGGTAATGCGAGATCGTCTTGCCCACCAGAACGTCGGGTTGCCTGGCCTCCTCAGCCAAGTCCTTGGCCGCCACTTCCAGCGCCGGCGCCTCCAGGAAGGTGTCGTTTTTCTCGTCTTGCGCCAGCAGCAATTCCACGGCCCGGCGCAGGGCCTCATCCCCGCCGCAGGCCCGCTCCAGGAAAGCCGCTCTGCGGTTCTTTTCCTCCTCCTGCGCCGCCTCATACAAGGTTGCGATCTGCTGCCAGCGCTCAGGGTCCATCCAGACTCTCTCCGCTCAGCTCGCAACGCAGCCAACTCTTGGCCAGCTTCCAGTCGCGCAGCACGGTGTCGCTCGAAACCTTCAGCACCTCGGCCGTTTCCTCCAGGTTGAGGCCGCCAAAGAAGTGCAGCTCCACCACCTGGCTCTTGCGTGGATCCATAGCAGCCAAAGCTTTCAAGGCATCGTCCAAAGCGACCAGGCCCACAGGCTGCTCCTCGGTCACGGCCAACGCATCGTCCAACTGGAGCGGCCGGACGTCGCCGCCGCGCTTCAGGGCCTGACGGGACCGCGCCCAATCCACCAGAATCCGCCGCATAGCCTGGGCGCTGACGGCAAAAAAGTGGACTCGATTTTGCCAATTGGCGTTCGCAGCATCCACCAGCCGCAGATAAGCCTCATTCACCAGCGCGCTGGTCTGAAGCGTGTGGTCCGGCGACTCGTGAGCCATGTACCGCCGCGCCATCCGGTGCAACTCGCCGTACACAATGGGCATGAGCTTTTCGAGCGCGCTCTCGTCGCCCCCGTTCCAGGCCCGCAGCAGTTGCGTGATTTCGCTTCCGGACGGACCCGTCATGGAGTGCCCCTGTTCGCCCCTGCCCGCTGATTTATCACGTGTTGTTAGGTTGTTCGATCGATTTTAACATGCGATCAAGGGGCTAAACGCCTTAGGCCGCCCAGTACGGGTTCTTTTCCACGTTTGCGGTTTTTCGTTCTCTGTTTCCGCTTAACAGATCCGTCCGGCTCATTCACCTACGACGCTTCGGCGCCATTGGGATCCCAATTCACCGACTTCCTGGTGGATTGGTATGGGTACTCCATCGACTTGACATCAAGCGCCAACGCCCCAACTGTGCTAGGCGCCGCTTGTGGTAGCGGGGGTTCGGCCGCCACATTTGCGTTCCTAAGCGGTTCGGTGTGTTCGCCCTCCTCCGGACCGACTTGGTCTGCCGCGGGCGTCAATCCCGCTCCCGGAGGATTCGCGGTTTTCGAATTCGCTGACCGCGGCCCGCAATCTGAATTCGCATTTAGCACCGAGGCCGGGCCGGGGGTCGGCGCGGGAGTCACCGCGAATGCGGAGGGGACGTGGACGATCACTGACACCACCACGACGCCCGAGCCCTCCTATGTGATCTTCACGGCAACGGGGCTGCTCGCATTGGCCTTCGTGGGAAGGAAGCGGCGTGCTCAGGGCCTCGCAGTGGGGCCATCCCAATGAAAAGCTGACCTCCCGAACGCCACTCATCAACCACCGCCGCCAAGACCGAACCTATGACTCAACGCCTCGCTGGATTTCCTTCAGTGAGGCGTTTTGCTCATAAAACCGCGCCAGACGTTCTTGAAATGCTTTCCACGCAGCGTGCAGCCGCTAGGTCTGGTGGCCACCCACCCCTAACGATTTTTTCCACCCTTGCGGTTTTTGATTCTCCGTTTCCGCTTAACAAGCTGAGAGCAGCTAAATTTGCGGCCGCCGCAGGCTGCTTGCCGGCTTTGTCAAACGCTGTTGAGGAGAGATTATCATGACCACCCATCCCGTCGACCCGTCTTCCCGCGCAGGTTTCCTGGACCTGCCCGCCTCCTCCAGCAGTTTCCGCGCGCGGGCCGTATTAGGTACGCTCATTGCGTTTTTGGCTTTAGCGGGGCCCGCGATGGGCTGCACGCTCGACCGCCCCGCTCCTCGGCGGCCCTTTCCGTCTGTCAAGTGCGCAGGTGGTGGTGGTGTTTCAGCCGCAGTGTCTCTGGTGAAGAGCGCGAGCGTAACCAGCTACGCGGCGTCCCAAACTCCGATCACCTACTCCTACTTTATTAAAAACACGGGCAATGTAGACCTGACTGTCTCGGTGACAGATCCTCACGTTGGTTTAAGCGCAATCAGTTGCCCCAGTGGCACGCTGGCGGCGGGGGCCTCCGAGACATGCACCGCGACCTACACCACCACGCAGGCCG
>PMUN01000328.1 GCA_003166875.1 Bryobacterales bacterium | reverse complement strand
TTCCCCCACTGGTAATCTGCCCCTTTGGGGCACACAGATGAGTCTCGACGCGGCAGGCAGGAGTGCCTGCGCCACGTCCCTGGGGTCATAATCCCGCTAAGCCGGGGGTGGTGGTGGAGGGCGAGGGGGCATTCAGGGGATTTGAGTAAGAGCCGAAGCGGAAATATTCTATGGTTCGGGACTCTTGGAGGCGCATGATGCGTTGGGCGGCGCGTTCCACTTGGTCCTTTGAAAAAACGAAGCCACTATCGGCGGGGTCCCAGGGAATGCCTTTGTGTCTGTGGAATTCGAGTAGGATAGCGGCATCTCGTAGGTCGCGGCGTTGGCGCTCGCGGCGTTCGAATTGGATTTCGCGGAGCTGGGCGAGGGTTTTTTCGAATTGGCGGGAGAGGCGGGCACCGTGCAGGCCTAGGGCGGCGAGCTGCGGGACTAGGGACTGGGGGCTGGGGACTTCGGCGATCAGGCTTGCTTCTAAGATCGGAATACGGTTGAGGCGCCAGGCCGTGTCGGCTAGTTCCTGGACTAGTTGGGTTTCCGTGGCTGTGGCGGGTTGGTATTCGTCGAAGAGCTGGCGGCAGTGCTGCTGGTAAGCGGAGGGATCTTCCGTGGGCAGGACCGCGGTGCGGGCGGTCAAGCCGTGGCTGAGTGCGTTAAGCGACGAACGCTGTTTGCCGGCATCGGTACGAGGGCCGGTGGAATGCTCGGAGTTGGCGCGATTGATTGCCGCGCGATCGGTGTAGTGGAGTTCGAAAGTTGGTGAGGCTGACATGCCAATGAAATAGCACGAGGGTGAGGCGAAGGAGGTGGTGGGTTTTTGGAGGTTGTTGATTTGGAAGCGGCGAATGGTGGGGGAAGTGGGGTGATCGCTGGTGCGGGTCGCGAATCCGGCGCCAGCCTTGGAAAGGACGGCAGAAGGCAGAAGGCAGAAGGCCGAAGGCCAGAAGCGGGCTTCGTGGATGAGAAGGTGGAAGAGGGCATAATAAGCCGTCGAGACTGCCCGTCGTAGGCTGGCTTTGGCGCGGTCTTTTCTTCTCCCGATTCGCGAGATGCTTGGCCTGCTCAAGCAGGTCGTGGGCCTATGGCATTGTTGCTCATGCCCAGGCGAGTTCCTTCAAGTTGTCTTGCTGTGACAGGCTTCGATAATTGAAATAGGCGTGCAGCCCCTGCGCTTCGGCCTGGACCTCCTTGAGGAGAATCAATTCGACGGTCTGGGCGAGATCGCTCAATTTCGGCCTTTTCGCTGCTTCGTCGGCGAGGACGATCCGAAAGAAGATGGAGGGGTCGCCTGTCCAATCCGGTCCGAAGTCGTAGCGAATTCGCACCACGGTCGGAGCTCAGAGCCTTGGTCGCGCGCTGAACTGCAGCGTCGATGTCCTGTTGGTTGACGAATCCTATGGGGACATAGGGCACAATCTCATTTGTCTCGTTTCTCAGCCGATGGCGTAGTGGCGCAGTTTCCGAGTATGAAGCAGTTAGTAGCTGTTGATAGCCTGCGCGCCTATTAGGCAATCGGTGGCAAACTGCGCGGGTTAGCAACCCGCGCGCAGGATGGCATCCTGCCCCACAATAAACTGACCCACTGCTCGATGTGGTGTGGGGCGCGGTTTCGTTGTAGAGTGGAAGCGTCTCCAAATTTGCGAAGTTGACTTGCAGGCCACGAGACGAGCGACCGGGGGCGAACTTGAAGCTAACTGACCTGCGCGGGATTCTGCAATACATCCCGCAATTCCGGGAAAAAACATTCATCATTGCAGTGGACGGGGCGATTGTTACGGACGAGAACTTCGCCAACATCCTGCTGGACATTGCAGTACTTCGATCGTTGAACATCCGCGTGGTGTTGGTGCATGGCGCGGCCGAGCAAATCAAGGCTCTGGCCGAGAAGCAGGGCGTCCGCACTTCGAACCTGGATGGCACCGGTGTGACTGACGCGGCTACATTGCAGCTTGCCATGGACGCTGCGAACCGTCTCACGCACGAGGTCATGGAAGGCCTTTCGGCCAACGATCTACGCGCCGCACACACGAATGCCATAATTGCGCATCCGCTGGGGATCATCCAGGGCGTGGACCATCTGTTTACCGGGAAGGTGGAGCGAGTGGACACGGAACTTCTTAACACGATGCTGAACCAGGGTATTGTTCCGGTGATTCCGCCGCTCGGGTTTAACGGCGAAGGTAAGACGTACCGGGCCAACTCCGACAGCGTGGCACTTGCGGCCGCCGAAGCGTTGCGGGCGATCAAGCTGATTTTCATTACCACGGAGGACGGGCTGCGCTACAACGGCCAACTGATCCGGCAGATGCTGGTGGTGGACTTGCAGAAGCTGGTACAGTCAGGACCCGGCGGATTTGGGCCGGAGATGTTTTCCAAGGCCCAGCACGCGGCTGCCGCCTGCGCCGTGGGGGTGCAGCGCGTGCACATTATCAACGGCCGCGAGGATGAAGGGCTGCTGGCCGAAGTTTTCTCCAACGAGGGCATCGGCACGCTGATTTACGCCAACGAATACGAACAGATCCGGCCAGCCAGAAAGAAAGACGTGCGCGCCATCCAGGCGCTGACCAAGAAGGCAGTGGAAGCTGGAGAACTGGTCCGGCGGACGCGTACCGAAATTGAGAAGGACCTGGCGGATTACTACATCTTCGAAATCGACAAGAATCCGGTGGCGTGCGTGGCGCTGCACATTTATCCCGCGCAACAAAAGGGAGAGCTTGCGAGTCTTTATGTCGATCCGGCGCATGAAAACCAGGGACTTGGCCGAAAACTTCTTCAATTTGTCGAAAATAAAGCTCGGGAAACCGGCCTGACGGAATTGATCTTGCTATCGACGCAGGCGTTTACTTACTTCCAATCGAAGGGCGGGTTTTCCGAAGGTACACCCGATGACCTTCCGCCGAGCCGTCGCGAGAAATATGACCATAGCGGGAGGAACTCGAAAGTTTTGGTGAAGAAGCTGAAGGCGGCGGGTTAGTGGGCTGAGGTTGTTGAATATTTATTACTGCCGGGCGTCGCCAGGAGTGGCGACGCNNACCAGGGGGTCCGCCCCACAGGTGGTCACAGGCTGCAAAGATTTTCAGGTCTAGTAGTACAAATGGTCACAGGCTGCGAAACTTTTCAGGTCTAGTAGTACAACAGCCCACTAGAGATTTACTGGTTCACGTGGACGACTTTGGCGGGTGGGAAGCCATTGAAGGACGTGCTGCTGGCGGCGGAATAGGCGCCTATGTTTTCGGAGTAGAGCAGGTCGCCCATTTCGACGTCGGGAAGCTGCTCGGCCAGGCTGATGGTGTCGAGGGCGTCGCAGGTGGGGCCGAAGACTGAGCAGATCTGGGTGGGACCTTTCTTGAAACTCTTGATGTGGTATTGGGTGTGGTCAAAGATCACGCCGCTGTAGGTGTGATAGACGCCGTCATTGAGGTAGTAGCAGAGCTTGCCTCCGCGGACGGCTTTGCCGATGATCTGCGCGATGGCGGTAGCGGCGGAGGCGACCAGGAAACGCCCGGGCTCAGCAAGGATCTCGATGGGTTGGGGGAAGAGCCGGTCCAACTCGGCGTTGATCATTTTCGCGACTCTGCGGAAGGGAGGGACGGTGTCATCGTAATGGGCAGGAAAACCGCCGCCGATGTCGAGGAGCTTGAGATCGAAGCCACGCATCTTGGCCTCTGAGAAGACGCCCGCAGCGAGTTGCAATGCCTGGCTATAGTTTTTCGGGTTGGTACACTGGCTGCCGACGTGGAAGCTCAGGCCTTCGACCACGAGGTTGTTATTGTGAGCGAAGGCGATCAGATCCACAGCCTCGCCGGGAAAGGCGCCGAACTTGCTGGACAGCTCCACGATGGATCCGGTGTTGGGGACGTTTAATCGCAGCACTAGCCCAGAGTGCGGCGCATAGCGGGCGATCTTGATCACCTCTTCGTGGTTATCGTAGGTGACCAGCGGCTTGTAAGGATCCAACCGCTGGAGTGTTTCAATGGCTTTGATGGGATTCGCGTAAATGATGCGATCCCAGATGAAATCCTGNNTTCACCGCATAGTAGACCTGCACACGCGGCAGGTATTTCCGGAATTGCGCGTAATTATTTCGAAGGACTTTATGATCGACGACGACGAGCGGCGTGCCATGCTTGCGGGCCAGTTGAAGCAGTGTCTTTTGGTGCATGCTGTCAAATGCCGTCACCTTCGGTGATCAGGAAATTCTTGAACTGCCACGGGTCGGAGAGGTCGAGCTGCGGCTTGTTGAAGCCGCTAAAGAAGTTGGAGTAGTGCTTGAGCGGGGTCCAATCGGAGGCGACGGAAACGAACCTGCCCAGGTAGGGCTTGCTGATGCCGAGGACATAATCGTGGGGCAGATCGTCAGGCACGCACACTCCGCGGTTGGGATTTTCGACCATCCACATGCAGGCGGCGACCACGGAGATGGCCACCTGCATGGTGGTGGCGTTCTGGTGCGGGACTAAGCGGCGCGATTCCTCGATATCGAGATCAGTTCCGCACCACCAGGATTGATACGGGTGCCCCATCACTAGCGCTCCCAGGATATCGGCTCCGCTGGTGATCTCGTCGGTCATAATGCGGATGCGCGGTTGCAGGCGGTAATCGTAGCCACGCAGCTCGTTGAGCGATGCAATGGCGGAGTCGCACGGACAATAAGCGTAGTGGACGGTGGGGCGATAGATGGCCTTGCCGTCTTCCCAAACGGTGAGCTTCTCAGTGATGGTAAACGCCTCGCCGTGGCGCACGATCATGCCGAGGATGTCGTGATTCGGCGGCACCCAGGTGGCTACGAATGTGTTGATGCCCATGCGCGCGAGGCAGATCTGGCTCTTGGGGCCGCTGGGATGCTCAAAGGCGAGCGGGGGTAGCTCTTTTTCGTGGGTGCCCCAACCCATCTCGGCAGTGGTGGTTCCCTCCTCACGGAAGCCCTCGACGCTCCAGGTGTTGACGAACTCGTTCACCTGCTTGGGCTGGTCCGTGATCTGGGTGTCGCGCTCGCTGCAATGAACGACCTTGACGCCGAGGTGGTGGGCGAGATGGTTGAAGTTCTGCGCCTTGGCGTGATGAGCTACCTGTTCCCGCTGCGCGCCGCTGAATTTGTTTTCCGCGAGCGCTTGCTGGGCGATGTCCAGGAGCGCGTGCTTGGTGAAATGGCTGATGAGGCCTGGATTGGCGCCATGTTCGAGGACGGCGGTGGGTCCGGGCTGGCTCCAGGTGGAGATCATGCGCCGCAGATTCATGTGACGCCAATAAAGAGTTCGCTCGGTGGGGTGCTTGTTTTCGGATCCAGCGTAGGGATCCCAGAGCTCCACTGAGGTGTTCACATAGAGGACGCCGCGGTTGTGACACCACTCGACGATTTCGCAACAATCAATATTCCAGGCGAGGTCGATGAGAAGGTCGCCGGCCGAGACGTGCTGTCCGAGCAAGCTGCCGAGGTTCTGGGGCGTGACGCGATCCTTGACGAAAGTCATGCCCTGTTCGAGCCAGGGATCGAGAGCGGCGTCGTTGGGATCAAATTCTATGGTGGTGATGCGCTTGGGATCGATATTGAGGTGCTTGACTAAGATGGGCAGCGTGCAACGCGCCACCGCTCCAAAGCCAACGAGCAAGACTCGATTCGGAAATTTAACCATCGTTGTTCCTTCCTGTTGAGGTGACCGTCAAAGAAAAATGACGAGCGACTAACTAGGGTAACAACTTGTGGTGAAAATTGGATGACTATCGTCAGAATCGGCGCAGGCACCGACTCCCTCACGGTCGCGGTTCGGTAACACTCCCAAGCGTTCACACGAGTGTNNGGAGTGCGTGCGCCACGGGGGCAGGCACCCCGGTTCGTGCCTCCTCTTGCGCTTCGACAAGAGATCGTGTATTCTTCCTGTAGAAGCGAAAGGGAGGCATGTCCACGACGCAACGTATCGAACTTCCGCAAGGCACTTTAGATCTGCTCATTCTACAAACGCTGGTGCTTGAGCCGCAGCATGGCTGGGCGATATCGGAGCGGGTGCAGCAGATTTCAAGCGATGTGCTGCGCATTCAGCAGGGCTCGCTTTATCCCGCGCTGCATCGGCTGGAGCGGCGGGGATGGATCAAGGCTCACTGGGGAACTTCGGAGAACAACCGGCGCGCCAAATATTACGAGCTAACCAAGAGCGGGCGGCGACAGCTTGAAGTAGAGAGAGACGCCTGGGTAAAGCTCGCGACCGCGATGGCTCAGGTGCTTGGCACCGCTTAGGAGATCCGGTATGCTGAGCGATCTGATCTTTCGTCTGCGCTCTCTGATTCGCCGCAAAAGAGTTCACGGATGAAACGGTGTTCGATTGCGCTGGCTGCGCAGTACGATTTCAAGGTGCAGAGAGACGAGCGCACGTTTGCGGAGAATCTTGTACACGTCGCGGCAGTCGACTTCGACCTGATCAGCAGGGTTGCGGGATCGCATATCGGGCCCGACTTCGGCAAGGACAAGCATAACCCGTCGCGAGACGCTTACAAGACCAGGGCGGATGTGGTGAAACTGCTGGAGCAGGCGGTGGCAGATGGGGCGACGGTGATCGCAGAGCAGGGCGACGCGGGGTTGGACAAAACGACGCAATTTGGGTGGGAGACCGGGAGGCATGTGGTCCACAATTCCTACCTCTGGATGGCCGGCATCGAGCACAGCACCGAGCATTTCGGCCAACTGGTGGTGTACTATCGCGCGAACAACATGGTGCCGCCGGAATCGCGGCGTTAGGATGCGATTACTGTTGGAATTTGATGGTGGAATCTACTGTGTAGATTTTTACTCCGGTGGCTAACGGGTGCAGCATTTGGAGGACAATGGCGCTGCCATCCGTCTTCAGGGAGAAATAGGAATTTCCATCGCGGGCTACCGGGAACTGGCGCGCGCCGAAGGGCGGCATCTGGACTTCGAAGGATTGCGAACAGATGGGCGCGAGTGTTTTTCCGGGAAGGGAATAGAGGTTGCCCGCCGAATAGCAGAGCGAGACTTTGGCTGCGCACTCCGAAGTGTTCACCACCGAGATTACGTTGCTCGGGATCTCCGACACGTCGTCGGAGAACCATGGATTTCGGGTGGGATATGCGACTTCGCGGGCCGTGGTGCGCAACTGGTTGTGGATGGCGCATTCACTGGTACCGGAGACGGCCACCACTGGCCAGAGCCGCTGAGAAGGAACCTGCTCCCGGACTTTCACCCAGGCATCGCCGGTTTCCTCCTGGATTTCCAAACGGTGGCTGATGCTTTGGCCCGGATTCAGAGTGAAGACTACGCCGGGATGTCCAACGAGCGGGACCAGCGCACCACTGGCGCGATGCGCTTCGACTTCGACAGTGACTACACGGTCGCCGAGGTTGTGTAAATCGAGGCTGGACCAGCAGGATGGGCCGTAGGCGAGAGCCGGCAGTACGCTTTCAACGACGCGTCCGGGGTCGGAGGCTGGGGAGGTAGCGGCGAGCAGCAATAGGAGAAGGATACTTCGGGCCATCACTATCTATTCGGCAGATGGGGTGGAAACTTGAGTGTGGTCACACCAGTCCGCTGGCGACCGAAAGCCAGGCGTTCACACGAGTGTGAACGCGGCACGCAGGAGTGCGTGCGCTACGGGCGCGTCTTCATGACCTTTGGTGGGCCAGCAGGCCCACAATACGCGGAGGGTCAGGGTAGAGAAGGTAATTCGGAGAGCCAGAGGAGGAATTCGGGGACTAATTCCTGGCGTTCCAGGAAATATTGGGCGGACGTTTTTCTGGCTTGGCCGACGCTCACGGTGATGCCTTCGGGCAACGCCAGGAAGGCGTCTTCATCGGTGGAGTCGTCACCGATGTAGATTGGAAGCGCGTCGGGATGGGCGGACGCTTGCTGAATCCAGCGGACGGCCATGCCTTTGTCCCAGTCCACGCTGGGGCGGATTTCCAGAACTTTTCGCCCTTCTGTCACGTGGAAAGGATTGCCATCGAAAATCACAGCGTCATTGACGATCTGACGGATTTCTTGGAGACTGCCGGCTGGGGCTCTGCGGAAGTGGACGCTGGCGGAAAGGACTTTGTTTTCTACTTCCACGCCGGGGATGTCGCGCAGGCGCGCGCGCAGGTGGCGCGACAGTTCACCCAGCGCTTTGAGATGTTCAGCGGCTGTCGGCTCGATGAATTCCATGCCGGGGCCGTTGATTTCGAGCCCGTGATTGCCGGCGTAGATTAAATTTTCGAGATCCACGCGGAGACGCAGATCGGCGAGTGCGCGGCCGCTGATGATGGCGAGCGAAAACCGGGGATCGGACGCGAGCCGGGCGAGAGCCTGGTGAGTTGCGGCCGGCATGCTGGCGAGGCTGGGATCATCGACAATGGGCGCGAGAGTGCCATCGAAATCCAGGAACAGTAGAATTGCCGAGGCAGCCCGCAGCGCAGAAGCAATCTCGGGGAGATGTTCCAAGAGAGGCTCGGTGGATCTTAGGCTGGCTGGCATTTGACTCCTTGCGGTTGTTCGACGCGGATTTCGGAAACCGCTCCGATGAGGTTGGCGGCCCAGCGATAAATGTTGTGCTGCTTCACCACGCGCCGCATGCGACGCATACGTTCCCTGCGCTGGCGTGGGTCCATGTCGAGAGCGTAATGGATGGCTTCGGCAAGCTGCTCGGTGTCGTAGGGATTCACGATGAGTGCATCCAACAATTCGCGGCTCGCTCCGGTGAAGAGGCTGAGGATTAGGGCGCCGCCTTCGTCGTTGCGGCTGGCGACGTATTCCTTGGCCACCAGGTTCATTCCATCGTGCAGAGAGGTAACCAGGCACAAGTCGGAGACGCGATAGAACGGCTCAATCTCTTCATGATTGTGGTGGCGCTTAAGGAAGACGATGGGTTTCCAGTGTTTGGTTTCAAAGCGGTGGTTGATGCGATCGGCTTCGCCTTCCACTTCGTGGATGAGGTCCTGATAACGGCCGATATGCGTTCGGCTGGGAGCGCCGATCTGGACGAATGTGAAGCGCCCTATATAAGAAGGATAGCGGTCGAGAAAGCGCTCGATGCCGCGGAAGCGTTCGGGAATGCCTTTGGTGTAGTCGAGGCGATCCACGCCAATTCCGAGGTAATCCGCCTGGACTCCCAATTGTTTTTGCAGCCGATAGCGTTCCTGACGGAGCAATTCGGATTCGCCGGACCCGTTGGCGTGGAATAGCGGATCTTCTTTGAAGTCGACGCTGATTGGAAACGGGCGCACCACGGTGTTGTGGCCGCCGCGGTTCACGGCGAAGCGCTCCCATTCGATGCGCGATTCGAGGGTGCGATCGATGGTTTCGAGAAAATTGTTGCAGTGCGATTGAATGTGGAAACCAATCAGGTCGGCGCCCAGCAGACCTTCCAATAATTCGCGCTGCCAGGGGCAGATGCCGAAGGCTTCCGGATTGGGCCAGGGAATGTGCCAGAAAATGGCGACCCGGACATCCGGGCGTTGTTCCTTGATGAGCTTGGGCAGGAGGGCGAAGTGATAATCCTGCACGAGAACGATGGGGTGATCTTGGCCCGCGACTTCGTCGAGCACCGCGCGGGCGAACTTGCGGTTGACTTCCTGATAGGCCTCCCAATCCTCGACGCGAAAAACGGGGCGCGTGTGAGCGATGTGGCAAAGCGGCCAGATGCCTTCATTGGCAAAACCATAGTAGTACCTTTCTTCCTCTTCGCGAGTGAGCCACACGCGGCGGAGCGTGTACTGAGGCTCTTCGGGCGGGACGCGCAAGCGATCGTGTGCATCGACGGTTTCGTGATCGGCGTCGCCGGCGCCCGAGGCGATCCAAGTGCCATCGCAGGCACGCAGGATGGGCTCCATGGCGGTGACCAAGCCGCTGGCGGGCACGACGGTTTCGATGGAGCTGCCGCGAAACACGTGCTCATACGGCTCGCGGTTGGAGACCACAAACAAGCGGCTTTCTTCGAGCGCTTCCTGCTGGTAGACGCGCAACCGCTCGGCCGTCCAAAGCGAATTGGCGGTTTCGCGCAGACGGGCTTCCTCCTCGGCTGAGGCGCGGGCGATTTTGAGGCTGTCGGCGAGATGCGTTACTTCGAGGGTGAGCGGTTTGAATACATCGCTCGAGGGAAGATCGGGGTGCGGCTCGGCGCTTCCAGCTCGAAGATCCTGCAGCCACTGTGCCAGGCGTTTGATGGGCCGCTCCATGGTCCAACGGACGATGAGTAGCGTAATGGTCGAGATCAACAGCATCTGCACGAGAACGTTTTTGAAGGCGTCGCGCCAGATCTTGCTGTTCTGCGCATCGATGTAGGAGGCGTCATGAAAGACGGCCAGCGCCCAGGTGGTGGAGTCCCCACTATGGATGGGCACTGCGTAGAGGTGCATTTTGGTTTGGCCGACGCTGAAGAACTGGCCCCAACCATTTCCTTGAAACACGGTTTTATTGAGGGCGGGCAGGTGCGAATCCAAACGCGCGGCGAGGTTGGAGGTCATGAGAACGGGATGGCCCTCGGGGTTGAAGATGGCGACGCCTTCCATGCGCTCGCGATTGCCGAAGCGGTCGAGCAGGCGTTGCAGATTGCCATGGGCGCCTTTGGCCAGAAGTGGCTGCACGGTCTCCTGGAGACTTTCGGCCATGAGCTGGGCGCGTTTTTCCAGATCGTTACGGCGGGCGCGGCGGTCCGCCTGGACCTGGTAGAGAGCGAAGAGGACGGAGACGATGGTAACGGCGAAGATGAGGGAAAGGATCAAGCGGAAGCTGAGGCGCATAGTTGTGACGCTCCTTTCGGACACACGAAAATCCCGTTACGGAAAGTTAATTAGCAAGGGTGTGGCCATATGGAGGGAGTGGGGAAGTGAATGAGTTTACACGGCTTGTTGTGGCGCGGCGGTTTGCTTTGTTGCACGCGTTGACGAAATATTTACCGGGCGGGGCGATATTGAAGGTACGGTTTGTTGGCAGGCGAAAGCGCCCAACGTTACTTAGTTTTCCCAAAACTGGGGATCCAGATGCAGTCGTGGGGCAGACCCCCTGGTCTGCGCGGGTCCCCCTGGACCCGCGCCTCGCCAGT
>PMUN01000001.1 GCA_003166875.1 Bryobacterales bacterium | reverse complement strand
TCCGCCTCGCGTCTGGGGGCCGTGGGGAATATCGTGTTTTCACGATCGCCGGGCGCGAAGGGGCAGTCCGAGGTTGGTCCACCGTTGCCGAAACTCAAGGTATCTTATGTCGGGAGCGGATTCCGGTCAAGTTGGGTGTCGCCGAATCGCCGGAATTGTTTGCGGGGTGGCGGCCTCCCCCTCATTTTAAATCTCCCTCCGGAAAGCGCAACCCGCGACGGGATTCTCGGTCGTGGCCGCCAGGGTTGCGTTTTCCGGGGAGAATTCTAGAATTAAGAGCAACGTCCCGCAATCCAAACCTTTTGATCGCATGATATTCTTCATCGCATCGCCCTGGAGGAATAAGGAGGCAGTGAAAGCCCTCTCTGAAACACTTACCCGCGAGGGTCATACCGCAATGTCTTTCCTTACGTCCGGCTCGAACCTCACGACGGGCAATTCGGTGAACGACGAACTCAAAGGGTTCGCAAGGGCTCTTGTCGGGTGGGAAGACGATCCGATTGTGGATAAAATCTTCTCGTCTGAGATCGAGGGCGTCAAAGCCTGCGATGCGCTGATCCTTCTCGAACCCTCCGGCCGCTCGTCACTTGCCGAGGCGGGAATCGCCTACGGGCTGGGCAAGCCCGTCATCCTCGTCGTAAGCTTAACCGAGCCGATGAACGCGGTGAGCTGGTCTCGATTGTTGATGACTGGCTGCACGGGAAACGATGGAAATACTCTCCCCACCTTTGTGAGAAGCGTTTGGTCGATCGGATCGTTGCTAAATAGATCGAAGTCGACTGAGTGACGATGCCCAATCTGGAGCGCTAAAGCCGTCCCGCCGGCCAAATAAAAATCATCGAACGCCACTAGCGCCGGAAAGAGCTGCAACCCTTCTTTAGTGAGTGCCTCGGTATGCATGCCTCCAACGAGGTACGGAAAACAGCAATGAGGCGAGTGGGCGCGTCCTTGGGTTGATCTCGGTGCTCGGAATGGATTGCAATATCCGGCGAATCTCAGCGGCGCCATACTCACGGACGAGCCAGCGCCAATCTGCCAAGGTTCCATAGTTCACGAGCTGCACGATTACCGTCTTCCTGTGCTCGTCGAGATCAAGATCCTCGAATCGGTACGACCAAAACAGAGGCCGAAAGCTCTCCGGCAACTGCTTCCTATGGGCGATAGTGCGTGGTCGAATGGGCATGATTGAGAACCATTACCCCGTTAAGTATACGGATTCTGGGCATTACCGCAAGGCTGCGCTCGCGATTCGTCATGAAACCGATGATGGGCGACGGGGTACTGTGCGCTAAATATGTGGGTCCCCAAGAGTGGCGTTAGCTAGACGCGGCCGACAAGGGCGGATAGTGGATGGATGATCATGATCGCGACGAAGTTCACGGCTCGATCAATTTTTAACGAATCGCCCAGCGGACCAATAAGGCGATGCTTTGTGTTCCTAACGTCTTGGCAATGTGTAAGCGGTGAAACTCCACTGTTCTTGGAGAGAGCCTAAGCTTGGCCGCAATTTCCTTAGTAGGTAGCCCGTCGCAGAGGAGTTTCAGAACATCCAATTGCCTGGGGGTCAGTATCGAAGGTGGCTCGTCTTCAAGCTTTTTCGGCGAGCTTCAATGCTATCAGGCACGCCACCAGGTGCTATGTCGGTTGCTGCCCCGCGGCCAAGCACGACCTGACAAAATGGTCGCGGGAACGATTGGGGAGAGACGGCGCCATCTCGCTTCAGCTTGACGGACGCCTTCACGAGCATTCTGCGAAATCCTTGGAGTTATTTGTTCGACAGTTTATCAACTTGCCGAAAGAACTCTCGTGGCGTAATCTCGAAAGCAAGAAGATGACCGAGAAGCTCTCCTCACTTAAATGTGAGCGTTCGACCCGCATTCAAAGTTACTATACACCGTCGGCCTCAAGGATGGTCTTGTGCGTTTGCGACTACAGTACTACCACAGAGCGGCAGCATGAGGTCGCGACCCATAACGTGGACGTAAAACCAGTATTGAGACCACCACAATGGATAGTTGCCGTTAGCGCGGGAAGCCGGTCCACGGGGTGAGTCGCCCGGAAGAGGCACGTTATGGCCGTCCTATAGCTTACCGACCGTACGAATTTGAATAGGTGGTTTCAACAAAGGTAATTGGGTGTATACTTTGGGGCATTCGGAAGATAACAAATGGAATCTCGGCTTTCAGCTGGTCGCGCTCCTGTCAAAACGAAACCAAGAGCGCTTTTCGATCCAAAGGTTTTTCTGGCCAAGATCGGCGAAGGAAGGTCGCTTGCCGACTACCAGAAAAAACAGAAGGTCTTCTCGCAAGGCGATCCTGCGGAGGCCGTTTTTTATCTCCAGAAGGGGAGGATCAAGCTGACCGTTGTATCCAAACAAGGCAAAGAAGCGGTTGTCGCCATTTTGGGGCCCGGAGAGTTCTTTGGAGAGGGGTGCTTGGCAGGCCAGTTGGTGCGAATGGCCAGCGCATTCACGATGTCGGAGTGTTCGATCATGCGCCTGGGGAAGGCGGCAATGGTCCGGGTGCTCAACGATGAGCCGACCTTCTCCGAGTTATTCCTGCGCCATTTGCTCTCCCGCAACATTCGCATTGAAGAAGATTTGGTGGACCAACTCTTCAACTCAAGCGAGAAGCGATTGGCGCGGGTGCTGCTCTTGTTGGCCAACTTTGGCAAGGAGGGCACGACCGAGCCGGTGATTCCGCAGATGAGCCAGGAGACGCTGGCTGAGATCATAGGTACCACGCGGTCGAGGGTTAACTTTTTCATGAACAGGTTTCGCAAATTGGGTTTCATTCACTACAACGGTGGGCTTCAGGTTCATCGCTCGCTGCTCAACGTTGTCCTGCACGACTGAATCAGTCCCAAGCTTCGCGAAGAATGCGTCCGTGCACAACAGCTCGACTTTCCACGAGAAATAGTCGGATCGGCCGGACGGTAGCATCTTGCGAAAATCTCGTCCCTGCTTGATTGCAGTCGCCGAGTACCGCCGCCGGAGCGAGAACGGATGTGTTACAAATCGCGGCTAGAGCCACGACGGCAGTAATGAACGGAAGCTGAGAACTTTCGGAATGGGGACACACGTGCTTACAAACCTTATTGATTGTTTTGCTCGTTTTGTTCTTACTCGGTGGCGGAGGCTATGGATACCGTCGTTGGCGAAGTTAGAGTCCACCTCGTGTCAGCACCGGTTCAAAACACACGCACCTATGCCGCCTTCGGAAGGGGATAGAGTTCAAGTTCGGGCATCGGGAAGTCCCTGATGTTTCTGGTCACCAGCGCGCAGCTGTAGGCGATGGACACGGCGGCGATCGTAGCGTCCTGGACGGACAGCGCCTTACCTCGTCTCGCATAACGCGCCTTTAGATGCCCGGCATGTTCCGCGATCTCGGAGGTCACGGGAAGAAACACCAAGCTCCCCATGAACGCACGCGTAATGAGCCCGGAGCAAGCCCTCGAGTCGATTGAACTGGACGGCCGGTCGGACCAATTTTCTTTTGGTGTAGTGATGTACGAACTCGCGACTGGCACAAAAGCGTTCGATCGTTCGAGCGCTGCTGAGACCATGGCCGCCATTATTCGGGAAGATCCTGAGCCGCTCCCCTCGACCATCGCCGCCCCGTTCCGCTGGACGATAGAGCGATGCTTGGCCAAGGAGCCTTCGCAGCGGTATGACTCCACGCACGATCTCTTTCTGGAATTGCGACACCTGCGCGAGCACGCGACAGAGATCGCGACCGGGTCTCAACTCCCGATTGGAGCCGCCGGGCCTGGAGCAAAGTGGCAATGGGGCCTGGCGTGGTTCGGTAAGGACATCGTTCGGACGACATTGGCTGCGATCCAGGCACATAGTGACCGCAAGGTCGAGTTTCAGGACGAAGAAGCCCGAAAGAGTGGTCTAGGAAATTAGGAGATGTCATGTCGTGGTTACGAGTTTTCATTTGCAGTTACACTTTAGTCCAGATGAGCATGGCGCAAACGGGCCAAGATGACGCCAAGGCCACCCAGGCCAAGATACAGTCCCAGGTTCAGGCAGAACTTTCTGAGAAATTGCTAAATGCAAAACGCATCTAGGTGGAGAGCTTCGGTAACGACAGCATCAACAAGACTTTGCAAGCAATGGTGATTGATGCTCTACGGGCCAGCAAGCGGTTCATCATAACGGAGAATAGAGAGAAAGCGGACTTGATTTTGAAGGGAGCTGCTCTCGAAAAAACATCGCAAGAGGCCCATGCGCTCGGTTCATCGGTCGTCGCAGGCGCGGCGGAAGGTCACAGTGCGAGTGTCGCCGGGTCCGCCGATTCGCAGGCTTCGATTGAATCCACAAATGACGCGCGAGTTTCCGTGCGCTTGGTCTCGCTTGAAGGCGACGTTATTTGGTCCACCACGCAGGAGAGTAAAGGAGCGAAGTACAAGGGAGCGACGGCGGACGTTGCAGACAAAGTCGTGAAACAGCTTCTGTGGGATATGGAGCACGCCAACCGTCCACAATTGACGAATCCAAAATAGAACAGCAACGCGTGACCACGTGGGGACTCCGGCCAAGCCGACTTCGGGCTTTGGATCGACCGAGAGCTGGGGCGGTTGCGGAGGGGTAGCCGCTGTCTTCACCCAATTTAGCGCCGAATCGGTTGACGATTGGGGCAGCGAGGAGTCAACCTAATTAGTAGAGTCAACTATAAAGACCAAGTGGGCGGTTGTTATCCTCTTCGTCGTTCTCATACTCGTCTTCATTTTCTTCCGTTCCCGCAAATCCCAAAACCAATTGGACGTGGACCCCCATGCCAGCGGGGAAATCGAGAAGGCGAAAGGGCGATAGTTCGTTCGGGATTCCGGCGAAGCTGAACACGCATATTCCGGAAGGAACCCGACCGGCATTCCGGCATGATC
>PMUN01000305.1 GCA_003166875.1 Bryobacterales bacterium | reverse complement strand
TTATTTCTTAACGGGTCCTTAGGATCGGCGATCCGGGTAACCAGGCGATACGGTGGAGTTTCCTCGATAGTCTCGTAGGAAATGGCCTGCCCGTGTTTATCGATCTCTTTCCAGGAGCGGCGGCCATCGCGCGGCGCGAGTTTTTCGGAGCTTCGAATGTCCTGGCGCCAATCCGGAGGTCCGGTGATCACGTCCCAGATGGCCTGCGGGGGCTGCCGGAAATGCGAGGAACGCGAAGCCAGGTGGTTCTTCGGCAGCATAGCTCCAATAATCGCCACTGCAGCAACAACGACGATCAAAATCCCAACTGCGATTAACACCCATTTCATACGTACCTCCTTGCTGCCCGTTGTTGCATGGCCTGGGCGGACGCACGAGCCAGCAGCGCCAACCCGTGAATCGCTTCCTTCTGCTCTTCGGCTGTGAGCTGCGCCAACACGGTTCGTACGCGCACGGGATCGAGCACGGACTTTTCGGATTTGATGCGAACTCCCGCCTTGCTGAGACGCAGGCTCACGCGCCGGCCATCCTTGGAATCGCGCCCTCGAATCACGTATCCGCCGCGCGCCAGCCGGTCGATCATCAGCGACATGGTGGAAGCGGTGACGCCCATGTGCGCCGCGAGCGCCAGCAGACCGGTAGGTTCAATTTCGTCCAGATGATCCAGAACGCTGGCCTGATGCGAGCTCAGCACGCGTTTCCGTTTGGAGTCCACTACATGCCGCGTGTGGCAGGCGAAGTAGATCCTGGGGTAGAGCGACATCAGTTGTGCGGCGTGATCGGGCAATGAGGATAGTTTAAGGCAGATACTTTGCTTTGTCAAAGCAAAGTATAACTCTCTGTAGGACAAGACTCCGTCTTGTCCGGACAAGCCAGAGGCTTGTCCTACGCTAACGATTTGAGATAAGTTACGGCCTTGCGGATATCAGCGATGCGTTCTTGCTGATTCTCGGCTTCCCGCTCAATGTTGAGCGGACCTCGGAAGCCGATTTCCTTGAGCTTCGCGACGAAGCGTGGAATTCCGACCGCTCCCTGCCCCAGGGGACGTTCGGCGCCCAGCGCGCCGGATTGGTCGCGATTGGGCCAGTCGCCGTCCTTCACATGAACCGAAACCACCTGCGGACCAAGTACGGTAAGAGCCTCGATCGGGTCGCCAGTGCCATACAGGATCATGTTGGCGGGATCGAAGTTGATGCCGACGTTCCCTCGATCCACGTCTTTCAGGAAGTGTTGCAGCACGTGCGCGGGCTCTTGCCCCGTCTCGAGCGCGAAGGTTTGCTTGTTCTTCGCACCGTGATCCGCCACGCGGCGCACCATTTCCCGAACATCGATGTAATCCGGGTGGGTGGTGTCTTCTGGAACAAATCCGATGTGGCAAGCGAAGCTCCCTACGCCGATCGCGGCCGCGAAATCGATCACCTGATACGTTCGCTGTTCACGCTCCTTGCGCGTGTCTCGCGGGATGAACCCAACCGTGCGTTGAACAGTTGGGATGTCGGCATAGTTTTCGCCGTTATAGGCCGCAAAAACGGTGACAACCGGAAACTGCGCCTGCTGGAGCGCGGATTTCCAACCGGCAGCTACCTCGCCCGTCAATTGCAAGTCGCCAGGTACGCCCAACTGGCCGCACTGGACGCCTAGCGACTGAATTTCGGCCAGGTTGTCGCGTCCCGCCCAGAACATTACTCCTACTTCGCGGTCATTCAAAGATCGCACGGAATTTTCGCCCCATTTCGTTTTCGCGCTTCGAGCATCAGACGGGTAAGAGCCACTGCGTTGGCCGAATCTTCGGGCTTGCACAGCTCCGGCTTCGCGCCATGCCGGCAGCAATCCAGGAAATATTCAATCTCCGCCCGATATCCATCCGTCTCTTCCATGGGGAGAGCTTCTCGCTCGCCATCCGCGGAATACAGGATCGGCGGCCGATTCAAGGAGCTGTACTCCACCGTGCCACCGTCCGCAACCACTGTATATTCCATCAAGAACGGATACGACTTCGGGTGGTGCCACCCGCCCGTGATGATCGCGGTCTGTTCTCCGGGATAGTGCAAAGTAGCAGTAATCACATCGATGCCGGAACCCAGCGCTTCATACCCGGTAGCTGAAATCCATTCTGGCGATCCGAACAGGTGCAGGCACATGTCGACATCGTGGATCAGCAAATCAAACACTCCACCGCCGCTTTGTTTCGGCTCAGCGAGCCAGGCACTCCATGCGGGAGCCGCGCAACGCCGCCGAAAAGTGGCCGATCGCATAGTTCCCATCGAGCCGCGCGCCAGTACGCCTTGCAACGCCTGATACATCGGAAAAAATCGAAGCACCTGAGCAACCATCAACACGCGCTTGTGCTTCCCGGCTTCAGCAGTC
The DNA here is from genome assembly GCA_003166875.1 of Bryobacterales bacterium. Lineage (GTDB taxonomy): Bacteria > Acidobacteriota > Terriglobia > Bryobacterales > Bryobacteraceae > Palsa-89. The sequence goes on along the minus strand of PMUN01000305.1, from coordinate 3,337 downwards.
ATTCGTCTCGCTGACGGCGCATCCAGCGCCATGGGTTTTTCCACTAGCACGTGCTTGCCGGCTTCAAAAGCTTGGATCGCGACCGGTGCGTGCATGTGCGTGGGCAGGCACAGGTCGACGGCATCGACGCGCGGATCCTCCAGCATTTGCCGGATGTCGCGATATTTGGTCACGGCGCTAAAATCCAGCCGGTCGCCGGGTCCTCCGAGGTTTCCCTGAATGGCGGACAAATCGCCCCCCAGCTTCTTTTCATCGCGGCTGCACACGGCGACGAGTTCGGTGTTTGGAATGGACTGCAAGGCACGGATGTGCGTACTGCCCATAAATCCCAGGCCGGCAACCGCGACACGCATAGACATCCATCCTAGCAACAGCATCCTAGCAACTGCGCTGCTTTGAAGCGCCGCGTGATATCCTAAGGCTTTCCATACGCCCTCATCCGGGCGAGAGGTTCCACAATGTCAGGACATTCAAAATGGGCGACCATCAAGCACAAAAAGGCCGCTCTGGACGCCAAGCGCGGGAAGTCTTTCACGCGCATCATCAAAGAAATAATGATTGCCGCGCGGCAAGGCGGCGATCCGGACATGAATCCGCGGCTGCGAACCGCCGTCGTCGCCGCCAAAGCGGTGAGCATGCCCGCCGAAAATATCAAGCGCGCCATCCTGCGCGGAACCGGCGAACTGGAGGGTGGGCAGATCGACGAAATTGTATTTGAAGGCTACGGGCCGGGCGGCGCCGCGGTCCTGGTGGCAGTGGCTACCGATAATCGCAACCGCACGGTTAGCGAAATCCGGCACATGTTTTCGAAGAACGGCGGCAACCTGGCTGAGGTGGGCGCGGTGTCCTGGATGTTCGAGCGTAAAGGCCAGATCCTGGTAGAGAAGGACAAGGCCGGCGAAGATCAGCTTATGACCATCGCGCTGGACGCCGGCGCCGAGGACATGCGCGATTCCGGCGACAACTGGGAAGTGGTAACCGCCCCCGAAGCGCACGAGCATGTCTTGAACGCCATCCAGAAAGCCGGCATACCTACCTCGGAAGCCGTAATCGGCATGCTTCCGAAAAACCTGCTGAAGCTGGAAGGAAAGAACGCGCAAGCCATGCTCCGTTTGAGCGAGGCTCTGGAGGAGCACGACGACGTGCANNAACGTGTACTCCAATTTCGACGTGGACGAAAAAGAGCTCGAGGCGATGGCTTAAACGGAAATGCGCGTTCTGGGCATCGACTGCGGCACCCAGCATACCGGCTACGGTCTGATCTCAAGCGATGGCCGTTCCCACCACATGATCGCCGCCGGCTCCATCCATACCAGTCCCAAGGAGCCGCTCGAAACCCGGCTGCTCACCATCGCGCAAGGGCTGCGTGAGGTAATTGGAATTCATTCTCCGGATTCGGCCGCCGTCGAAGCAGTGTTTTACGCCCAGAATGTCAAAACGGCTTTGAAGCTCTCGCATGTGCGCGGCGTAGTGCTGCTCACCATCGCCGAGGCTGGTCTGGCGGTGGGCGAATATTCTCCACTCGAGATCAAGACCAGCGTGGTGGGCTATGGCCGCGCCGAGAAGCAGCAAGTGAAACTGATGGTGCATTCTCTGCTTGGCCTGGAAACCGAGCTCGAATCCGAAGATGCCTGCGATGCTGTAGCAGTGGCCATTTGCCACGCCACTCACGCGGCCTTTCGCCTGCAAGTGGCGGCACCGCGATGAACCGGATTTTGCACCTCGCGCTGCTTGTTCCGCTTTTATGCACAGTTGCTCCAGCTGCACCGCGGTTGTTCTACTCGAAATACTTCAAGGGCAGCGTGCCGGAATTCACGGCGATTACGGTGGAACGGTCCGGCCAGGCCACTTATCAGGAAGCCAAGGACGACGATAATCCGATCCATGTTCAAATGACCGATGCCGAAACCCAGGAGTTGTTCGATCTGGCCGAGAAGCTGGAACGGTTCCAGCATCCCATTGAATCGGGATTGAAAGTGGCCAACATGGGAACCAAGACGTTTCGCTTCGAGGACGGAACGGAGAAGCACGAGGTGCAGTTCAATTACTCAACTGACACCGTGGCCCAAGCTTTGCTGGAGCGCTTCGAGTGCATCGCCGAAACAGAACAGGACTTCATTGCTTTGGACCGCGCCGTGCATTATGACAAGCTCGGCGTGAATGACGCGCTGCTTGCGCTCGACATCAGCATGGAGCATAAACGGGCGGTGGCTGCCCAGCAATTCTTGCCGCTGCTGGATCGAATTGTGAAGAACGAAAGCTTCCTGCACATTGCAAGAGAGCGGGCTGCGGCCATCGCGGAAGCGATCCGCAAGCCGGCGCCGGCGCAGGAAAAAGTGCAGCCATGACTGCTCATTCGCATTCTTGGTGGGGCGGTCCCCCNNAGACCTGGGGGTCTGCCCCACAATGCTGGCGCTGATATTCGTGGCAGCTTCTCTTTGTGGGCAGGATCTTACTCAGGGCGAGCAAGCCAGCCTCCAGCAAGCGCTGGGAGAAGCCGGGAATAGTCCTGTGGAATTCGTGCGCGCGATCGAGGATCATCTGCGGAAGTTCCCCAATTCCCCGCGCAGAGCGGAACTGGAGCGGGCGCTGGTGAAGACCGCCATCGAACTGCGGGACGACCCACGCATCATCGAGTATGGCGAGCGTATACTGGCGCGCGATCCGGGCAATATGGCGGTGCTCGGGTCTGTCTCCACAGCTCTTCTGCACAAGGCCGACAAAGCCAGTGCGGAGCGGGCGCTGGAGCACGCACACCATTTCGAGCAATTGGTGGATGCAGCGGCCAAGAGCGATTCGGTTTCACGCAGTGGACGCGAAGAAGCCAAGCACAAGGATGAGATCGATCGTAATAAAGCCAGCGCGCATCTACTTGAGGCGCGCGCCCAGGGTCTGATCGGAAATACCGCTGAAGCGATCAAGCTGTCGGAATCGAGCTATGCCATTTTCCCCAGTGTGGAGGCGGCTCGCGAGGCCGCGCGGTGGCTATCGGACGCGGGCAAGTATCAAGACGCGCTCGAATACCTGGCCGACGCGTTTTCGATCGCGGGGTTGAAGTCTCCCGACCCGGATGGTCCGCACGACCGCGCTATGATGGCGGAGATTTATCGCAAGCTGAATGGCTCGGAAACCGGCCTGGGCGATGTAATCCTGAAAGCGTACGACAACACTTCGGCGCTGCTGGCCGCGCGTCGCGCGCAGTTGCGCGAGCTGGATCCTAACGCGCAGATCAAGGACCCGCTGCATTTCACGCTGTCCGGCCTGGACGGCGAGAAGCTTCCGCTGTCTTCGTTGCTCGGCAAAGTGATCGTGCTGGATTTTTGGGCCACCTGGTGCG
>PMUN01000028.1 GCA_003166875.1 Bryobacterales bacterium | reverse complement strand
CAATAACCTGCTGGTGCCGACCATGGCGGGCGATTTCCGGGTTGACGCCCTGACTCCCGGTCAACGGGGAATTGACGCGAAAGCCCCGGTTCAACTCATCTATGTCGTTGATGTTCACCGGCTCACGCACACGGCTGGTTTTCAGGAGCCCGGGTTGCAAGACCCTGAGGTACAAAAATCATACTNNCTGGCAATACAGTGCTGATTACAGGCGGCGCGACCGGGATAGGCTACGCGATGGCGGAGGCTTTCCTGGACGCCGGAAGTACGGTCGCCATCTGCGGCCGCACGGAAACGAGTCTTCTCGAGGCGCGCGCGAAACATCCCGGTTTTCACACACGGGTCTGCGACGTATCTAATGAAGAGGATCGCAGGCGATTATTGGAATGGACGGCGGCCCAGCTTCCCGGTCTGAACATTCTTGTCAACAACGCGGGTGTGCAGCGGGATATCGATTTCACGAAGGGTATAGACGATTTTCTTGCGGGTGAGAATGAAATTCGGGTTAACCTGGAGGCGGCAATCATTCTTACCGGGCTGTTTGTCCCCCTGTTGGCAAAAAGCAAAAACTCTGCCATTGTGAACGTCACCTCGGGGCTGGGCTTTGTGCCTGCGACGCGAATGCCCGTCTATAGTGCCAGCAAAGCGGGCCTGCATGCGTACTCCATGGCAATTCGGCATCAGTTATCGAAGGTGGGAATCAAAGTTTTCGAGGTTGTTCCTCCCGCCGTTGATACCGAACTCAATCCGGATGGGCGCGCCAAGAGGGGAAACTTCAAGGCCAATCTGACGCCGAGGGAGTTTGTGTCGGGGGTAATGAAGGGCCTGCAAAACGATGCCTTCGAAATCGGTTACGGAATGACGGAGGGACTAATCCAAGCCTCCAGAGCCGAACTGGACAAGAGCTTTGAGCAGATGAATAGCAGGATGTAGAGGCCAGGGCCAAGCCCAATGTCTAAACCGCTATTTCATTTTGGACGGCAGCTTGATAGTCTCGCCGTCAACGGCGAACTTTCCCTTGCCTTGGTGATGGATGGTGCGCGGATGTTTGTTTGAGGGGTCAATCCAGGCCTTTACCACCTCAAGGATGAAGATGCCATATTGCGTTACGAGCTTGGTGTCGATGACCTTGCATTCGAGGCTGGCGTAGCACTCATCAATGAGTGGCGCGCGCACGGAGGACGCCGCCGATGCCGTCAACCCAAATTTCTTGAACTTGTCCACAACGCGCCCGGACGTATTGCCGCAACCCACTACCTTCTTGGCGAGTTCCACGGTAGGGACGTTGATGACGCATTCCCTGGTCTTCTTCAGCGCCTCAAATGAATAATCCCGGTTGCTCATGACGCAGGCGATGATCGGCGGCTCGAAATCCACCATTATGTGCCATGACATGGTCATGATATTCGCGCGCCCGCCGCTCATGGTCGAAACCAGCACCACCGGCCCCGGTTCAATCAGCCGGTAAACTTCCGCCAGCGGGAGGGGTCGTTTCGCCATGGCATCATTTCCAGCAGAGAATTTCCGGCGGCTTCCGAGGCACCGGAGGCGTAGCGCCCACAGGCTTGCCCACAATGATCGGTGCAATGGCCGTCAGTTCAGCGGGAGCGCCAAGCTCCTTCTTCCACTGTGGCGAGTTAAGCGCCGCGACCGCAAGGCCGATAGGGCAAGTGCCAAGCCCATGCGCGCAGGCGGCAAGCATGAGGTTCTCCGCTGCTAGCCAGCAATCGGCAACCACGAATGGTCCGAGCGGCCTCCCGTAGATAACCACCAGCGTTCCGGCATTATAGAAGGCATTGAACTCCGGGCTCGTGAAACGACCGGCCCCATGGCCCCTGAGCAGTGGATGAATGGGGTCAGCCCCGCTTACCAGCAGTTCCTTAACGTTATCCGACAGGCGCTTCAGCAGGGCCTTGTCCTGAATAATCGCAAAGGCCCACGGCTCCTCATGTATGGCCGTCGGGGCATGGACGGCGGCATCCAGCAGTTTACGGATGACGGCCTCGTCGATTTTCTCGGGCGCGTAGTCCCGCACTGCGCGGCGATGATAGATGGCGTCCATCGCGCTCATGGAAGCTTCCATGCCGGCATTCTTTGCTGAGTTGCTCATAAGTTTTCTCCCGTGAAAAGGATGCCCTTCCCAAGGGCGTCATTTCGTCACCTCAAGCCTATACGCTTCCCGATAACATTGGTACTGGGAATTTCGCGGGGTATCGGCTTCATCACTAAGCTCAACACGGCAGGCAATCAGCTTCTATACTCGACGTTCATCCCCAACGCGACCCCGGTTGGAATCGCCTTAGATCCACAAGGAAACGTCTACCTGGCGAGCGGTGCCAATCCTCACGATTTTCCTTTCCCGGTCACCGCCGGAGCTTTTCAGACCTCGACTTCGACGTCGACCACGACCGGATTGGTAGCGAAGCTCAATGCGGCTGGCTCGGCGCTGCCGGATTCGAATCAGCGGCCAACAACAGTACCTGTGGCGGGCCGTTGATTAAGACGGCGACGCAACGCACACGGCTTCTGCCGTACGGAATTTTCAGAAGGACACTTTTCGCTCTTTAGACTTCCGCACACCGACATAGCCGCGTCCGCCGCGCCATCCGCGTTTGGCGTGGAATCGATCGGCCAGGGATAGCTGGGCCGTCGCCAGGCAGTAGTCGGGCACGAGGCGACGGTCGAGGCCGACGAAGTCTGCAACGGTGTAGCCGCAATCTGCGAACACGAACTTCGAGAACTTCTCGCTGGTATGCCAGCAATGGATGTGCGGGACGTGTTCGATCGGCAGCGGCGAAGTACTGGGCACGTCGAGCAGGTCCGTCTTGATCGCCTCGGGAGCGCAATGGTTGACTGCGATCTCTCCTGCGTACATCGACGCCACGCCCCGATACCAGCACGGCCAGACACCCGGTCCTGACGCGAAGTGCTCCTTGAGGATGTGGAGCGTCAGCGTTTCAGCCAGTGCACTCGCCTCGCGAACCAGCTTCGTCGGGCCGTACCACGTCGAGCCAACATTCCTCAGGCCGGGATACGTCAAGCCGCGGCCGGCGGAGATGGCCTCGATCCTGCGGCGCACGATGTCGGTATTCGAGTAGCCACCGTGCCCGCACGTGAAGCCCAGCGGACGAAACTCGTTCCAGGCTGGGGTGAGGAAGGTGTCGACGTCGGTCCTCAAGAGATGGCTGTAACGGTCGAGCGCGTCCGAGCCGGCCGCGTTCAGGCAGGCGAGCGAGTTTACGAAGCGGTAATCCTGCCACTGCGGTTCATCGGCCACCGGCCTCTGTACGATCTTGACCACGTCGTCGGGCAGCTGGTCAAGCGCGTCGGGCGGGCCGAACATCACGAGATCCGTGTCCGCGCTCGCCGCAAACACCCAGGAACGGCGCAGCCAGAGGGCCTGCTGCACGAGCCCGGGCCGGTCTTCGACGAAACACACCACCGCGCGCCGGCCCGCGGTCGGCCCTTGCGCACTGTTCGAAGCCAAAACTGCCACCGCCGTTTTTTTGTCGCTCATGCCTGCTGCACCAGGCTGACCGAACAGCCGCTGTGTTTTGCCAGTTGAGTTTGTGTCACGAAGGATTGCCAACCAGGCGAAATATCTCGTCAGCCGCGTCTTTTGCCTCGGTACGGCGCCCGGTGTAACAGGTAGCCCCCGCGACTGCGCGTTGGAATGACCCGACTATATCAGGCAAATCCGCCAAAACATGAGGTGTATTCCGCAATAGAGTGAGTAGGCCCTCGCTTTGAGGGACGGCCTCGATGGCCCAGGTGCGGGCGGGCTGGTAATCAAGCGACAGAATCCAGCCAACTGGCGCCGGCGCATCCCCTACCGGAGCATTGCATTCCCCCGCAAGCACAGGGAACTGCTCGGGGCAGCCATTCCGGAGTAGCAATGGCCGTGGATAGGGATGCACACGCCCCTGGGGATCGATCAGCGCATACTCATCGGAGAAGTAAGTGGCGCCTCGCCGCAAGAGTTCGGCGACCAGCGACGATTTTCCCGCGTGCGTGGCGCCCGGCAGCAGCAAGGCCCGCCCGCCCAATACCACAGTACCCGCATGCACGGCGCGCAATCCAGTCAGGCGTTGGATCACGGCCTCGTCCACCACGCGCACGAGGGCCGGAACTAGGTCGATCGCACGGCCAGCCGATGCCACCACCACATCGTCAACCGACAACTGAAGCTGTTCCCCAACTCGAGCGACGCGAACCAACATATCAGGCCGGTTAGAGCTATCCATTCTGGGCAAGGAAGGCAGAACGTAGCGTTCCAGGATGGTGCGCGCTTCCAGACACGCCGTTTCCACCCGGATATTACAGCCGAAAGCGCGAACTCCGAAACCGTGAGCTTGAAGGGCGCCCCCCTTGCGCAGCCACAGCGCAATCTTTGTTGGCGTATCCGGGAGCTCTGCCAGGACGCGCTCAAAGTCCGCGGATTCATACGCGATTTCCCGCACAGGATCGCCTTCCAGAATGAGGATCCTGCGCAAGTCTTGCTGTACTGCCTCAACCAGGATGCTCCGATGGGCCAGAACCCGGCCGATTTCGGGATTCCAGGGCGTTTCAGGAGCCGCGACGCGGCGGACGGGCGCCCCGACCATTTCCTGATATCGAGCGGGATCTCCATCGATTGCAAAAATGGCATCGAAGCCATAATACGGGCCGGCGATCTCCCGCTGCGCCGCCTCAAAGAGTGGACGGGCCGCTTCAGCGCCCAGGAGCGATTCAAAATGCTCCCGCACAGGTGCATGATCCAGTCTAAGCTCGTCGTAGGCGATCAGGTAATTTCGTACACGATCTGCCCAGTTTAATGGATACGGTACTCCGCCAGGCCGAAATCGGTGCAGCCAGCGCAAGAAGGGCAGGCACATAACCTTACCGCTATTGCGGCGGATCTTGTCGTGGAGGTATCCTTCTTCGACGCAGAAGCCCTGGAATCGGGGATTGAAGCCCGGCCACGCCTGCTTGCGGCACGCGAATACGCCCATGCCTTGCATGGGAATCTCAAAGGGCGGTGCATCCGGATCGGCGGCGCGTTGGTCAATGCCCCATTGGCCGTGCATTCCCCGCGACCAAATCGGGTCGAAGTGTGTGCCACGCAGGCTCTGGTCGTCCCCAATCAGTGGGCCCTGGAATAGGTCTTTGGAATGGTGTTGGGTCTTGAGGAAGGCCACTAGTTTGGCTAGGGCTCCGGGCGCGAATAGGACATGCGAATCCATCACGAGTACAAATTCGCTATTGGCTTCGCGGAACAGGAAATCCTTGACCGTTGTACCCGTGAAGCGGTCGTAAGGGACGTACCGGTATCCCTTCACTTTCTCCTCGAGGCATTTTAATGCCGCCGCACTTGGCCCACTGGGGTGGTTGTCGAGGACCAGAATTGCGGTCTCGTCGGCGATTTCCGGATTGTACATACGAATGGACTGCACTGTAAAAAACGTTGCGTCGTATTCGTCGTACGTGGCCATGGCGATCGTGAGAAACCGCTCAGGCCCCAGGGGACTGGCCTTCGGCGCGCCGTTCGGCCGAAGCAAATGGGAGTCGAGGATCCGGCTGGCGTGCCCGAAGGCATCCGACGAGGGCGGTATCTGATCTAGAACACCGAGGAAATACTCGATTCCAGGCATTCCATCGTCGGGCATCTTAGACAGAGAACGCACTCCAAATGCCCTGGTGTCAGTTACGCGGGGGTAGTTGCAGCGGCAGTGGTTGCGCCGCCACCGCTAGTGGTTGCGCCACCTCCCGACCCGGCAGATTGCGCGTGCGCCCGCTGCTCCGCCATCGTTAAGGACACGACCACCGGTAAGGCGATAGCGCTCAACGTTGCGAAGACCTGGCGCCTGGTNNTTGCAGAATCGATTGCAGGGCGAGTTCCTCGGTTACGCTTGGATCAAGCGAACGCTGCATGTCTTCCGCTACCTTGGAAAGCGTCGTGGGACCACTGCACGCGTCCCAGGCTGCGCCGGCCGTCGCGTTCAAGGCGAAAACCGTCTCGTTCTTGGGGTCGACAATGAGTTTGGAGCCGTCGGGAAGTTTATCCACCAACAGATCGTTTGTACTCGTGCGCTCTACTTGCATGGCTTCTCCTTTTCAGTCGCTCTGGTATGCATAGAACGGACAGCCAAAACCAGATCAATGAGCGACTATAACTCCCTCCTCCTCGGCTGTCAATGGGACCAAAGGGCGTCGTACCGAAGGGCAACAACACTGCGAGCAGAGCAAGCGGATTGTGGCAGCGGTACGTCCTTTCCGCTTCTCGTTGGTTCCGAGCATCATGATGACTTTGCCGGCCGTGCTTTCTCAACCGCCAGGCTTCGTCGGCGCAGCAATCAGTATCGGTGTATGTGATTTTTTCTAATCGCCGGCTTTTGTAACGCAAGTTGCATCAATTCGCGTTGGGTTGTAAACTAACCAGGACCCAATGGAAATTCCTACAGTGCGAATCAACAGCTCGCGACATTCGTGGGGCACGCCTTCCTCCCACTGGCTGGACTGATGCCGGCTGATCTCGCATCTTCGGAACTATTGCGCGCCATTGTCCGGCGGCCGGCCGATGCCCAGCGGATCGCTCGGCTTGCGGAGAACGTTCGCGATTGGGACTCGCTGCTCCATCTGGCTCGGGAACACCGCGTGTCGCCGATGCTATTCTCGCGGCTCGGAGACATGGGCCCGGTAGTCCCGCCAGCAGTGCAAGAGCAACTGCGAGCTGAATACCAACGCAACGTGTTCCACAACCTGGCGAATGCAAAGGAATTGATTGGCCTGCTCCACGTGCTCGATCGCGAGGGAATTCCCGCCATGCCGTTCAAAGGCGTAGTGTTGGGAGCGTCAATCTACGGCGACCTCACCACACGTCCGGCCGGCGATGTGGACGTGCTTATCCATTACCGGCACCTGGCGCGAGCCACAGCCGTTCTGCTGGAAATGGGCTGCGAACTCACAACGCCGGTGCGCGCGAATGGAGAGCCGGCCGATCCGCACCTTTACGAATACCATTTCGAGCGGCCGGCGGACGGAATGGTGATTGAACTCCGTTGGAGACTCGAGCTTACGTATTCGAGGTTCAGACGTGATCTCGGCATAGATTGGGTGTGGCCGCGGCGGCGAATCGCGATCCTGGCGGGCGCCGAAGTTCCCAATATCGATCCCGAGATCACACTGCTGATGCTTTGCATGCACGGCGCCAAGCATGCGTGGTCGCGCCTGATCTGGATCTGTGACGTCGCGCAATTGCTGACCACGTTCCCCGACCTGGATTGGAAAGAGGTCATCCGGGAAGCCAAACGGTCGGGATTATGGCGAACACTCGCCGTCGGCGTGCTGCTCGCGCAACGAATGGCGGGCGTCGAAGTTCCTCAGGCTGTGCTCGGGCCTTTCGCGTGGGATGCTACAGCATCCAGCCTGGCGCGGCATATCCAGGCAACTTTGTTCGATGCGCCCGGCAGCACGCCCGAGGGCCGCAGACCTTACTACCTCCAGTTGCTCGGGTTTCGCGATCGCCTTCGGTTGCTCCTGTCGCTGGATTTCTTTCGGCCGAATGATAGAGATCGCGCCGCCGTCCATCTTCCGCCTTCGCTCGGCGCCCTCTACTATTTGGTACGCCCGGTCCGCTTACTTTGGGATAGATCGGCGAGGAAATGAAGACTTAAGTCAGGACTACGGAACCGCTATCGATGCATGCAGCTCCTGCCGGTGTTCCCAAGTCCTGAGTAGCGCGCTGTCCGGACATCGGGCGATACACTGAACGAGGTTGTCGTCAACTTGGCCGCATCAATACGGATTGCGCGGTTCATTCTCCTCGAACGCCGATACTTCCGACTGAAAGCTATTCCATTCCGTCAACCCACGTCAAGGGGCTTTTGTGGGAAATTTCGACGCCGCCGCAGCTCATCGAAGAAATTCAGCAAAAATGTGGCGTGAATGGACCTTTTGGTTTTTACGGAAACGAGCGTAACAACCAGCGCCTCGATTCTTGTGTCATCCGGAGCGCCGATCTGTACCAGGATTTCGTGGCCGCGAGCTCTTCGCCTGGCTGGAGGGGCATCTGGGCGGTCGGGGAAACGCATAGCGTCTGTGTTACGGCGTTCACCGGCCAATCTCTGCCCGGTCTTCCGGTAGGTTGAAAATGGTCTTCGGTGGCGTGCCGATGCTCTCTTGTCGCATGAAGAACCTCAAAAAGCAAGGGGTGCGCCTGGGGGCCGCATCTATTTACCCACGCCAACAGTTCCCGAGGGAGTTAAGTCATTTCAGACGAAAGAATAATACTGCCTTGTAGTCTCCTAACCAAGAACCCCTTACTCACGACATTGGCCGGTAAATGTGGCGCATCCGGAAACTATTCTCGCGCCCCGAACCTCGCCGGTTTCTGGGCCTGAAGCCCGGGGGTTTCCGCGGTTTGTGGGAGGTTGATCATCTTCGCAATCTTTGGCCAACGATTGCTCGCTCTCAACTGCTTGCAGGTCACGAAGCGGACATAAACCGTCCTCATGGCGAGGTCGCCCTCATTGATCGCCCGCTCGGCCCAGTCGGCTCCTTTATCGACTTCACCGCACAGCAAGTGAAAGAGCGCCAGGGCACGCGCATCACCGGGCGTCCCGCCTGAATCAAGTGTTTTGGCGACTGATTGGGACTCGGCAACGTCCCCACTGCGGTAGAGGAGTGCAGCAAGAACGCCGGTTGTTTCCGGCAGCCACGCCCCGATGGAATGGGCTCGCCGTGCGGTCGCCAGCGCTTCGTGAAGGTTGCCCTGGTCTGCCAGGATCATGGCCACGGATACCATGGCCACTGCCAGGTTCGGGTCCAGTTCCAGCACCTTCCTTAGTTGCTCAAGCGCTTCGCCCTCACGGTCCGCAGCCTGCAGATAGGCGTGGAGATTCATCCGTGACCATACATCGAGCGGGTCTTCTTCGGTTGCATACTGTGCGAGCGCGATTGCCTCCGCAACATTGCCGCGCAAATACTGAAACCATCCATAAAGGGGCCGAGTGATCGAATTGCCGACTTGCCTTGCCCCCGGAAAGGCGAAATACTGTTCAGCTTTGGCCCAATCCTGCTCGAAGACCGCGGAGAGGTATCCCGACAGAGCATGCGCGTCCGGCAAAGCCGGATCAATCTGAAGCGCTCGCTCGGCCTCTGCACGCGCTGCCAGCGAGGCTTTGTCCGCCGGACACCTGCCGAACATTACCATCGCGACCCAGTAGAAACCCACCTCAGCCCGAGCGAGGGCAAAAGCCGGATCGAGCTTAATCGCCCGCTCATGGCATTGTTTCGCTAACTCCAGCGACTCCGGCGTAGCCTTGGCTTGCAGATACTTGGCCTTCAGATAAGCCTCATAGGCCTCGAGCTTCGGTTCATAGCGTTTTGGAATGGCCTCTGGTGAAAGCTTCACCCGCAATGCTCCGGCGATTGCCGTAGCGATGTCATCCTGCAGGGCGAATATGTCGCTCATCTGGCGGTCGTAGCGCTCGGACCAGAGGTGGGCGCCGTCGGCTGCATCAATCAACTGGCCGGTAACGCGGAGGCGGGTTTCCGTGCGGCGTACGCTCCCTTCGAGCACATGCGTGACGCCCAGCGCACTCGCAATTCCGCGAATGTCGGTCTCTTTGCCGCGGAATGCGAAGGCCGAGGTGCGGGCGATGACTTTCAGGCCGGGAATTTTTGCCAGCAGGTTGATGATCTCTTCCGCCAGGCCGTCGGAGAAATACTCCTGGTCTTTGTCCGCGCCCATGTTGGCGAATGGCAGCACCGCGATGGAGGGAGGTTTGGAATCGGCGATGCGGGTGGCTCCGCTGGTGGTGCTGGAGGGGGCGGATGGCGTTTGCGCGGCGGGAATGTCGAGGCCGGCTTTGCGAAGGCCGTCGAGGAACCTTTCGCCGAATTCAGGGTTCCAGATTTTTGCTACTTGCCTGGGCATCAAGGCGGGGAGTTCGGGGCGAAACTTCAGCAAGTCGCCTGCCGCTTTCGACGCCGTTTCTCCGTCCCCGAGCTGACCTGCCGCGGATGCAATCATCATTGGTGCCAGCGGGTTGCCCCTCAGCTTGGCTTTCTGTGCGAAAGCGAGTGCGCCGCGGTAGTCCTTTTGAGAAAACGCGTGGTAAAAATCCGCGAACCAGTAAAAGCCGGGATGATTCGGGTTCAGTTGCTTGGCGCGCTCGGCCAGTTGCATGCCGCGCTCCGCATTGCCGCCATATACGAGGAACTCGCCGAGAAAGGCGACCGCATTGCCGTCCATCGGGTTAAGCGCCAGAACACGCTCGGCAGCATCCTGAAACGAATCGAAGTCTTTCTGGTGTGCGAGGACCTGTGCCAGGCTGAAATACGCCAGATGATTCGCTGGGCTCAGTTCAACGGCCTTGCGTGCGGCTGAGGCCGCGCTTTCCAGGGCGTTTTTTTGTAGCTCATATCCATGCAAATAGTCCTGGGCGCAGAGGCATGCGAGCATTGCCCAGGCATCCGCGTATGCCGGAGCTTTGCGCACGGCAGCTTCCAACCCAGACCGAGAAGCCGACAACTCTTCTGGCGTGTACCTCTCAAAGTAGGCGAAGCTGCGCAGCACGGCTTCGTAAGGGCTCAATTCTTCTGGGGCTTTGCTATGCACTGCCTCACTCATGCTGCGCGGCAATGCGCCGTTGTTATCGGCAACGGTGGAAACGATGCGTGGAACCAGGTCGTCCTGGAGTTCGAAGATGGATTCGGGGCTGAAGGCGCGCTCATAGTTCTCAGCCCAGAGGTGCGCGCCGGTGACCGTGTCAACGAGTTGGACGGCGAGGCGCAGCTTTGCGCCAGCCTGGCGCAGGGTGCCTTCCATGACGTAGCGTGCGCCGAGTTCTTTGCCTGCTACGCGCAGGTCGATTGCGTTGTTGGCGTAGCTGAGCGTGGAACCGCGTGCGATAACGCGCAAATAAGAAAAGCGCGACATGCCGGTGACGATGTCTTCGGTTAATCCTTCGGCAAGCGCAGCGAGGTCGGGGCTTGCGCCCTGTGCCTTGAAGGGCAGCACGGCGACCCAGAAACCTTCGTAGGCGCGGGCGGTGCCGGAGTCGGTGTGGGAGTGGGCGGCTGAGGTTGGGGACGGGGTTGCGGCGTGGCTTGAAGCTGGAGCTTGAGCCGAGCTTGGCGAAGCGGCTTTCTGCTGGGTTTGGCGGGCGAGGTCGCGGAACTCGTTGGAGATGTCTCGCGCAGTCTGGATGCGGTGGCGCGGGTCTTTCTCAAGGCAGCGGCGGATGATGCGTGCCAGATCGCTGGGTAGGTCGGCGCGGATGTCGCAGACGGAGGGCGGGGTGTCGCGAAGGATTGACGAGATTAGCTCTGCCGAGGAGAGGCCGGCAAAGGGCTGCTTGCCGGTGGCCATCTCATGGAGCACGACGCCGAGGGAGAAGATGTCTGTGCGGTGGTCGAGGGGGCGTGCGGAGATTTGCTCAGGCGACATGTAGGCGGGAGTGCCCATGACCATGCCGGCCTGGGTGTTGCCTGCGGCGGCGCGGGTTTCATCTTCAGGGCCGAGCTGGGTGACCTCTTTGGCAAGGCCAAAATCGAGCACCTTGACGCGGCCCTCGTTGTTGACCATGACGTTGGCGGGCTTGAGGTCGCGATGGACGATTCCCTTGTCGTGCGCTGCAGAGAGGGCGTCGGCAAGCGCGTTGCCGATGTCGACGATCTGGTCGGCGGGCAGGCCGTGAGCGGGGATGATGCGGTCGAACGGCTTGCCCTCGACGAGCTCCATGGTGAGGAAGTGGATGCTGCCGGCCTCTTCAACGGAATAGATGGTGACAATGTGGGGATGGTTGAGCGCGGCGACGGCGCGAGCCTCACGCTGGAAGCGGGCGAGGCGGTCAGGGTCAGTGGACATGGCCGCAGGCAGCACCTTGATGGCTACGTCGCGGCCCAGGCGCGGGTCGCGGGCGCGAAAGACCTCGCCCATGCCGCCGGCTCCTACGGGCGAGAGGATTTCGTATGGTCCGAGTTTTGTGCCTGGAGAGAGCGGCATTCGCTTGATTCAGTTCAGTGTAGCCGATCAGAAGGCGGTCAAGTCCTGTGTTACGGCGCATACGGAAGTTATCGCACTTGGACGTAGAACGCGCGCCTCGTACATTGGCGCCGGTGACGCGGGTCAGTTTGGAAGTGGGATCAGTCCCGGACCGAATACATCCTGCGAAACGCCGCTCACGTCCAGCTCCGCGCGGGCACGCAGACACGTTTGCTTGAATGGACGGCGA